>CAMLIY010000126.1 GCA_946480125.1 uncultured Asticcacaulis sp.
AAAACTGGCGCGCCACAATTATTCCGACGATCGCCGTGCCGGTCGTTCTGCTTGGTACGTTCGGTATTCTCAACGCTTTTGGCTATTCCATCAATACTTTGACACTTTTCGGCATGGTGCTGGCCATCGGCTTGCTGGTTGATGACGCCATTGTTGTGGTTGAAAACGTCGAACGGGTGATGGCGGAAGAACATCTTCCTCCTTTGGCCGCCACTGTGAAATCGATGGATGAAATCACCGGCGCCCTGATCGGTATCGCCTTGGTGCTGGCGGCGGTATTTGTGCCGATGGCGTTCTTCGGCGGGTCGCAGGGGGTCATCTATCGTCAGTTTTCCATCACATTGGTTTCGGCAATGTCGTTGTCAGTTGTTGTCGCACTCGTGCTGACGCCGGCCTTGTGCGCCACCTTGCTTAAACCGACCGATCACACGGTTGAGAAGAAGGGCTTTTTCGGCTGGTTCAACAAGCGGTTTGACAGGGCCTCGCAAGGCTACCGAAAATCGGTCAATGGCATTATTGGCCGTTCGGGCCGCTTCATGCTCATCTATGCCGTGTTGATTGGCGTCGTTGTTCTTCTGTTCATGCGCGTACCGACCTCCTTCCTGCCAGACGAAGACCAGGGCATCATCTTCACCCTGGCCCAGTTGCCGCCGGGCGCAACGGCTGAGCGAACCGAAAAAGTTATGGACCAGGTCTATGACCACTATAAAAAAGACGATGCTGTACAGTCCGTCTTTACCGTCGTCGGGTTCTCATTTGCCGGCTCGGGACAGAATGCCGGTATTGCCTTTACCCGGCTGAAAGATTTTGAAGATCGTCATGGTGCAAATTCCAAAGCGCCTGCCGTCGCGGGTCGCGCCATGGGTGCCTTCTCCCAAATCCGCGATGCTATGGTTTTCGCTGTTATTCCCCCGGCCGTGGCCGAACTCGGCACCTCTTCCGGCTTTGATTTGCAGTTGAAAGATATTGGTGGCCTTGGACATGATCAGCTTCTGGCCGCCCGTAATCAGGTTCTGGGTCTGTCGGCGCAGAATCCAAAACTGGCTGGCGTTCGCCCGAATGGTCAGGAAGATACGCCGCAGTTTCGCATAGATATCGATCAAAATCAGGCGGGGGCGATGGGAGTCAGTCTGGCTGATATCAACGCCACACTCAGTTCGGCGCTTGGTGGGGCCTATATCAATGATTTTATCGATCGTAACCGCGTTAAAAAGGTCTTTGTCCAGGCGGATGCGCCTTTCCGCATGAAGCCGGAAGATATCAATTCGTGGTACGTCCGCAACAATCTGGGCACCATGGTGCCGTTCTCGGCCTTTGCGACCACGCGATGGGAATATGGCCCGACACAGCTTCAGCGCTATAATGGCGCGGCGTCGATGAATATCCAGGGGGCTGCCGCCCCTGGCACAAGCTCTGGTCAGGCTATGAGTGAAATGGAAAAAATCGTTGCCACCTTGCCGGCCGGAATCTCCTATGAATGGACGGGGCTATCCCTGCAAGAGCGTGAGTCCGGCTCACAGGCGCCCATGCTCTATGCTTTGTCCATCTTCATCGTATTCGTGCTTTTGGCGGCGGTGTATGAAAGCTGGTCCATTCCCATGTCGATTATCATGGTCATCCCACTGGGGGTCTTTGGCGCCTTGCTGGCGACCATGTTCCGCGGTTTGTCCAATGACATCTATTTTCAGGTCGCCTTGCTGACGATCATTGGCCTGTCGTCTAAAAACGCCATCCTCATTGTGGAATTCGCCAAGCACAATCATGAAAATGGCATGAGCCTGATGGATGCCACTCTGGAAGCTGTGCGGGTCAGGCTGCGCCCGATTATCATGACCTCGCTCGCATTTACGGCCGGGATCATGCCATTATTTTTCGCCAATGGCGCGGGCTCAGGCAGTCAGCATGCCATCGGCACCGGTCTGGTTGGCGGCATGTTGTCGGCCACCTTCCTTGCCATCTTTTTCATCCCGCTGTTCTTCGTCCTTATTCAGAAAATTTTTAAAGCCGACGAAAAGCATATTCAAAAACTGGCTCTGGAACGCGAAGCGATGGCGGCGCTTGAAAAATCTCAAACCGATCGCAAGGGGCACTAATCATGACCGCATTTGTCAGAATCAGTCTGCTTGGCGCGGCCAGCGCGATTGTCTTGAGCGCCTGCACCCTGGCGCCTCGCTATGAGCGGGTGGCCTTGCCGGTCCCCGAACAGTTCCCCACAGCGACCGCTGCTCAGGGACAATCGGCGGAAGCCTTGCCCTGGCGTGAGGTCTTTCTCGACCCGCGCCTCCAAAACGTCATCAGTCAGGCTTTGAGCAATAACCGCGACCTGCGCGTTGCGGTTCTGAATGTCGAGCGTGCCCGTTCGCAATACCGCATCCAGCGCGCGAGCCTCTTCCCCGGTATCAACGGCGCGGTTGCCGGCTCACGCGGTAATGCCACTGCCGTCGATGGGGCTGGAAATCCGTTAACCACCGAGGTTTATACGGCCACTCTCGGCGCTTCATGGGAACCTGACCTGTTTGGCCGTGTGCGCTCGCTCAACCAGGCCGCATTGCAAAACTACTTCGCCGTCGGTGAAAACCGCAAGGCGGCCCAGATCAGCCTCATCACCGCCGTCGCCAGCGCCTGGCTCAATCTTGCGGCTGATCAGGATCAGTTACGTCTGTCGCGGGAAACCTTGCGTGTGCGCGAGGAAAGCCTGAGCCTGACGCAAAGGCGTTTTGATCTGGGCAGTAGCGATCAGATGATCCTGCGCCAGACCCAGGTACTGGCTGAACAGGCGCGGGCCGATGTCGCCGCGCTGACCGCCTCGATCCAGCAAGACAAAAATGCCCTGCGTCTTTTGGCTGGCGCCGATATCAGTGCCGAGCTTTTGCCTGATAACTTTCCGGAAAAGGCTATTCTGGCTGATTTGCCCGTTGGCATTCCCTCGGATGTCCTGTTGAAACGCCCGGACGTGATGGCGGCGGAATACAATCTGAAAGCCGCCAATGCCGATATCGGCGCGGCTCGAGCGGCTTTTTTCCCGACGCTTTCGCTGACTGGCAGTATTGGTAAGGCCTCGTCCGAACTGGGGAATCTGTTCGATGGCGCAGATATCTGGACCTTCTCGCCATCCATATCCGTACCTATATTCGCCGGCGGTGCCAACAGGGCCAATCTGGCGGCCAGCAAAACCAGCCGCGATATCGCCGTTGCCCAATATGAAGGCGCTATTCAGTCCGCTTTCCGTGACGTGTCCGATCAACTGGCCACCCGTGCGACCATCGATGACCGCCTTGCGGCGCAGTCTAATGTGGTGACGGCCGCCGCCGACAGCAACACGCTTGCCCAGGCGCGCTTTGATCACGGCATTGATGATCGCCTCACTTTGACGGATTCAGAGCGTACACTTTACGGGGCTGAACAACAGCTTATAGCCATACGTCTGGTGCGATCGCTCAACCTGATCAATCTCTATGCCGCATTGGGCGGTGGCCTGAATTAAGCCGGCGTAGTCTTTCCCCGCTTGTGTCGCCTGCGCATTTTATTGTACGGGGCGACCCAAGACGATTGAAATACCGGATCCTGCACTTCGTCTTAAACTGTTTCGTCATGCCGGGCGAAAACATCGATCATTGCCGTATTGAATGCCGGGATGTCATCCGGCTTGCGGCTGGTGATCAGGCGACCATCCACGATACATGGTGCATTCACCCAATCGGCGCCGGCATTTCGCAGGTCGATTTCCAGCGACGGCCAGGAGGTCAGTCGTTTCCCCTGGGCGATACCTGCATTGATCAGTGTCCATGGTCCGTGACAAATGGCGGCGATCGGTTTGCCGGCATCGCTGAAAGCTTTGATAAAGGCTATGGCCTTTTCATCCAGTCTCAGCGCATCCGGATTCATCACTCCGCCTGGCAGCAGTAAGGCATCGTGATCGCCGGCATCAGCTTCTCTGAGCAACACGTCGACCGGAAGGGAGTCACCCCATTCGGTGTGTTTCCATCCTTTGACATCACCACTTTTGGGGGAAACGATTTCGGTCCGCGCGCCGGCCTGTTCAAGGGCTTCACGTGGTTTTACCAGTTCAACCTGTTCGAAACCGTCTGTCACAAGGATGGCGACCTTCGTATTATCCAGTTTACGCATGACTATCTCCTATGGCTTGCTTCGATCCGGCGTATGCTTTGCGGCCGGATATTCTGACGGCCTGTTTTTCCAGTCCGGATCGTTTTCGACGTGGAAGGATGCATTTGGATGTTCGCCTTTCGGGCCCTTGTCTCTCAGTTGATCGGGCGCTGGCGCACGTCCTGACAGCGGATTTGCCGCCTTTGAGCTATTGGCCGTGGATTTTTGTTGTGTTTCCATGCTTGTCTCCCGAATGAAGGCGCCGTGAGGGGGGGATCGCCGGATGAACAAAGACTACCCTCATAGACACAAGAAGAGGATTAGCGGTTTTCGCTGTGTGATAAATTTCCCGCAAACCTGTCGTTGCTGATGATGGGAAGGAGGGTCAGCGACAGTTAAGCGGCAGCCACCGCCGCCGCATCGATTCCATGCTCTCGGCTTATTTATGAGGCCGCCCCGACACATTTAGAGCTTACAGGTTTGAAGCCATCTTAAGTTGAAATCTCACATGAGGAAAATAATGAGCACAACGAATAAAAAAGGGTGGTTTACCTGCTTTGCCCAACAAACGGCGGCCTTGGCCGGCAGTCCGGGCGCCTTTGCGCTGGCCATCTCGGTTATCCTGCTTTGGGCCGTGACCGGCCCGCTCTTTCATTTTTCGGATGTCTGGCAACTGGTGATCAATACCGGAACCACCATTGTGACTTTCCTCATGGTGTTTCTGGTGCAAAATGCCCAGAACCGGGACGGCAGAATTATTCAGCTAAAACTCGATGAGCTTATACGGGCAATAGATACGGCTGATACGTCCTATCTTGCCATGGAAGAAATGAGCGAGGCAGAATTGAACAAACTGCACGCCAAATACGCGAAGCTCGCCGCAAGCGCGCATGCGCTTGCGGATAAACGTAAATAGGCAGCCGTTGCGCGGTTTAAATCAAAGGGCGCAGACGGCGCCTGTGCCTTTGAGGCCGCAATAGCCTTGCGGATTCTTGGCCAGATAACCTTGATGATACCCTTCAGCGTAATAAAAAGGCGCCTCTGGCTCGATCTCAGTGGTGATCAGTCCCTTGCCCAGGGCCGTCAGCGATGTCTGGTACACCGCTTTGCTGGTAACGGCGGCATCATATTGCGCTGCGGAGGTGGTGAAAATGGCTGATCTGTACTGGGTGCCGACATCATTGCCCTGACGAAAGCCTTGCGTCGGGTCGTGGCTTTCCCAGAAGACCTTCAGCAATTGCTGGAATGTGACCTTTTCAGGATCATAGACCACGAGCACACCTTCTGTATGACCGGTCTGTCCGGTGCAAACCTCCTTATAGGTCGGGTTTGGGGTGTATCCGCCTATATAGCCGGCGGCGGTGACATACACGCCGTCCTGCTGCCACAGTTTGCGCTCGACGCCCCAGAAACAGCCCATAGCGAAGACGACCGTTTCCATACCGGCCGGATAAGGGCCTTTAAGCGGTGTATGCAGAACGAAATGTGTTTCTTCGGTCGGGATCGGTTCGCTGCGGCCCGGCAGGGCCTGGGTGGCGGAAATCATCTGGGATTTGAGACCAAACATGGAGTTTTCCTTTATTATGCTCAAACGCCGCAAGCGCGCCGCGAAAGCGACGGCAGCCAAGACGCGTTTATGGGCCCTACGCCAAACCCCGTAAAATTGGATTTGGAAGCTATCTTACGCGCTTGCCGTCAATATAGTTACAAAAAAAGCGCTGGTAAGGGGCAAACTTCGCTTGCGCCTTTGCGCGGCGTGAGTATAAAGGCCGCCTTCCGCGCGACACTCGACCTGTCGCGATTTGATGGATGGACAGGTGGCGGAGTGGTCGATCGCGCACGCTTGGAAAGCGTGTGTACGTGAAAGCGTACCGAGGGTTCGAATCCCTCCCTGTCCGCCACATCAGCCATTGTCAGCCTTATGAATGCCCCTGAGTGAACCGCGGTTGCCGGATATACGTAAACCTTGCGTTAACTGCGGAGCCCGCCATGCCTTTCAAAACGCTTTCCCTTCTGACTGCGGGCGCCTGTCTGGTGCTGGCAAGTCTATGGTTCACATGGCCGGATGGAATATTGGCATCCTGGCACGTAGCCTACCTCGAAGGCGGTGCACTCGTGTCTCGCAGAATGGCCTGCCTGTTCCTGGCGCTTGCGGTCATTCTGTTCGGTCTGCGTGACCTGCGCGCACCGGACGCGAGGCAGGCGCTTGGCAACGGTATCATTGCGGCCTGTGTGTCACTGATCGGGCTGGGACTCTATGAGCGGATCAGCCATCATGCGGGCAACGGTATCTTCTTTGCCATTGGACTGGAAAGTCTCATATGTCTGGCATTCCTGACAGTTGGGCGGTTCAGCGGCCAAGTTGGCGCAGAACCTGTGGCACAATTTCGCTGAGGTCTTCCGAGATCAGGCCGGGTCCGAACAGACGGGCCGCTTCCGCGTGTATCCAGGCGCTGGCGCAGGCGGCGTCGAAGACATCCATGCCCTGCGCTATCAGCCCGCCGGCGAAGCCCGCCAGCACATCACCGGAACCGGCTGTGGCCAGGGTCGGCGGGGCGCCGCGGTTGATGACGAGGCGGCCATCCGGCGCCGCCACGACCGTATCGCGGCCTTTCAGCAGAACAACCGCGCTGCTGGCCTTTGCCGCCCGTAAAGCATCGCCTTCGCGATTTGTAACCTTGCCGAACAGCCGCGCAAATTCGCCTTCATGCGGCGTCAGCAGAACCCGTGAGCGGATGGCGCTGAAAAGCTCTGTCGGGGAGTCCTTGAAAACCGTCAGGGCGTCGGCATCGAGCACGCAGGCTTTTGGGGACGTGAGTGCCGCCAGCACAAACGCCTTGGTGCGCTCATTGACGCCGGACGCCGGTCCCATGATGACGGCGGTAATGCGGGGATCGCTGATCAGTTCCGCAAAGGCGGCTTCGTCCTTCACCGGCTTGGTCATGATCGCTTCCAGCGCGTTGGCATAGACGATCGTGCTCGACGGATCGCAGGCCACGCTGACCAGTCCGGCGCCGATACGCAAAGCTGCGCGCCCCGCCAGCCGTGCCGCACCGGTACTTGCCACTGGTCCGCCGAGCACAACACAGTGGCCGCGATCATACTTGCTGCCCTCGGTCTTGAGCGCGGGCAGGGCGGAAAGCCAAAGATCGGGCGAATTATCCATCCTATATCCTTATACCTCCCAGACTCGTCGGGGTTTGGCGTCAGCGAAAGTATAGCTTTCGCAAGCCATGGGACCATCCGGCGTAACCTTTAGGCGAAGACGGATGGTGGTGGGGTATCTTACTTTACAAAAGACAGTATTGCTTCCAGCGCCGGGATATTAACCTCACTATATCTTGGTGCCAGTCGCGCATGGAGGCGCATCCAGTCCTCCATCATCGCCGCCTGCTGCTCATAACCGTAATCAACATAGGCCCGGCCATCTAACTTATAATGATACTGTCCGCGTTCGCGTAAGATATAGTGCCAAAGTGTCATGCCGGTCTCATATTGCCAGACATGGACCAGTTCGTGGGCCAGCAGGCTCATGGCGACGGCATTGCCGCTCATATCCGCCGGCAGGTGTGGCCAGAAAATCCGCCGGCCCCGCACCACGATCTGCGGTCCGCGCCCCACGAGCCGCGCCAGGTAGGATACCCAGTGGTGCCCATCGACAAGTCGCACCTCGGCAAAGGGCACGACGTCCAGCAGTCCCGTCGGCAGGGCATTGATCTCGGCAGCGGTGAGCGGACGCATTTGAACCATTGTGACGAAGCCTAACCGCTTATACAGTGTCCGCCAATGATAAACGGGGCGGTCATGCCAGAGAATAAGAAACCCTTCTATCGACACCTTTATGTGCAGGTACTGTTCGGCGTGGTGATTGGTGCGGTCATCGGGTTGATCTGGCCGGAGGTGGCGGCGCAAGGCTGGGTCAAGGCGTTGGGCGACGGCTTCGTCAAGCTGATCAAGATGACCATTGCTGTGCTGATCTTCTGCACGGTGGTTTCAGGCATAGGCCAGGTGGCCGAGGCGAAGCAGGTCGGGCGCGTTGGCGTCAAGGCCATCGCTTATTTCGAGGTCATCTCCACCTTTGCGCTGGTGCTGGGTCTGATCATCGCCAATGTCATCCGGCCGGGCGCCGGGATGCACGCCGCCGGCAATGCCGCCGCTGTGGCCAAATATATCGCGCCGGAAACGCACGAAACCCTGGTCGACTTTTTCCTTCACCTGATCCCCGATACCTTCGTAAGCGGTTTTGCCGAGGGTAATATCCTCCAGGTGCTTCTGGTGGCTATCCTGACCGGCTTCGCCCTCCAGCGTATCGGTCCGCCGGTGCAGGGCATGCGAAATCTGATCGATGAGGGCACCAAGATTATTTTCGATATCATCACGATGATCATGAAACTGGCCCCGATTGGCGCCGGCGCAGCCATGGCCTATACGATCGGTAAGTTCGGCGCTGCGGCGCTGGGCTCGCTGCTCATGCTGATCGGCACCTTCTATCTGACGGCCATTGTCTTCGTCGTGGTCGTCCTCGGCATTGTGGCCTGGATGTGCGGCTTTTCGATCTTTCGCTTTGTCGCCTATATCAAGGATGAATTGCTGATCGTGCTCGGCACCTCGTCTTCGGAAAGCGCCCTGCCAAACCTGATGCGCAAGATGGAGGCGCTTGGCTGCTCGAAGCCGGTGGTGGGGCTGGTGATCCCGACCGGCTATTCCTTCAATCTCGATGGCACCAATATCTACATGACCCTGGC
>CAMLIY010000127.1 GCA_946480125.1 uncultured Asticcacaulis sp.
CGAGATCCTGTCAAGTGACTGGAGTTCAGACGTGTGCTCTTCCGATCTGGTCATCTGGTCGGGGGTGTTCAACTTCCTCGGTGTTCTGGCCTCGACCGGCGCGGTGGCATACGGCATCGTCATGCTGCTGCCGGTCGAACTGATCCTCCAGGTCGGCACTGGCGCCGGCTACGCCATGATCTTCGCCCTGCTGATCTCAGCCATCATCTGGAACCTCGGCACCTGGGCGCTCGGCATCCCCAACTCGTCCTCCCATGCCCTCATCGGCTCGATCATGGGGGTGGGCCTCGCCAACCAGTTGATGACCTCGGCTGTCAATGCCACTTCCGGCATAGATTGGGCTCAGGCGATCAAGGTCGGCAAGGCACTGATCTTTTCGCCGCTGATCGGCTTCGTGGCCGCCGCGGCCTTGTTAGTGGCGATGAAGGCCCTGATCCGCAATCCGAAACTCTATGAGGCTCCGCAAGGCGACGCCCCGCCGCCCTTGTGGATACGCGCCACCCTGATCGCCGCCTGTACCGGTGTTTCCTTTGCCCATGGTGGTAATGACGGCCAGAAGGGCATGGGCCTGATCATGATTATCCTGATCGGTGTCGCGCCCGCCACCTATGCGCTCAACCGATCCCTGCCCGATTCCGCCCAGCCGGCCTATCTGGCGCAGCTCGATGCCGGTCAGCAGGCGTTCAAGGCTCATGCTAATGGCGCCACTGTGCCGACACTCGATATCGCCCGCAGCGCTGTCAATGCCGCCGTACGCAACCACCGCATCGATACGCCGGAACTATATGGCGCCCTCGCACTGATGACTGGCCATATCCAAACGGAGATTGAAGTTCATGGCGCCCTGCGCCACGTGCCGGCCGCAGACATGCCGCAAGTGCGCAACGATATGTACCTAGTCAATGGTGCTGTCAGCCTCCTCAAGACGGCAAAAACCATACCTGCATCAGAAGCTGTGGCGCTTGACCATTTGCAATCAACGCTGAATGACATGACGCGTTATGTGCCCGGCTGGGTCAAGGTGGCCACCGCGCTTGCGCTCGGGCTCGGCACCATGGTCGGATGGAAGCGGATCGTCGTCACGGTCGGCGAAAAAATCGGTAATTCCAGGATGACCTATGCTCAGGGCGCTTCCGCCGGCATTGTCTCGGCCGTCACAATCTTCGCCGCTGAACGGCTGGGTCTGCCGGTTTCGACCACCCACATACTGTCCGGCGCGGTGGCGGGCACAATGACTGCCAACCGCTCGGGCCTGCAAACCTCGACCCTCCGCGGCATCGCCCTGGCCTGGGTTATGACCCTGCCGGCCACGATCATTCTGGCAGGTGCGCTCTATTATATTTTCCGGCAGTTTCTCTGAATATATATCCTGAAACGAAAAAGCCCGCCAGATGCATATCTGGCGGGCTTTTTACATGAGGTATTTGCCGGTCTATTCGACAGGCATCATGCCCGGCATCATGTTGGCGTTCAGGTGGTACATGACCCATAGCGATCCTATGACCACAATGCCGACGATCAGCACGGTGAAGACAAAGGCGGCATTATTCCACATCTGACTGGATGAGGTATTCATGTGCAGGAAGAAATAGAGATGCACCAGGATCTGCACAATCCCTACCGCGACAATCACCGGCACCAGGGTGGCAACCGGCAGCATATGCGTCATGACAAGGCCGAACGGGATCGCCGTCAGGATGACCGACAGCACGAAACCGATGACGTAAGACTTGACCGTGCCGTGCGCGGCGTCATCGTGGTGAGCCGCCGCTTCGGCATGGGTCAGGTCTGTATCGACCGGCTTGGCATGCGGCGTCCGCGCCTTTTTGGGCTTGGCGGTATTCGGGGTGTTGGGCGTGCTCATCAGGCGGCTCCCATCAGGTAAACGATCGTGAAAACACCAATCCAGATGATGTCGAGGAAGTGCCAGAACAGGCTTAAGGACATCAGACGGATGCGGTTGGCGGGGGTCAGTCCGCGCTTGAACAGGTGGACGAACATGACGCCCATCCAGATCAGACCGGAGGTGACGTGAATACCGTGCGTACCGACCAGGGTGAAAAAGGCTGACAGGAAGGCCGAACGGTCCGGGCCGTTGCCCTCGCCGATCAGCTTGATGAACTCATGGATTTCCATGCCCATAAAGCCGAGGCCGCACAGGGCGGTCATGGCCAGCCAGGTGATCGTTCCCTTCAGCTTGCCCGCTTCCATGCTGATCATGGCCAGGCCATAGGTCAGCGAAGAGATCAGCAGCAGCGCCGTTTCGACGGCCACATAGGGCAGGTCGAACAGTTCGCGGCCATTCGGGCCGCCGGCGGTCGCATCTTTCAAAACCGCATAACCGGCGAAGACAGAAGCGAACAGGATACAGTCGCTCATCAGATAGATCCAGAACCCAAGCGTAACCTTGGGACCCTCATCATGATGATCGCCGGCATGGTGGGCGTCGTTCGGATTGTGATCGTAAGCGGAGTCGATCTGGTTGTTATAACCTTCGACCGGATTGATGGTCTTGCTCATATTACTCTCCCGTCTTTACGGGCTGGCCGGCCAGCTTCAGGTTAGCGAAATGCGCGTCCTCGATCGCCTTGACCTCATCGGCGGGCACATAATAGTCGCGGTTTTCGTTGAAGGTGTGGGCGATGCCGAGGCCGATCATGACCAGAAGCGCGCCACCCGCCATCCACCAGATATGCCACACCAGGCCGAAACCGAGGCCGGCGCTGACAATACCGATCAGGAAGCCGGTATAGGTGTTGTGCGGCATGTGGATCGGCTCGTAGCTTTTCGGTTGCACAAAGGCGGTGCCGGTCTGCTTGGCGTCCCAGAAGGAGTCATGGTTGCCGATTTTCGGCAGCACGGCGAAGTTATAGAAGGGTGGCGGTGAAGAGGTTGCCCATTCCAGTGTCCGGCCATCCCACGGATCGCCTGTCAGGTCGCGCAGACTATCGCGTTTCCAGATGGAATAAACGATCTGGACCAGTTGGGCGATAATGCCGACGAAGATCAGCAGAGCGCCGCACAGCGCCACGATCAGGTAGGCATGCCACACCGGGTTGTTCATGTAGTCGAGGCGACGGGTCATGCCCATCAGGCCCAGGGCGTAGATCGGCAGGAAGGCGATCCAGAAGCCGATCAGCCAGCACCAGAACGATACCTTGCCGATGCCGACATGCAACTTGAAACCAAACGCCTTGGGGAACCAGTAGTTCAGGCCGGCGATGCAGCCGAAGACCACGCCGCCGATGATGACATTATGGAAGTGGGCAATCAAAAAGACCGAATTGTGCAGCACGAAGTCGGCGCCAGGCACGGCCAGCAGGACGCCGGTCATGCCGCCGATCACGAAGGTGATGATGAAACCCAGGGTCCACATCATCGGCAGTTCGAGACGCACCCGGCCACGGTACATGGTGAACAGCCAGTTGAAGATCTTCACACCCGTCGGGATAGAGATGATCATGGTCGAAATGCCGAAGAAGGCATTGACATTGGCACCGGCGCCCATGGTGAAGAAGTGGTGCAGCCAGACGATGAACGACAGTACGCAGATGCACAGGGTGGCGTAAACCATGGCGTCATAACCAAACAGACGCTTGCGTGAGAAGGTAGCGACCACTTCCGAGAAGATGCCGAACGCTGGCAGGACCAGGATATAGACTTCGGGGTGGCCCCACGCCCAGATGAGGTTGACGTACATCATCGGGTTACCGCCGGCTTCATTGGTGAAGAAGTGCATGCCCAGATAACGGTCGGCGCCCAGCATGGCCAGGGTAACGGTCAGGATCGGGAACGCCGCGACGATCAGCATGTTGGCAGCCAGTGTCGTCCAGGTAAAAACCGGCATCCGCATCAGGGTCATGCCTGGCGCGCGCATCTTGAAAATGGTCACGATCAGATTAACACCGGACAGCAAGGTGCCCAGGCCGGAAATCTGCAAGGCCCATATATAATAGTCGACCCCTACCCCCGGCGAGAATTTCAGCTCCGACAGCGGCGGATAGGCCAGCCAGCCGGCGTGCGAAAATTCACCAATGACCAGAGACGCATTGATCAGAATGGCGCCAGCGGCGGTCAGCCAGAAACTCATGCTGTTAAGGTACGGGAAAGCGACGTCGCGTGCCCCGATCTGCAACGGCATGACCACGTTCATCAGGCCGATGACAAAGGGCATGGCCATGAAGAAGATCATGATAACGCCATGCGCTGAGAAAATCTGGTCGAAGTGGTCGGGCGGCAGGTAGCCGGCGCCGCCATTCGAAGCCAGGGCCTGCTGGCCGCGCATCATCAGGGCATCGGCGAAACCGCGCAGCAGCATGATAAGCGCCAGGATGATATACATCGCGCCGATTTTTTTATGATCAACGGAGGTCAGCCATTCCGTCCAGAGATATTTCCACTGCTTGAAATAGGTGATCAGGCCGAGCACCAGGATGGCGGCGCCAACCATGCCGGCCCCTGCCACCATGATGATGGGCTCATGCCACGGGATCGAGTCAAGGCGCAGCTTGCCGAACAGGAAATTGACAAGCGGCGAAGCGTCGGCGGTTGAGGCCGCGTGGGCGGCAGGTTCTGCGTGCGTTAACATATGGATACTAGCTCTTGTGCGCGCCAGAGGACTGGGAAACGGGTGTCTGGGTGATGGCCGCCTCAGCGACCGCCGGTTTCGCGGCTTTCAGTTTGGCGTCTTCACCGGGTTTGCATTGTGCGGCGCCCGGCGCCAGGTTTTTCATCATCGCCATATTGTGTGAATCGTCGGTGCACAGGCCACCATCGGCGCAGCCATTCAGCACCTTGTGAAACAAATCAGGCTCGACCGAGGCGTAATAGGCCGGCTTGAAAGCGAGATTAGGCTTTTCAAGTTCGGCATATGCGGCGCCATCGAGCGAAGCCTGTGTGGCTTGCGCCTTGGCTACCCAGGCCTTGAATCCGGCGTCGTCAAGCGCCAGGGCCTGGAACCGCATGCCGGCGAAGCCGTGGCCACTGTAATTGGCCGAGATGCCTTCATAGCTGCCAGGATGATCGGCGCGCAGGGAAAGCTGGGTTTCCATGCCCGTCATGGTGTAGATCTGCGAACCAAGCTGCGGAATGAAAAAGGAATTCATTACGGTGGCCGAAGTCAGCTTGAAATGGACGGGTGTGCCGACCGGCATGGCCATTTCATTGACCGTGGCGATATTATAATCCGGATAGATAAACAGCCATTTCCAGTCGAGCGAGACCACCTCGACCTCGATCGGCTTGACGTTCGGCTGGCTGATATGGGCCAGCGGCGCGCGCGGGTCCAGTTCATGGGTCGACACCCAGGTCACGGCGCCCAGCGCGATGATGATCAGGGTCGGGATCGCCCAGACAACCGCTTCAATACGGTTGGAGTGCTCGAAATCCGGCGCGTAGGTCGCCTTGGTATTGGAAGCGCGATACCGCCAGGCAAACCACAGGGTCATGACGATGACGGGCACCACCGGAATCAACATGAGCAATACGGCTAGGATGATCAGATCCTTTTCCTGCATCCCGACGGGACCTTTAGGGTCCATCACAGCCATGTGACATCCTGACAGAATGACAGCACCGGCGATCACGCCGCCCATGAGATAAGCGCGCCTTATTGTGCGCCGCAATATAGAAGACAAGGATACGCTCCGCTTGGAAAATACAGCGTGGGGGGGGCGCGCCGAATGACGATCCGAAGGGTTCACAGGACTAAACCTAAACAACACAAAGGAGTTGAGACATTCTTCGCGTTTTATTTCGCGAGGATTTGAAAGCCGTAAACAGGAATTTCGCAACGGTCGCAAGGGGCACATTGTCGCAGCGCCGCATTTATTTTTTCGCAAATGCGTTAAAAAACCCAGTTATTTAACGGCGTTCCGATTGACGGAAAAGTCAAATAACCGTGACATTGTTCGTCCGGCTTATGAAAAACATACAGTTTGCATTAGGATAAAATTTGAAAAAGGCGTTGCAATATCCCAATTATACGGTAGCGTGAGCTAAATTGACGCATGCGTTAAAATTAATTGACGTGAGGAATTAAAGTATGGAAGCGACTAAAGCCTATCCGCGTGTCTACCAGTTTGGACCGGTTTTCAAAGCCCTTCTTATTGCCGGCGCTGTGGCGCTTATCGCCGTAGGTGTGACCGGTGCGATACAATCCTATACGCATATGCACGGCCCGGTCGCCCAGTTCGGCGGCATCCTGTTGAGCCTGATTCCGATTGCGGCGGCTCTCTTTGGTGCCCCGATGGTATGGCGCTGCAAGCTGTCGCTTTATGAAGACCGGCTCGAATATAACGGCCTGGTGATTGATGCGGTCATCCGTAAATCGGACATTATCGACGCCCTGATGCCAGAACCGGAAAACGGCATGTTCCAGATTTTCCTGACCCTCGCCGGCCATCCCTTCAAGCGCCTGCATCTCGCGGTGCTGGGCCATATGGATGATGCCATGGCGCGCTGGGTTAATGGCCTGCCCCACGCCGAACCGGTCCGGGTCCGCATCTGAATTTCATCGTATAACTGAAAAAAGCCGCCGGATCATACCGGCGGCTTTTTTATATCTGGTCATCATTATCCGGCTTACGGAACCACACCAGCCAGATCGATACCCCTGTTAACATGGCCGCCAGCGAAAACCAGGTGAGGGCATAGACCAGATGACTGTTCGGAAATTTCACCACTGTCAAACCGCCCTTCGGCCAGCCGCCAGGATTGGGCGTGGCGTCCGCATCGACAAAATAAGGCGCGACCGTATCGATGTGATGGGCCCGCGCCAGGGCGGCAATGTCACGGCGATACCAGGCATTATGTAACGGGTCATTGGCTTGCTGGAGTAACCAGCCTTTGGTTTCGGACATTCGCAACAGACCACTTACCGTCACCATCCCTGATAACTGCCCCTGCGGCCGCGTGACAGGCATACGTTTATCCATGGGCACAAAACCGCGATTGATATAAACCAACGTCCCGTCATCACGCTTCATCGGCGTCATTACCCAATAGCCGGCACCATAGTCTGAAAGCGTGTATACCTGCGCCTCGTCATGGTTCAGAAGTTGCCCCCGCAGCGTGACGTGACGATATTCATCATCGGACTTGCTGATGCGCCTCCAATCCGCCGCCGGTGGCGCCTGAACCGCCGGTGCGCTGACGCGTGCATTGACCTGCGTAATCAGATGGGTTTTCCATGCCAGCCGCTGCACCTGCCATATGCCCAGCGCCAACAGCAAACAAATAGCTGCGCCAATCAGACTACCAAATAAAACAGACGCAGATCCTGGTTTTCGAACAGACATCGACAGGCCTCCTCAATAGGCGCGTCCTACCACAAAGCTGCCGCGACACGTCATCACATTGCTTTTCCGATTAAAGCGATTAAGAGAGGCGGCACCAAAGGATCGCCATATGGATCAAGCCCCTGCCCTGCCCGACCTGCGCCAAAGATTAAAAACCGCCGGCCATATCTTTACGCCGAGCATCGTCACGCAAGCCCTGCTCCCGAAGACCTTCGCCGACGGCTGGCCGGCCTTTGCCGCGTCATGGAACGATCTCGGGCCCGATCGCTTCATGGCGGATGGCGGGCGCTACCGCAAACGCCGCCACGCCGCTTTTTCACTGTCAAACGGCATTGTCAGGCGTGAAGCGCATCAGCCGCACTACCAGAGTCGCGACTACAATATCCTCAATGGCGGGGTGCAGCGCTGGTTCGATCCGGTGACAGAAGAGACCGTCATCAACCCTGTCTTCCCGGCCCTGCTCGACCTGTGCCGCGACCTGTTTTTTCAACCCGAAGACCTGCTTGGCGACTGGTACATCGAAGTGCATCAGTTTCGCATCGAGCCGGCGCCAGGTGAAGCCGGCCAGCCTACACCCGAAGGTATGCACAGAGATGGCGTTGACTGGGTAGCGGTGATCCTGATTGACCGGCTCAATGTCAGAGAAGGCATCACCGCCATTTGCGGCCCAGAGCGCACATCCCTGGGAACCTTTACACTGTCAGCGGCACTGGACGCCGTGTTTCTCAACGACCATCGTGTGCTGCATGGCGTAACGCCCATTCACCGCCTCGATCCGGCGGCCCCCAGTCATCGCGACGTACTGGTTGTCACTTTCCGCAGGATATCTATCGCAGATGTTCAGGCGTCGCCGGCATCGCCGTCTTCAACCTGATAATGGATAGGCTTGAAAGCATAATTGTTCGACTGCAACGCAGAGCAGGCGGTCAGGGCGATGATGAGATCCATTTCCGCTACGAAAAGGATATGATCCCCGGCCTTGCTCATCGGCGGATCGACACGCAACTCACCGCTTTGGCCATCCACCTGAACATTCATGAAAATATTAAATGCGACGGGGATTTGATCCGGCCCAATGCCGTAAGGTTCGAGGGCGTGGGACAGGTTACCAAAACAGCCCTGGTGCGGATGTTCGTCACCATAAATGATACGGAAGGTATCTTTTGAGCACGGCGTCAGCAGAAAATCATGGCGACCCACCGTATCTTCAACAATATTCAGCATGATCCGACTGCGGTTGGAATAGATCGGATCACCGATGGTCAGGAAAAGCTTACTGGCGTAGTCGAGCGTCCGGCCGCTGGATATGACCTCCTGCGTATCATCCGCATTAAAGGCCAGCATATCCGATACCTGCTCACCCTGCGGATCGATCACACGCAGGCGCTGACCTTTCTTCAATTTGAACGCCACGCCGCTGCGTGGTGAAATTTCCTGAACGGTGTTGAGGTTCATTGCCGGACTCCTGTTTTGGCGACCCTAAACAAACTCCTCAAAGGAACAGTTTCCATAGTGACAAGTGACAATAAATTTCAG
>CAMLIY010000128.1 GCA_946480125.1 uncultured Asticcacaulis sp.
AACCGGTCATCCGCGATCTGGCGACGCGGGGAACAACCGTGTTGTTTTCAACGCACGTCATGCAGCACGCCGAACGTCTGTGCGAGCAGGTGGTGCTGCTGACCAAGGGCCGCAAGGTCTTCGAAGGCACACTGAAGGCGGTGCGGGCGGCGGCGCCGCTTCATCTTGATCTGGAAGGGGCGCTGGACGAAGCTGACCTGCTGGCCTTGCCGGGGATTGTTTCGGTGGTGGATATGGGCGAAGCGGAAGCGGGCGCGCACCTGTGGCAGTGTCATCTGAAAAAGGGGCATACGGCGCACGAGGCGCTGAAAGAGGCCTTCCTGCGCGGGCTGGATGTCAGGCGGTTCGAGGCGAAGGAGCCCAGCCTGCATGAAGCCTTTATTGTACTGACAAGTTCTTTGGCTGGAGGCGAGCATGAATAAGACCTTCCTGATCGCCCGGCGTGAATATCTGGCTTTTGTCCGCACGGTCGGTTTCTGGCTGTCGCTGTTCACCCTGCCGCTGATCATCGGATGCAGTATTTTTATTCCCCTGCTGATGCGCCATTCGGCGCCGATTGAAACGGTGGCAATACTGGACCTGAGTGGCGATCAGATTGAAGGCGCTGTGGCGCAAGCTGTACGCAGTCATGCCCCGAAGCCGGGGGTGTTCGATGATGGCGGGCTGAAGCTGGTGCCATTGCCGGCAGGCTTATCAGCCGATATGCCGGTGGCGAAGGTCGAGGCGAAGATGCCGGCAATCATCGCCAGCGGTCAGGTGACGTCCATCATTGTGGCGACGGACATCGGCGATAAGCTGCATTTTCGCATCTGGTCGACCGAGGGGCATAAGGGCAAGGTGGAAGGCCTGATCTTGTGGGACCTGCATGGCCTGCAATATTACAAACTGGCCGGGATGCACGGCATCGATCATGGCCTGGCGCATGACATGCGTGAGGCGCGGGCCGATATCGTCAGTGTGACGCCGGCCAGTGTGAGCGCGCCGAAAAAGGATGGGTTTGCCGAGGGCGTGCGCGAAAACGGCGGGCGGTTCCTGGGCATCGGCATCAGCTATATTACCTGGATCACCATCTTTTCATCATCCATGATCCTGCTGGGCTCGGTGATCGAGGAAAAGTCGAGCAAGGTGCTGGAAGTGCTGCTGGCTTCGGCTTCGACCGAATCGCTGCTGATCGGCAAGGTGCTGGGCGTGGCCGCGGTCATGCTGACGGTTTCAGGCCTGTGGGCGCTGACTGGTTTTGCCCTGAGTTCCTATGGGTTCGCGGTGATGCCGGCCGAGACCGTACGCGAAATCGCGGCGGCGGTGTCAGGCCTGTTCTCGCCGGGCCATATCGCTTTGTTGCTGGCCTATTTCACCGGCGGTTACCTGATGTTCGGTGTCTTCTTCGCGGCGGTCGGGGCTTTTTGTGAAACGCAAAAAGATGCCCAGGCGATTATTGGTCCTATGACCATCGTATTGATGATCCCGATGATGACCATGCAGGTGGCCTTTACCTCGCCGGACTTGCCGATGCTGCAATATATGTCGTGGTTTCCGCTTTTCACACCGTTCCTGATGCCGTTGCGGCTGGCCCAGCCCCTGCCGTGGTATGAAATTGCCGCCACCCTGGGCGGCATGGGGGTGGTGGCGCTGATCATGATGGCGGTCGGACGGCGGGCTTTCCGTGCCGGAGCCTTGACCGGCGGCAAGCTGAGCTGGGGCGCGCTGTTCCGCATCGCTACACAGAAATCGGCCGGCTGACACGTCAAAACCCCCGGTGCAGAGCACCGGGGGTTTTGCATCCCTGATCCGTCGGGGGGAAGATCAGATCAGGAAATTTGGCTTATTGGCCGGCGCTGGAGGTTGCGCTGGATTCGCTGCTGGACGATTCCGTGGTGGCGGTCACTGTGCCGTCAGCAGCGGTGGATGCAGAGGTTGATTCCGTGGATGTTGTGGTCGTGCCGTCAGCGGCGACCGTGGTCGATGTAGAGGAAGACGAGGCCGAAGTGTCAGCAGCGGGGGTTTCCTGAGCCACCGAAATGAGCGGGGCAACACCAAGTGCAGCAACAAAACCAGCGGCGGCGATAAAGCGAACGGAAGATTTCATGGGTAATTACTTTCTATCTGGGTAGGAATTACTTGGGTTAACATGATATTGTATAATATTATACAACACTTAAACGCCGAAACCTTTCGTCAGAGAGGTCTTACTTTCGACAATGATGAATTTTGTGTAAGATTGGGGCGCAAATTTGTCTTCTATTAGGTCGATTTGTGAATATTAGCTTTTTTAATCTATATTTATTGGTTTTTTATTTTTGAAATCGCTTTAACTTACCCCCTATTTACAAAGTGAAAACGCCCGACACGATGGCCGGGCGTTCAATGCTTATTTTATGGTCGCGGGATCGACCTTCAGCGGAGGCTCACCCGTAGGAGGCGGACTCAAAGCCGCATCAGGATCGCTGGGCGGCACATTAACCGATGAATCCGGCAGGACCGGCTGCGCAACGGGAGGCGGCGCACCGGCATTATCAGCCGGCACCGGTTCATTGCCCAGAACAGCAGCCTTGCCAGCTTCCTGTTGATTGAGTGCATTGCTGCTGGTTGGGTTAAGCGGGTCATTGGCGTGATCGCCGGAAACGACGGCGCGATCGTGTTCGCGCCGGATCTGGGCGGCGTGTTCCGCCGTACCGGGGGTGGGGGGCGTATCCACTTCCTGAGTGGGACCCGTCGGGGTGGGCACTATGGCCGCTTCCTGGGCGGAGGCGGAGAAGGTCAGCAAGCCGCCAATCAGCAGGGCAGCAGGTACGGAAGTCTTGAGATATTTCATATGATATCCTCCAGGTTATTTCTTTTCGACATTCGCCGTGGCTTCAGCGTCTGCTTTGGCCTGAGCGCTCACATCGGCTGAAGAGGTGACGCCGGCGGCGCCCTGCACGGTGTCATGGGTCTGACCGGCAACCGTGTTCACGTCGTTTTTGACTGTATTGACCCCCGATTTCGCCGTGTCCGTTATGGCATTTGCGTCGCCCGTTACGGTGACGTTGCCACCGGCAGTAGCTGTGCCCTGGGAATTACCCTTGGCTTCCGCAGTGCCGTCAATATGGGCGGCGCCCTGAACCTGTTGGCGGGTGTCCTCGGTCTGTTGACGCGTGGTATCAAGATCGGACGCGGTGCGGCTGGCCGCATCATCCGCTTGTCGGGTCGCGTTGCCGAGCGTATCCTGTACGCCGCCGACACCGACCTGGCTGTTTACGCTCCCTTGCACCTGGCCGGCAACACCGCCTATGGCGCCGCCCCCCTGTGCATTACCTCCCAAAATTTGAGCGCTGGCCAGGTTGGGAAGGGCGATCAAGCCGGCGGTTAAGGCCAGCCATGCGGTTTTGTTACGTGGATTGGTCATGATCTTCTCGCTTTTAACCGGATTAGAACTGACGCGATGATTGGTTTGGAGCCCGGCATAAATACGGCAAGAATATAATGATGTTATGCCGCAAAGGGGGGTGGGTCATCAGGAATCCGAGCTTTTTTGGCAGTCGAAAACAAAAAAAAGCCCCGAAACGCGTTGCGCGCTTCGGGGCTTTGCCTGGGATCGATTAGTGACGTCCAGGCTTAATAGACATCATAGAACACATCTATAATCTCACCTGAGGTCATATCGACCAGCACGACATCGCGGCCAACAAAGAAGTAGGCGCAATCATAGGGCGGTGTCGGCAAACCATAGGAGAGATAATCGGAGATACGGTAGTCATAGAAATAGTCCGGCAAGTACTCACCCGACGTCCAGCGATGACCGTACCATTGGTTCGGGACCCGATAATAGCCATAGCTAGGGGCGAAATAATAGCCGTAGCGTATGCCGGAATAGCCATAGAAGCGATTGTCGCGACGGTAATCGAAGTGATGGCTTCCGCCACCATTCCAATTATGGTTTCCGCCACCATTCCAATTATGGCTGCTTCCATTCCCGTTCCAGTTTCCGCCGTGGTTACTATTGTGGCTGCCATTCCAGTTTCCACCGTGGCCATTGCCATTATCCTGACCCGGACGAGACCCGCTATGGTTATCATGCCCATCGGGACGGCCGCCGCTCCAATTCCCGCCGGTCCCGTTACCGTTCCAGTTTCCGCCGTGACCGCGGCCAGGCGTGGCTGCGCCGTCAGGACGATCCGGCCGGTTGCCGCCTTGCCAGCGTCCGCCACCCTGACCGCCTGCGGGACGATCATTGCCACGGGGGGCGTCAGCATTGCCCGGGCGCTGACGGTTGAAACCGCTGATAGTGGCAGGCGCCCGTGCCGGCTGCGTGCTGCGTGCGGCCGGAGCCGAACGTGCTTGCGGCGCGGGTGTCGGGCTTGGGGTCTCGCTGCTGGCGGAAGCGCGGCTGTTCTCGCGGTTGCCGCCGCCCCGATTCATGCCGCTGTGGCTGTCGTGGTCCCGGGCTTCAGCGAAGCCGGGGGCCATGACCAGGCTGGCCGTCAGTACGAGCGCCAGGCCGGATGCGGCCATATGGGCTAACTTTCTGTTCATTTTCATCCTCACTGTCTGCGCAGATCATCCCGAAACAACAGGAATATGCGGATCTGAGACGCGCGGCGATAAAAATTATCGCGTTGATCTATTTATGACAGAGTGACCCTGAACTGAAGCTGAACAAAACGTGTTCGGTTTGAGACGGAATGTGGCAAGACTCCGATCTTAAAAGACCGTTTATTTGAATGGACTGACTATGATTGCATTCATAGTTACTGACTAAATTGCTATTGCGTTAACGTTATGCTTGCTTGGAATTTATAGTAATTTATATGTAATTTATAAAAACTACAATAATATACAGGAATAATAATCTATTATTAATTGATAAATAATGAAAATTTAACGGAATAATTAATATTAATTCTATGTTTACATAAAAAATTCAGCTTAGATTGTCCCGTTAACTTTAATTTTATCCGCTGGTGGTGAACTCAAGTCATCAACTGCAACGGAGACGCGCAAAAAGCGCGGCATCAATATGATGATCACCAACGACATAGAGTTCAAATCGATCCCCCTGCCGACCCCTGAAATGGACGGTGACGAACTGTTCCAGCTCGGCATGATGTATTCCACCGGCCAGGGCGGCGCCCCGGTCGATCTGATTTCGGCCCACATGATGTTCAATCTGGCTTCGATGCGCGGTTCGCTGGAAGCCCAGGTTTATCGCAAGGAATTGTCACGCGAAATGGGTCGCGAAGATATCGCCGAAGCCCAGAAGGCGGCCCGCCAGTGGCTTGACGCTGGCCGTATCGGTTGCGCGGCTTAATCATCTGATCGAAGATCAGACGATTAAGTTTTTCTTTTGCGCTCAAGCCGCGGGGTTACGCACAAACGTGCGCGGCGCAGTCGGCCTTGACGAAATTCAACGAATGAATTTTGGAGAGTAGGGCAGAGTCTTTGCGGCGTTCCTGGCCGCACAAGAAAACCTATTGACCGAAAGCTTTATAGGTAAAGTAGTTCATTATGCCGCCCGGGATCAGATTATTGACCCATTGTTCCATAAATACGCCGGCCTCGGCGACATTGGTGCGCGGCACATAAATGATGTCAAAGCGGCGCAGCGCCACCAGCCCGCCCTTGCCCTCAAGCGGATTTTGCAAATCCACGATGCGGCGCATGGCCTGACCGTCACGCCCGCGCCGGATGATCAGCACCTGATGGCCCTTGGCGCCATGCGTGAAGCCCCCGGCAGCCAGGGTGGCCTGTAGGGCATCCATGTCACCCAGCATATCGACCCAGCCCGGATTTCGCACCTCGCCGCCAACCAGCACACGCATTGGCGCCGTGTCGCCTGGATAAACAGTCACCTGCGGATCGCGCAGGATGCCGGCATAGGCGCGGACGATCTCGGCCTGAAGCTGCGGCACGCTCTTGTAGGCGGCCATGACCGGACCAATCAGGCCAAGTGTGATGCGGCCATCGGGGCCCACCTGCGTCTGGCGGCTGAGTTCCGGCGCGCCGAGAACGCTGACTTCCAGTTTGTCGCCGGGATAAAGCAGGTAAAAAGGCTCGTCGTCGGTCCAGCGGGCGAAAGCGATCAGCGGCGCTTCCGGCATTTTTTGAGCCGCCTGCGCTGTGCCGGCCAGCAATGCGCTGCCTGAGGCGAGGGCGAAACCGGCGGCCAGGCCAGTGGTCAGGCCAGCGGTCAGAATGGAACGGCGAGTGACCATGAGGGCGGCTTATCCATGCAATGTAAACAGGTAAAGTATGGTCTATTGAATAAGGTGAAAAACGGTAAACATTCGTTAACGCCCGTTCGGTTAATTTAGGAAATCTTAGGCATATGTCTCTCGGCCAGGTATGGGCAAGTGCTTGAATTTTTTCTATATTTCGCAACGGATTAAAAGACTCAATGCGCACCGGGAACGTTTGGGACGATAATGGCGATCGGGTAGTGCCCCTGCGCCGGCCTGCGGGCGCATCAAAGCCGGATTCAGGACGGACGGTTGCGGCCGCAAGATCAGGCCCGCGCATGATGCAACTGGGACTTGGCGACATCGTAGCCCTTCTGCTTCGCGAACTATGGCTGATGCTCATCGTCTTCGCCGTGATTTTTGGCATAGGCCTGGCGGCCGCCTTTTCCATGCCTTCCAGTTATACAGCCGGCGCCAGCCTGCTGATGCAACTGGGCAAGAACTATGTCTATGAGCCTGTGGCCGGTGATGCGGCGCGCGGCGCCACGGCCACGATTGATCAGGTGGTGCAGTCGGAAGTCGAGATCCTCAGTTCGACCGAACTGAAGCGCAAGGTCATAGCCAAGCTGGGCTACAAGGTCATCCTGCCGTCTTCGCCCAGCCTGTGGAACCCGCAGACTGACGCCGCCCGTGCCGAGTCGGAGGCCGCGGCGCTCAAGGTTCTGCAAGGCGGATTCGAAGCCTCGACCGCGCCGCAGAACAATGTGGTGCGACTGACCTTCAAGCATGAGGATGCCCGCTCGGCTTCGCTTATCCTGAACAGCCTGATCGATGAATACCTGACCTACCGCCAGGACGTTTATGCCGACCAGACTGGGCCTTTGCTGCAAAAGCAGAAAGATAATTTCGATGCGCGTCTGGCTGAGGCCGACCGCAGCTATCAGGCCTTTCTGACGCAGAACGGTGTAGCGGATTATGACGCCGCCAAGGCGACCTATGCCAAGATATATGATCAGGTGACAACCGATCTGTATGCCGCCCAGACTCAATATGCCACGGATCAGGCCAAACTAACGGAGGTCAAGAGTGGCCTGGCGCGTCTCAGTCCGGAAATGAGCATTGAGCGCGACCTCGATCTTTCCGTGCCTAACAAGATTTTCGCTTTGCAGCAGCAGCGCCAGGATCTGCTGTCACGCTATTTGCCAACCGCCCAGCCGGTGAAGGATATCGACGCCCAGATCGCCTCATTGCAGACGATGATGACCAGTGGCAAGGGCATAGGCGAGGCGACCCACAAGCTGGGCACCAATCCGCTGTACCAAAGCCTGCTCAGTCAGAAATTCGATCTGGAGGCGGACATGGCCTCCGTGTCCAGCCGCATGCGCCTGTTGCAACAGCAGGCCGGGCAGGTCATGGGCAAGCTGCAAGGTCTGCTGGGGTTGGAAGCCGAATATAACACTTTGTCGACCGAGCGGTCGGCCCTGCAGGACAGCATCAAAACCTTCACCCAGCGCATTCAGGAAAATGAAGCGGCGCAGGAAATGAAAGGTGGCGATGATACGGTGCGGGTGGTGGAAAAGGCGTCGATGCCTGATAAGCCTAAGAGCCTGAAGCGAATCATCCTTATCCTGTCTTTCCTGTTCGCCGGCTTTACCGCCCTGTGCGCCGGCCTGCTGCGGGTCTATACGCGCAAGGGCTTCGCCAATGCGCAGATGGCGTCAAAGGCGCTGGACCTGCCGGTTCTGGCCCAGGCGAAAACGAAGGCGGCGTAATGCGTAGGTTGAGTGGCATCCATGGTTGATCTGACACGCGAAATGGCCGATCTGATGTCGGCGCTCGGCCGTCCGCAATCGGCGCAGGGACGCGCTTTGATGTTCGTTTCGGCCTATGGCGGCGAGGGGGTCTCGACCGTGGCGCGCGAATATGCCCGCTGTGAAGCCGCCTTCGCCAAGAAACCGATCTGGCTGGTTGACGCCGACCTGCCGCACCAGAGCCAGATGCAGGCGATGACGGCCGATCCCGAACGTTTTGGCGAGCCGGGTGCGCTTAGTCAGGCCACACCCGATGGGTCGGTGTTCTTTACGGTAACGCCGCCCTCTGAAAATGCCGCCATCACCGATGCACATTATCTGGTAGCGCGGCCGTTTCTGGCCCGTCGCTTATGGGTCACGCGCTTTCGCCACAAAAATCTGTCGTCTGTGCAGACGGCACGGATTTTTAGCCAGACAAGCTACTGGAAAACCCTGCGCCGGCATGCGCAGACCATTGTCGTTGATGTGCCCGCCATGACGGATTCGGCCGTGGCGTTGCAACTGGCGCCGCTCATGGATGGGGTGATCATGGTGGTCAGCGAAGGTGAGGGAGATATTCAGGCACGCATCGATCTCAAGAATGACATCGAGCAGGTCGGCGGCCGGTTCATGGGCATGGTCTATAATAATGCCAGCCGGATCGTGGGCGGGGCTGTGAGGCGGCCGCTTGGGCGGTTAGCCAGCCTGTGAGGCTCGCCCCCGGAGAGGCGTTCTCCGATTTTTGGCCGGGCCTGAAGGCGGACTGGCGCAACGACTGGCTTTCCTTTTT
>CAMLIY010000129.1 GCA_946480125.1 uncultured Asticcacaulis sp.
ACAGGAAGTCGTTCTTGACATCGGGATTGGCGCGATCCTCGGCAGTCATCGGCGCATCGACCGTCTTGCCGGCCGTCAGTTTGAACTCGGCATAGAAGGTTTTCGCATAGGTCTTCACCGGTGATGTCAGGCCATAGGCCTCGCCCATCATGACGCGGATGGAGACGCCATCTTCGCTCAGGCCCGGAATTTCAGCTGCATCATAGTGGAAGAAGGCTGGGTCGATTTCCTCATCGGCTTCGGGCAAGGCCAGCCACAGTTGCAGGCCATCGAGATGGCGCGTCTGGGCTTGCGCGGCTTCTTCTTCCCGCTCGGAATGAGTAATGCCCTTGCCGGCGACCATCAAATTGATATCGCCCGGCACGATGACCGACCGCGTGCCCAGTGAATCGCGGTGCAGGATCGCGCCACTGAACAGATAGGTGACGGTCGCCAGGTTGATATGCGGATGCGGCCGGACATTGATGCCGATGCCCGGCGCGAAATCGGCCGGCCCCATATGATCGAAGAAGATCCACGGCCCGACCATGCGATGTTTGGCGAAAGGCAGGACGCGCCGCACCTTGAAGCCACCGAGATCCTTTTCCCGCGCCGGAATGATCAGGCTGACTGTATCGGAAAGGGTGTCGCTCATGTCTTGTCTCCTGTCAGGCTCAGGCTCAGGCTCAGGCTCAGGCTAACGCATATCGCTTTGTGATCGCGCCGTCCAGCAGACACCATACTTACCATTATTGCACTTTGTTTTTATTATGCTTTTTTTGAGGTGTTTTAGCAGGTGCAGGCAGCGGCGCTGCGGCCGGCGCCACGTCGGCTGCAGCGCCCGGCGATACCAGTTCTATCGTTGTCACCAGAGGCACTTCGCTTTCGGTGACTTCATCGCGCGCCACGGCCCTGACGGTATAGATGCCCGGCATGTCTTGCGGCTCAAAACGCATCAGCACCACCTTGGTGCGATTATCATAGACGCGACGGCCATCGCTGATGGGCCCGCGCAGCGCCGCCAGATGTTTGTAATCACTGGCGGCATAGACCTGACCATCCGGCGCCAGCACTTTCAGGTCATAGGTCACTTCACCATTGCCATTGCTGTCAGCGCTCAGGCCGGTAAAGACCAGCTTTATGGCCAATTGCGCCCCCGGTTCGGCCCGGTTTACCCGGCTGATCTGTCGGCTGGCGCCATCCGCGCTGTCGAACCCGGTCAATTGCGCTTGCGGGATGATGATGATCATGGCCGAGAAACGGCCGTTGTGATCCGGAAAGCCCGTTGCCGGATCGTATTCAACCACCGCCGGGGGCGGGGCGGCGCAGAGGGGTGACATCGGCAAACCCAAGCCAATCGTCGCCACAACCACCGTCAGGGCTTTTCGCATCAGCCACTCCTTAAAGCCGGCATTATAGCCATGCCCCGCACCGGGAAACAAGAACAGCGCCGACAAAACCAAAGGCCGTATCCGTTAACCGTATCCTATTCAACAAGCGGTGCCGAACGCTTTTCGGTCAAAGCGCTAACGTTGCTGTCGGCAGCGGCCGGCTTTGAAATCAGCGACGCCATCTTCGCCAGTTTCGGCGTCACCATGGGAATGGACAACATGGTGGAACCCACGGCCATCAGAAGCGTGGCGGTAAAGGTCTCATTGGTGATGATCCCTTTATCCAGCAGGATGTTGACGAAGATGATCATGATCAGCGCCTTGGTCTGCAACAGCCAGCCGATGATCGAGGCCTCGCCTTTCTGCCATTTCAACACCTTGCCAGCGATCTGGATGCCCGCCAGCTTGCCGGCGACCGAGGCAACCAGCAGCACGCCGGCCATGGCGAACACCGCCACACCGCCCATATCCCACTTGGTCCTCAGTCCGGTCGACAGGAAGAATACCGGCATAATGGCCAGCAGAATATGACCGCGAAACTGGTCCATCTGCTTTTGATCGAACATTTCAGAATCGAGCACCGCGCCTGAGAGGAAAGCCCCGACCATGAAGTGCAGGCCGCACCAGTCGGCCGCGAAGCCGGAAGCCGCCAGCCAGATCAGCCCGATATACCAGCGGTCACGTTCCGGCACCTTATACATCAGCTTGCGCACCAGCCAGGCGGCGACCGCGAAGCCGATCAGGAAACCGGCCTGACGACCGACCCGGTCCCAATCGAGCATGATGAGCGCCAGCACGCCCCAGATGGCGATATCATCCAGCGAGGCATAGCGCAGGATACGCTGACCCAGGGCTTCGCGCAGGATACCCAGCTTTTCCATGAACAGCACCAGGATCGGCAGGGCGGTCACGGCACACGCCATGCCTATGCCAAGAACAAACTGCCAGGTCTGGCCCTTTGGTCCGATCCAGCCATGGATGTCCTTGCCCAATGCACCGCTGACGGCCAGTATGCCGATGGCGGCAATGCAGCCGAACAACAAAGGCGTACCCAGCGCCAGACCCGCGGTGACGCTGGTTTCCGTGCGGTGCTTCCACGCCTGCTTCAAATCAAGCTCTATGCCGGCAATCCAGACAAAGATCATCACCGCCCACCAGGCGATGCCATTCAGCGCGCCAATGACCTGCGGGTTGAAAACAAAGGTGTAATAGTCGGGCACAATAGCCCCCAGCACCCCAGGTCCGAGCAGGATACCACCGATGATCTGAACCACCACCAGCGGCGCGTAATATTCCGTCTTGAAACAACGCCATATCAGATAAGGCACGGTGAATATGATCAGCATGGCGATCAGGAATATTTCTGATGTGCCCATTGTGGTGTGCATGGCGCTTCCTCAAATTATGATCGGCCGGCAGCCGTTCGATCAGAAATCGCACATATTTTCTCGGCGTCAAATAAAAATGCATCTCGCAAGCCCTTTATTTTATTGATAATTTTTATGTAACCCGTT
Source organism: uncultured Asticcacaulis sp. (assembly GCA_946480125.1). The sequence continues at coordinate 2,885 of CAMLIY010000129.1, forward strand.
CGCCACAGTATAGAAACGTACCTACATATTATGCGTTTTATATGTAGCAATGTAGATTCATATTGCCGTATGGACTGCGCTGACCTAACCTGCCTGTACTCAGCAACGGGGAAGCCGCATGACCACGATCAGCAGCCGCGATTTCAATCAGGATGTCGGCAAGGCCAAGCGCCTGGCGCGGCACGGACCTGTTTTTATCACTGATCGCGGCCGGCCCTCGCATGTCCTGATGAGTTTTGAAGCGTTTCGCCAGAGCAGCGGCCAGACCGAAAGCATTATCGACCTCTTGGCCATGCCTGAAGGCAACTCCGATATCGACATCATCCCGACCGAAAACCTGGCCTGGGATCGTAACGAAAGCCTGGAGGATTAAACGTGTATCTCCTCGACACGCCCGTCATCAATGAACTGCGCAAGGCGAAAACCAGCGGTTGCGACGCCGGTATCTTCAGGTGGGCATCGGGCGTCGCCCGGCAAAACCTCTATATGTCGGCGATCAGCCTGCTCGAACTGGAAAACAGCGTGGCAAGGGCTGAACGTCGGGACCGGATGCAGGCCGCCCCTTTGCGGACCTGGCTGGATGAACAGGTCATGACAGCTTTCGATGGCCGCATCCTGCCAGTCGATGCCGACGTGGTAAAAAAACGCGCCACTCTCAATCATATCGGATCGAAAAACGAACGTGATGCCCTGATTGTCGCCACCGCGCAACTTCATGGCCTGGTTCTGGTTACACGCAATGTAGCCGGCCTCAAAACGGCCCGGGTCAAGATATTCAATCCATGGGGCTTTACGCCAGCGGCGGAAGATAATGAAGACAGCGACTGGCAGCAGGTGGCGCGAAACGGTTCGCAATGGCTGAAAAGTCTTTTCCTGAGATGAGGCTGGTTTAGCCAGGCTAAACAATCTACATTAGAATTATACGCATTAAACCATATTGACGCGCTTTTATTTAAAACATACTCATTGAGTGTAGATTTAAACCGGCGCGACGGAGAAGCAACACATGCTATCCATGAAAGCCAAATACGCACTGAAAGCGCTTATACACATGGCACAAATGGACAAACCCATGCTGCCCAGCAAGCAGATCGCCGAGGCAGCGGATATCCCGCAGAAGTTCCTCGACAATATCCTTCAGGAACTGCGCCAGAATGGCATCGTCGATTCGAAGCGCGGCATCTTCGGAGGTTATTTCCTGGCTAAAAAGGCCAGTGAAATCTTTTTGGGGGATATTATCCGCATTATCGACGGCCCTTTGGCGCCCATTCGATGCGCCAGCCTGACGGCCTATCAGAAATGTGAGGACTGCCGGGATGAGGCGGCCTGTCAGTTGCGGCACCTGATGCTCGATGTCCGCAACGCCATGTCGGGCGTGCTCGACAAGCGATGTTTGCAGGATCTGGTCGACAACCCTGCGGTTTAAGACGTCACCTTAGACTTTTTTCATAATTCTTTTTCTGACGAGGCCCCCATGAGTGTACCGTCCGGCGCCTCCGCGCGCCCAGACTCGCATACGGCATTCAACGCGTCCAATCTCAGCGAGGTTGAACGCCAGATACTTGCCAGCCTCCAGCAAATCCGCTTCGGCTCGCTGGAAATCGTGATCCACGACTCGCGGGTCGTGCAGATCGAACGTAGCGAAAAGCTGCGTTTCGATGCCAAGGGGAAAGCGCTAAACGAAAGCCTTTCCTGAAGTAAACCGCTTAACCTCCCAATTAAAAACATAAATTTCGCTGACCGGACCGCCGGAAGTGATGCACCCACACGGAGTCATCCATTGCGAATCTCTCATCTGACCGCCAGCCTCGGCGTACTTGCGGCTTCTTTGGCCGCCCCCCTCGCCTTCGCCCAGGATACCGCGCCGGCCGCGACAAGCGACGACACAGCCAACCTGACCTACGAAGCACGCATCGCCCGTCTTGAACAGGAACTGGATACCCTGAAGCGCCAGCGCGAACTGGACCAGGAAATCGCCACCTCGACCGCTGCCAAGACCCCCATCGCCACGCTCGACAGGAAGGGCCTGAGCTTCACTTCAGCCGATGGCAAATATGCCTTTGGCCTCAATGCCCAGGTCAATGTCGACGTCCACAGCTTCAGCAATGATGGCGGTGCCTTGCGTGACGAAGTGGTCGGCCGTTTGATCCGTCCGACCTTCTCCGGTCGCGCCGGCAATGCGTCCTTCAGGTTTACGCCTGAACTGGGCGGATCGTCCTCGGCCGCCGCGTCTATCGTTGATGCCTATATCGAATACAAGTTCTCCGATGCCGTGCAGTTCCGTGGCGGCAAGTTCAAGTCGCCGCTCGGTCTCGAACGCCTGCAATCCGACGCTGATGTCATCTGGACCGAACGCGGTCACTCGACAAACCTCGTGCCAAACCGAGATGTCGGCTACCAGGTCTTCGGCACCCTGTTCGACAACGCCGTCGAATACCAGGTCGGCCTGTTCAATGGCGCCACTGACGGCGTTAACCTGAATAATGACCTCGACAACCAGAAAGACGTCGCTTACCGCGTCTTCACCCAGCCCTTCCTTAATTCCAGCGTCGTCTTCCTGCAAGGTTTCGGCGTCGGCTATGCCGGGTCGGATGGTAAACACCTAGGCAACACGACGGATACGCAGCTTGCCAGCTACAAGACGCCCGGCCAGCAGACCTTCTTCAAGTATGCCACCGGCGTCTATTCCAACGGCAAGGAAACGCGTTCCAATCCGCAGGCCTGGTTCTATCTTAACAATTTCGGCCTCCTGGCTGACTATGTGACGGTAAAACAGGACGTCGCTTTAGGCCTAAAATCTGCCGAACTGGAAAACAAGGCGCTCGACGTCTCGGCCTCCTGGGTGCTGACCGGTGAAAACGTCAGCTACAAGGGTGGCGTCAAGCCGGCCAAGGACTTCAGCCTGAAGAACGGCACCTGGGGGGCTTTCGAACTGACCGCCCGTTACGGCTATACCGAAATAGACCCCGACGCTTTCACCGGCGGCTTCGCCTCGGCGTCATCGGCAGCGCAGAAGGCCACCTCCACGGGTTTCGGCATCGGCTGGTACTGGAGCGAAAACCTGAAACTGCTGGCTGACTACGACTCGACCGAGTTCGACGGTGGGGCCGCTGCCGGCGCCGACCGCCGCAAGGAAGAATTCACATCAGGCCGAATCCAGTTCCGTTACTAGAGCCAGCCGATCGCTTTTTAACATAAATTGAGACAGACTGGCCGATGGGAATTCGGCCAGCGCCAAATAAAGAAGGAACGTCAATATGTCTTTCAAGCCCCCTCAACGCAGAACATTTCTCATCGGCCTGCTCGGCGGCACCAGTCTTGTGGCCACCGGCGCGTTGACTATAGCTGCTCCCGCCTTCGCCAAGACCCGCGAACTGCTCAACGTCTCCTACGATCCGACCCGCGAGCTTTATGCCGCTTATAATGTGGCCTTCGCCAAACACTGGAAAGCCACGACCGGCGAAGACATCACTATCCGCCAATCCCTCGGCGGTTCAGGCGGCCAGGCGCGTTCGGTCATTGACGGCAGCCCCGCGGATGTCGTCACCCTCGCCCTCGCCGCCGATATCGACTCGATCTCCGCCAAGGCCGGGCTTCTCCCCGCCAACTGGCAGGGCCGTTTCCCGAAAAATTCGACGCCCTACGCCTCGACCATCGTCTTCCTCGTCCGCAAGGGCAATCCCAAGAAGATCAAGGACTGGGACGACCTGATCCGTCTCGATGTTTCGGTCATCACGCCGAACCCGAAGACCTCCGGTGGCGCCCGCTGGAATTATCTGGCCGCCTATGCCTACGCCAAGAAGCGCTGGGGCACCGACACCCTCGCCAAGGAGTTCCTGACAAACCTGTTCAACCGCGTACCGGTGCTCGATACCGGCGCCCGCGGCTCGACCGTCACCTTCGTTGAACGCGGCGTCGGCGATGTGCTGATCGCCTGGGAAAATGAGGCCTATCTGGCGGTCAATCAACTCGGCAAGGGCAAGTTCGATATTGTTTATCCATCGATCTCGATCCTGGCCGAACCGCCGGTCGCCGTCGTTGACAAGAACGCCGCCAAGAACGGCAACCTGGCCGCCGCCAAGGAATATCTGAATTACCTCTACAGCGACGAAGCCCAGGACATCATCGCCCGGAACTACTACCGTCCATCCAATCCGGCGGTCCTGGCCAAATACGCCAGCAGCTTCCCGAAGCTGCCGCTCGTCACCATTGCTGACTTCGGCGGCTGGAAAAAGGTTCAGAAGGAACAGTTCGATTATGGCGGGGTTTTCGACCAGATCACCCGTAAATAGATCAATGACCTTCAAGGGTGAAGGACGCTGCCGGCCGCGTGACCGGCAGTCGTCTCTCTTATTTAGAATCGATCGCCAGACCTCATTTTAAATCCGACAGGCAACCTCATGACGGGACAACCCGACACCGCCGTATCCGAACCGGTCATTCCGGATCATTTTCCAGAAAATTATCGCGCGCCGCACCCGGCGAGCGGCACCATGCGCGTACTGCCGGGCTTCAAGATCACCCTTGGCATTACGCTCTTTTTCCTGAGCGCCATTGTCATCATCCCACTGATGGCGCTGATCGCCCGACCCTGGGAGCACGGCCTGTCAGGTTTCCTGTTCGTCCTGACAGACAAGCGCGTGCTTCATGCTCTGGGCCTGAGTTTCTTTACCGCCCTGGCCGCAGCCGTGGTCAACGTGATCGCCGGCCTCGCCGTTGCCTGGGCGCTGACCCGCTACAATTTCCCAGGCCGTAAGCTGCTCGACGCCCTGATCGACCTGCCCTTCGCCCTGCCGACCGCCGTGGCCGGTATCGCCCTGTCGAGCCTTTACGCCGCCAACGGCTGGATCGGCTCACTTACAGAACCGCTCGGCCTCAAGATCGCCTATACACCGATCGGTATTTTCCTGGCCCTGACCTTTATCGGTTTGCCGTTCGTGGTGCGCAGCGTCCAGCCGGTGCTCGCCGAATTCGAGGCCGAGATCGAGGAAGCCGCCGAAACGCTTGGCGCCACGGCGCTGCAAACCACCCTGCGCGTCATCCTGCCCGCCCTGATGCCGTCGCTGGTCACCGGTTTTTCGCTCGCCCTGGCGCGCGGCGTCGGTGAATACGGTTCCGTCATCTTCATCGCCGGCAACATGCCGTATATATCCGAAATCGCTCCGCTGCTGATCGTCATCAAGCTTCAGGAATATGACTATGCCGGCGCCGCCGCCGTCGGCGTCATCATGCTGGCCATGTCACTGGTCATCCTGCTGTTTCTGAATATCGCCCAGCGCTTCTTCGCCGGTATCGGCGGGGCCAATGCCGGGAGCGCCAAATGACTGCCAAAGCCGCCCGCGCCCCCAAGACGACCGGGGCCATATTCCTTCTGCTGTTCACCCTGCTGTGGCTGGGCTTCATCATCCTGCTGCCGCTGGTCAATGTGCTGGCCACCGCCTTCTCGCAAGGCCTGCCGCCTTATCTCGCCGCCCTGCACACCGAGGACGCCAAGGCCGCGATCCTGTTGACATTGCTGGTCGCCGCCATCGCCGTGCCGCTCAACGCCATTTTCGGCATCTGCGCGGCATGGTGCATCACGCGCTTCGAGTTCAAGGGTAAAAGCCTGCTGCTGTCTATCCTCGACCTGCCTTTCTCTATCTCTCCGGTCATTTCCGGCCTGGTGTGGATTTTGCTGTTCGGCGCCCAGGGCTGGTTCGGCTTCCTGCTGCGCGATCATGATATCAAGGTCGTCTTCGCTTTGCCCGGCCTGGTGCTGGCCACCGTGCTCGTCACCCTGCCCTTCATCGCCCGCGAACTGATCCCGCTGATGG
>CAMLIY010000130.1 GCA_946480125.1 uncultured Asticcacaulis sp.
ATCGATGTCGCCTCGCGGCCTATGGGACATAATAGCTGGGGCAAAAAACCCGCCGGCCTGTTCGGCGCCTCGCCCGGCGCCATCGGCACGGCGGTGATGCAGGCTCATTTGCGCGATGTGGTGGCCGCCGTTGGCATTACCGTCTTTTCCGGCGCGGAAGTCTATCTGACGGTAAAGGACGGCTTCTTTACCGAAAGCGGCGACTTAAACGACAGCACGAAGAAGTTCCTGCAAGGCTGGATGGACGGCTACGTCGCCTTCGTGAAGAAGATGGTGGCCTAAGCCTCTGCGCTCACCGGCACATGCGCCCAGAATTCGATCTCGACCGTGGCGTCATAGGCCAGGTTGGTGACGCCGAAGGCCGTCCTCACCGGCAGTTGCGCCGGATGGAAATAGGGCTTGTAGAGACGGTTGAAATCGCCCCACTTGGTGATATCCGTCAGCATCACCGTCGCCTTGAAGATATGTTCCAGCCCAAGGCCATAGCGTTTCAGGATATCCGCCGTATTGCTCATGATGAACTTCACTTCGTTTTCGAAGCCTTCGGCCAGCTTGCCGTTTTCATCAAGCCCGATCATGGCCGACAAGTAGAGCACCTGCCCTACCTGGACGGCCTCCGAAAAGGGCGAACGCGGATGCGGATGCAGAAAATAGGTGATGCCATCGGCCGGGATGGGGTTGATGACGGGGCGGTCGGCTACATTGCTCATGACGTGATTTTAGCGATCTTTGCGTGATGGGGAAAGCGGCTTTTGTGCAAATTTTCGTGCGTGATCAGATAGTATCGCCGATCTTTTTGGCTGTATTGGCCGACCAGATATAAAGCGCGACGATAATAACCAGTCCGATGCCCAGCGCCAGTAACATGCCCAGGGCTTCCGGCGTTGGTGTGGGCAAGGCGATAATGTCCGGATTCTTGGTGCCGGCGATCAGGCCGGCATAGACCACATTGAACAGGCTTTCGCCGACAATGAAACCGGACGCCACCAGCACACTCAGTCGATCGGCAATCTCCCGCGTTTTCATCCGGGCGATCACTTTGACGAAAATCCAGCCGGCGACAGCGCCCACCACTACCGGCGCGGTGACAGACGCCGGCAGATAGATGGCCAGCCCCACGCCCAGCGGCGGCAGGCTGAACTTACCACTGGATGACATCCGCAGGCCTTCATCAATGGCGATCAGGAGAATACCGACCACAACCCCGATGCCGAGATAACCGAGCGGCAGATGGCCGCCGATGGCGCCCTTGGCCAGGGTGGAGATCAGTACGGCCTGCGGCGCGTTCAGTGTGCCGCCCGCCACATCGATGGCATGGAAATTCGGGTCGCCCGGAAAGCCCCAGACATTATTCAGCAGGTTGAGCACCACCGGCACGACGCAGGCGCCGGCCAGCACACCAATGATCAGGCCCACCTGTTGCTTCCACGGCGTGGCGTCGACCAGTTGGCCGGTTTTGAGATCCTGCAAATTGTCATTGCCGATAACGGCGACCGCCAGAACCACGGTCGTGACCATCAGGGTGAAGGCGATCAACGCGGTCTCGACATTCGGCCCCGTAACCTTGTAGCCGATCATGCCTATAATAACAGCGGCGCCGAGCACGGTCAGGATGGCGATGCCCGATACCGGCGAATTGGACGATCCGATCAGGCCAGCCATGTAACCGCAGACCGCCGCCGCCAATAGACCAGCGACGATAATATAAAGCACGCCGGCAATGACCAAAGGCAATGCCAGTGCGCTCAAAGGCCCGCCCGACAAAAAGCCGAACAGCAACCAGCCCGCCGGCACCATGGAGAGCATGATGACCAGACCGACGATCCACACCGGCAGGTCATGCTCTGAGCGCGGCAGGTCCATGTCGCCGGCCTTGCGGGCACGGCCGGCTTCGAGCGCCGACATCAGGCCACCCCATACCGGCACGATCAGCTTGCCGATCGTCCAGATGGCCGACATGCCGATGGCGCCGGCGCCGATAAAGCGTATCTGATCGGCCCGCACCTGTTCGGCATAGGCCGCCACCGAAAGCGCCGGATCGGGATGGGCCGCCACAAGATGCAACGGCCAGAACGAGCTGATTTCAAAGGTCGAAAGCACCGGCACGCCGACGCCCCAGGCGAGAAACAGGCCGAAGAACATGGCGATGCCGACGGTAATCCCCATCAGGTGCCCCGCGCCCACCAGGGCCAGCGAAGAAGACCCGGCCATGCCGGAAACGCCGGTGCTGTTACCGACCTTGAAATAGGCCGAGATTTCCGCCGCCAGGAATTTCGATGCCGCGCCGGCCGCATAAAGCGCCGAGGTGATCGAGCCCAAGAGCACCGCCCACAAGCCGGCCGAGCCTTCGGCAGCCCCCTCGCGCGATGAGGTGCCGACTCGCAGCACTTCGGCGGCGGCCACACCTTCCGGATAGGGCAGGCTCGATTGGGAAACCAGCGCCCGGCGCAGCGGCATGGTATACATGACCCCCAAAACCCCGCCGATGGCGCAGGCGCCGAAGGTGATGAAAAAAGGGACATCCTTCCACCAGCCGATGATGATCAGGCCCGGCAGGACGAAAATCACCGAAGCCAGGGTGCCGGCGGCACTGGCAATCGTCTGGACGATATTGTTTTCCTGGATGGTGGCTGTCCTGGCAAAGCGCAGCAGAGCCATCGAGATCACCGCCGCCGGAATGGAGGTGGCGAAGGTCAGGCCGACCTTGAGGCCGAGATAAACCTGCGCGGCGGTGAAAACGATCGTGATCAGCACACCCAGGATAATGCCGCGAACGGTGATTTCTTTCGGATGTGCGCTAACGGCGGTGTTCATGGAATTCTCCGGTCCCAAGCTTTTTCCCGATAGTGCCCAAATGCACGGCGAACACAAGCTTTAGATACAGATTAAACTAACGGGGACAAAATCTCAGGAACTGATCAGGAGCCGGCTTTCGATCATAAAAAACTGCAAAACAAAACGCCTGACAAACCGCCTACATCCCCACAGCGATGGCGCACTGAATTCTTACGACCAGTTACCTTAGTATCAGTTCAAACAAGAGGCCACGACCTCACACACAATTGGCACGAGACCTGACATGCTGGACGCAACGATGGCTGTAAACCCTTCATCCCGCCATAAACCGGCTGATCACAAGATGGCTTATCTGAATGGCTTGACGGTCAGTCTCGCTCTATTTGCCGCTACCCTGATCGGCAGCGGTGTAGCGGTTGCCAGTCAACTTGAGAAACTGCCGTCACCTGAGCAGATCAATACAGTGCCGGCCGGCGCCGAGGGAATGAATGCCTATCCTGTTGTCAAGACCGCCGATATCTGGCTGGCGCCACAACCGGGATTGTTGCGATAATCAGGAAATCGTAGCGCCCGTGTCGCTGCCCTCATCGCTGCCATCGCCCATCAACAGGCTGTCGCAGGTTGAATGATACTCGTCCAGATTGCCTTTACCACTGGCTATGGCCGCTTCGAGCGCCTTATCAGTGCGGGCGATTTCATCATCGGCGGTGGCTTCATCACTTTGTGTCGCCTCAATATATATGGACCGCGCCAGATCGCGGGCATCGGCGATAGCTTCTGCCTGCGGCCCTTTCGGTTGCGTCGGGCTCACGAGATCGTAAGTGGCCACGCAGACCAGCGCCATATTGGCAACATCCTCGTCAGTTGGGGCGGCCTGATCAGGCGGGACCGGATCTGTGGCCTGTGCCAGGGCTGGCATCGCCAGCAGGGTGCAGGTCGAGAACAGGATCAGACCAAATGTCAATTTACGCAGGTATGGGTTACGCATAGACGGGTTAATCCTGAGCAGGTCTGTGAAGTCTAATACACACCTAGGTGTATTTGAGCGTTTCAGCAAGTTCCGCCGGCTGAAAACCGATCCTTTGCAATCCCTACCACCATTTCGCCGGACGCGCATTGAAACCGGCGGCCTTTTCCAGCACCGAGGCGATGTTCAGAACCGTACCTTCGTCCAGCGCCTTGCCAATGACCTGGAGGCCGAGCGGCAGGCCCTGCGAGTCAAGTCCAGCCGGCACTGACAGGCCCGGCAATCCGGCCAGGTTGGTGGTGACGGTAAAGACGTCATTGAGATACATCTGCACCGGATCGGCGGCCTTGGCCTGATCACCCAGCTCGAAAGCGGCCGATGGCGTGGCCGGTGTCAGGATGACATCGCATGTTTCAAAGGCCGCGGTGAAATCCTCGGCGATACGGCGACGCACCTTCAGCGCCTTGACATAGTAGGCGTCATAGAAACCAGCCGACAGCACATAGGTGCCGATCATGATGCGGCGCTTGACTTCCTTGCCAAAGCCTTCCGACCGCGACATTTCATAAACGTCGGTCAAGGACGACACGCCCTCGGCGCGATGGCCGAAGCGCATGCCGTCATAGCGGGCCAGATTGGACGAGGCTTCCGCCGGGGCGATAATATAGTAGCACGGCAGGGCGTATTTGGTGTGCGGCAGGGAAATGCGGACGATCTCGGCGCCGGCGTCTTTCAGCCAGGCGATGCCTTGCTCCCACAGCGCGTCGATCTCGGCCGGAATACCGTCGAGGCGATACTCATCGGGGATGCCGATGCGCAGGCCCTTCACCGACTTGCCAAGGAAGCTGGAGAAATCGGGGATCGGCAAATCGAGCGAGGTCGAATCCTTGACATCATGCGAGCACATGGCCTGCAACATCAGGGCGGCGTCTTCGACAGTCTTGGTGATCGGACCGGCCTGATCGAGCGACGAAGCGAAGGCCACCATGCCATAGCGCGAGCACCGGCCATAGGTCGGCTTGATCCCGACCGTGCCGGTGAAGGCGGCCGGCTGGCGGATCGATCCGCCGGTATCCGAGGCGGTGGCGGCCAGGCACAGATCGGCAGCAACGGCCGAGGCCGAACCGCCCGACGAGCCGCCGGGCGTCAGTCCGGCATTGCTGCCGCGCGATTTCCACGGATTGACAACATTGCCCCACTTCGAGGTCTCGTTCGACGAGCCCATGGCGAATTCGTCCATGTTGAGCTTGCCGACCATGACCGCGCCCTGATCCCACAGGTTCTGCGTCACGGTCGATTCGTAGGTCGGCACAAAGTTTTCCAGGATGCCCGAACAGGCCGTGGTGCGGACCCCCGCCGTGCAGTACAGATCCTTGATGCCGAGCGGCGCGCCTTCAAGGGCCCCGCCCTCACCTTTCGCCAGCTTGGCGTCGGAGGTCGCGGCCTGTTCGCGGGCCTTGTCGAAGGTCAGCTCAACATAGGCATTGAGCGCCGGATTGGCGGTCTCGATGGCGCCAATAAAGGCGTTGGTCAGTTCGGTGGAAGAAAAGGTCTTGGCTTTCAGGCCGTCAATCGCCGCCTTCAAGGTCAGTTTCGTCAGATCGCTCATACTATTCAACCACCTTCGGCACGATGAAGAAGCCATCGACGGTCTTCGGGGCATTGGCGACGATCTGCGCCACCTTATCACCATCGCTAACGACGTCTTCGCGCATCGGCTGCGGCATTTCGATGGCGGTCGTCATTGGTTCGACGCCGCTGACATCAACTTCATTCAGCTGTTCGATCCAGCCCAGAATGCCATTCAGCTCGCCGGCGAGCGATTGCAGGCGCTCGTCACTTTCCCGCAGGCGGGAGAGCGACGCCACTTTCTTGACGGTTGCCACATCGATGGCCATGACCAGACTCCTTGAATTCTATAAGGAGCCGGTTAAAGGCTGGTGATGGATTTGGCAAGGGGGCGTCATGCAAAACTGGCCCCTCATGCCTTTCTGCGTGGCCATACGAGGCCTTCCCGGTTAGTTGTGACGTGTAGCGGCATCGCGCGCGGCATAGGCCGGGGCCAGATCCGGACGAGCATTAATGGCGCTCAGTTGCGGAGCGCCGACCTGTTTCACAGCATCGGAAACGGCGTCACGCTCGCAAGCGGCGTCGGCCATGCTGGTCATCGGATCGGACACTTCACTGGCGCAGACCCGCTGGGCGGCGGCAGTGAGCTTGGCATAGAAAACGCGCGTTTCGCGGGCATTGTTGAAATCGACGTTCCCAGCCGACACATGAACTTGCGCGGGCTGACGGTCCTGAGCGTTGGCGGCGCCGGCAGTCAGGGCAACAAACGACAGGGCGGCGGTGATGAAGAGTGAACGGGTCATGATGAATTTCCTTTAGTGCTTTAAGCAGATGAAAGATGAATACTCGTGAAGAACTGAATACACGTCTACTCTTGTCGAATTGAAATTAAAACATGAATATTATTAAATCGGATCAATGTATTACAGGAATTTCATTAATTACATTACGGTAATTTATTACATGGAATTAATATTCAAATTCCATCGAATATTTGCCCGCCAAAACCATTTCAACAGCAACCATCCGGCAAGGATTGACTCGTGCCGCCATTAGCGCCAAAGCAGCCCCATGGCCGTTATAGACATTACCGAACTGGCGGGCGCCTTACCGCCACGCCGTGCCTTGCTGGGGCTGGATCTGGGCGAAAAGACCATTGGCGTCGCCGTGTCTGACATTTCCCTGACCATCGCCTCGCCACTGGAACTGATCAAAAAGTCGAAATTCACCCTGGAGGCCCAGCGCCTGTTCAAGCTGATGGCGACACGCGAGGCGGACGGTATGGTGATCGGGCTGCCCGTCAATATGGACGGTACCGAAGGCCCACGCTGTCAGTCCTGCCGCGCCTTCGCGCGGAACCTGCTGCGGTTGCGTGATTTCCCGATCGCCTTCTGGGACGAGCGCTGGTCATCGTCGGTGATGAACCGCTTCCTGATCGAGGAAGCGGATCTGACCCGCGCCAAACGCGCCGAGGTCATCGACCGCTCCGCCGCCGCCTATATCTTGCAGGGCGCGCTCGATCGCATGAAGGACGCGGCGTATGGACCGCTTTAAGCCAGATACCCCACCACCGCATCTCGCGCTAAAGCGCGTCGTGCGGTCCCCCTCCCCGACAAGCGGGGAGGATCAAGAATCTGTACCTCCCCGCTTGTCGGGGAGGGGGACCATTGAGCGAAGCGAAAATGGTGGTGGGGTGTCTTACTTCCTTTTCAGCACCGCCGCATGACCTCAGTTACCATCCTCAACGGCATCGTCCCCGTCTTCCTGCTGATCTCAATGGGTTATGGCCTCAAGAAATCCGGCTTCCTGCCCTTGCCCGTCTGGCCGCCGATCGAAAAATTCGCCGTCTATGTCCTTTATCCCGGCTTTCTGGTCCCGGCCATCTGGCACGCCAACCTCTCCGGTTTTTCCACCGGCCCGATCACTATCGGCGTCGTCGGTTCGGTGGTTATCGGCGCGGCTTTTGGTTTCGTTCTCAAGCCCTTCCTGAAACTCTCCGGCCCTACTTTCACCAGCGTTTTTCAGGGCCTGATCCGTTTCAATTCCTTCGTTTTCGTGCCGGTGGCGGCCGCAATTTTCGGACCGGACGCCAACAGCCTGTCGGCGGTGGCGATCAGCGCGTTGATCCCGGCCAGCAACATGATCAGCATATTGGTGCTGGCCCAGTGGGGCGAACCCGAAGGCGCGGTGCCTGACCGCACCCCCCTTTGGTTCGCCAGGACCCTGCTGACCAATCCGATTTTCGCATCCTGCCTGGTCGGGCTGGCACTGAATTTCCTTCGTGTGCCCGCCATCCCCTTCGCTGAAAAAGCGCTCAACATGCTGGGCCAGGCCGCCATACCGACCGGCCTGATCCTGGCCGGTGCAGGCCTGAGTTTTGGTTATGTCTGGCGGCGGCCGGTTCTGGTCGGGCTGGTGTCGCTGTTCAAGATTCTGGTCATGCCGGTGCTCGCCTGGGCGATTTGCTACGCCCTGGGCGGCGACCGTATGGCGCAGGGCATTGCCCTGGCCTGTGGCGCGGCGCCTTGCGCAGCAGCGGCCTATGTTCAGGCCCGCCATATGGGCGGCGACGCCACGCTGATGGCCGGCATTGTGGCCCTGACGACCAGCCTGAGCGCGGTAACCATGCCTTTACTGTTATGGCTGTTTCATCTTGTATGAGCGATCTTCTCCATTCCAGCGAAGAAAGGGCCCGCCATCCATCTTGACGCTCCCGCACCTTGACGACCTTGGCGCACCCTGAAATAGTCCGGCGCATAACAATAAAGGCGTTGAGACAATGCACAGTTTGCTGAAAACCGGTTTACTCTTATTTCCCCTTTTAACCGCAGAAAACGTAAACGCACACGCCGTTACGCCCGGTGACCATCTGGTAACAAACAACATGGTCCAGCTTTCCACCCGTGTGGAAGGCCGGGTCGACGCCAGAGGCCTTGAGGGAAGCGGCCAAAGGCCGGATGGCGCCGCCACGCGCTGGATGCATGCCTGGCCCGGTGTGTATTGGGAGGCCCGCTTCAAAGGTCCGGAAGTCACGCTTGCCTTTAACGATACTATAAATCAGTACAGAGTTTATATTGACGGTAAAGAGATCACAACGATCAGCAAACCCGGTTCGCGCGACTACCGGATTGACGGTCTCGGTCCTGACGCGCATGATATTCACTTGGAAAAATTCAGTGAAAACCAGGGTGAAGCCACCGCGTTTGACGGCTTCTTCGCCCCCGCTGGCATGACGCTCACAATACCGCACTCATCTCCCAATGAGCGCCAGATCGAATTTATCGGCGACTCCTATACGGTTGGATACGGCAATACCGCCGGCAAACGCCAATGCACCCAGGATGAACTCTGGGCC
>CAMLIY010000131.1 GCA_946480125.1 uncultured Asticcacaulis sp.
GTACGGCTCCGTTCAGGCCTTCACCATGCCGTTCAGGGAATACGGCTTCGACCAGACCTTCAGCGGCTATTCGGTCGAAGGTGGCCTCGATTACAAGGCGAAGGACAGCGGCTGGTCGGCGCGGGCCTCGTTCCGCCATTTCGAGAATACCGGCCAGTCGATGACCTATAACCTGCTGACCAAGTCGACAGCCGCCGGCACCTATACGCCTGTCACCGGCGCTTACGTGGATGACCGACTGGCCACGCCTGTCTTTGGCGCCGCGTCACCGGTGGATGTCACCCAGGATCAGGCCCGCTTGCGTGTCGGTTACGCCTGGAATAACGGCTGGAAAATCGATGCCCTGGCCATGCTGTGGCAGACAAAGCAAAATCTCGACAATTCGGTTTCCTGGCTCCTTGATGCCAATGGCAATACGGTTTTGCCGACGGCCGCCGGCACCAAGGTCAGCTTTGATGGCGTCAACTACACGGCCAAGGGCGTCACCTATTCCGATATGGACCGCACCGAGAGCCTGATGGGCCTGCGCCTGTCCGGCAACTGGAGCGGTTGGGACGTAAACGCCAACCTGTCGCATTACGATATCGGCAAGTGGGATGTGCGCACCTCGCTCGATATGGTCAGCCCCGCCGGCCAGCAGACACTTTATGACCATCCCGGCTGGTGGACCTTCGACGGCACGATCGAGCAGAGCTTTGGTCGCCATGACCTGGCCTTTGGCGTGGCCTCCAATCTCTACCAGACCGACGCCAGCACCTATAATGTCAGTAACTGGCGCACGGCGGCCAATCCGGTTTTCGCCTCACGCACCTTGGGCAAGACGACGATTTCGGGCATCTTCGCCGAGGACGCCATTGATCTCGGCCGCGCGGTCCTGACGCTTGGCGGCCGCTATGATGACTGGCGCGCCTTTGATGGCGGCATCAGCGCCGGTGGCCCGCTGCAATATTACCCGGATCGCCACGACAGCGCCTTTTCCCCCAAGGCCAGTCTGCAAGGCGATGTCGGTCCCTATAACCTGCAATTGAGCCTGGGCACCGCCACGCGTTTCCCAACGGTCGGCGAACTGTTCCAGGGAAAGATTAATGCCGGCCAGACGTCGATTGATCCCACCAGCTTCGATCCGAACCTGAAGCCTGAAACCTCGCACGATATCAGCCTGATCACCCGGCGTCGCTTCGACCGCATCACCCTGACCGGAAGTCTGTTCGGCCAATCCATCGACGACGCCATTTTCAGCTATCAGGGCCTGCTCGATGACGGCACGGTGGTGTCTCGCTATCAGAATATCGACCGCATGAACCAATACGGCGTCGAGCTGATTTTCGAATCGCATGATCTGCTGGTGCAAGGCCTGACGATCGAGGCCAGCGGCTCCTGGATGGACGCCCGCACCGAAAAAAACAGTTCGGCGCCCGCCTCCGAAGGCGTGCAATTCCCGCGTATTCCGAAATGGCGCAGCAACGGCAATCTGCGCTATGCCTTTACACCAAAGCTGAAAGCCTCAATTGGCTGGCGTTATGGCTCACGGCCTAATTCCGACCTGTTCGGCCTGGTGCGCGGCGATGCCTATGGCTACCAGACCGAATATTTTTTCCTCGATACCCGCCTCAGCTACGACCTGACAAAGGCCACGCAAATCAGTTTTGGCATCGATAACGCTAATAATGACCAGGCCTATGTCTCGCATCCGTTGCCACAACGCAGCTTCATGCTGGAACTGAAGTATCGGAACTAGACGATGGAAAAGGCGAAACAAAAGATCATCGACTATCGCATGTTCTGGCGCTGGCATTTCTATGCCGGTCTGTTCTGCATTCCCTTTATCATTATCCTGTCGATCACCGGCCCGATCTATCTGTTCAAACCGCAGATCGAGACCGCCATAGATGCGAAATATGATCACCTGCCCTTTATGGGCGTGCCGCAATCGTCCGAATCTATGGTGAAAGCGGCGATCGCGGCGGTGCCGGGATCGCGGTTCAAGGCAATCGAGGTGCGGCCGGATATACATGATGCGGCGCGAGTCATTGTGCTCAAAGGCGATGACAAGATCCGTGTCTATGTCCATCCCAAAAGCCTTAAGATACTTAAGCAAGTCCCTGAAGAGGCTCGTTTTATGGAGGTTGTGAAGACCATACATGGCGAGCTTTTCGCCGGCCGATTCGGACAGGTTATCGTCGAACTGGCGGCGTGCTGGGCCATAGTTATGATCCTGACCGGCCTTTACCTGTGGTGGCCACGCGAGGCTCAGGGCGTTGCAGGACTACTCTATCCGCGTCTCAACAGGGGCAAACGTATCTTTTGGCGCGATATTCATGCGGTCACCGGCATCTATATCTCCGCCCTGGCGCTGTTCCTGCTGCTGACCGGCCTGCCCTGGACTTTCGTCTGGGGCAATGCCCTCAAATCTGTGCGTGCCATGGCGACGCCGGTACCCGTATCCCAAACCTGGAGCCAGGGCCGCGCCGATGAAAAGAAGGCGCTTAAGTCAGAAGGCATAGCGCCAACAGACCTCAGCCGTCTGGATGCCTTGCTCGATACCGCCCGCGCGCTCAATCTGCCGGCGCCCGTTATGCTCAGCGCCCCGGCAAAGCACGATACGCTGTGGAAACTGCAATCCGATACCGGCAATCGCCCGCAGCGCGTCACTCTGATGATCGATCCGATGATGCTGGAAGTGATCAGTCAGGAAACCTTCGCCGACAAAAAGCCGCTTGATCAGGTCGTCGGTTACGGTATCGCCGCCCATGAGGGCCAGTTGTTCGGCCCACTCAATCAGGCACTTGGCGTAATGACCGCGCTCGGCCTGATGACCCTTTGCGTCAGTGCGGTTGTCATGTGGTGGCAACGCCGGCCTTCCGATAGGCTCGGTGCGCCCCAAATACTGCCGGACGAACGACTGGCGCCAGGCCTCGCACTGATTATCGTTGGGCTGGGCATATTCCTGCCGGTGCTCGGCATCAGCCTGATCATTATTGGATTGGTTGAATGGTTGATTCTCCGCCGCATACCTGCCGTGCGTATCTGGCTCGGCTTGAAAGCCTAATTATTTCGTGTCCTTACGGGCGAAGGCCTTGCGGTTTTCTGCCTTAGTCTTCTTATTTGACTGACCCGACTCGCTCAAAGCAATGGCAACGGCTTGTTTGCGGGTCTTCACCTTGTCGCCGCTGCCGCTTTTCAGGTCGCCTTCTTTATATTCGTGCAGAACGCGCTCGACGGTATCGTCATTTGATTCACCAGGTTTGGGCATATTTATCTCCTTGATCGCCCCGCAAAAATAGTACGACGACAGGGATAAATTCTCTATTCGAAATGATAGCGTCAGATATCGAAGGGTGAGTGGACATGACCGAAAAACGGGCGATCGGGCCGGACATTCTGCGCGGCCTGGCCATATTACTGGTCGCCGCAACGCATATGCCAGGTGAAATGCCGCCCGCATTCTGGACCTATTGGCAGCAGTTCGGCTGGCTCGGTGTCGATATCTTCTTCGTTCTCAGCGGCTATCTGATCGGCACCGAACTCTTGAAGCCCGTGCGTCGAGGAGATGTGCCGGATCTGCGCATCTTCTACCTCAAGCGGGCCTTTCGCATTCTGCCGGCTTTCTGGCTCATCCTGCTCCTGTACATAGTCTTCCCCACTTTACGCGAAGGCCCGACCATGGCGCCGGCCTGGCGTTTCTTCACCTTCACCGTCAATTTCGGGCTGGATATCCGCACGGCGCGCACTTTCAGCCATGCCTGGTCGCTCTGCGTCGAGGAGCACTTCTATCTCCTGTTGCCTGTGCTTATCCTGCTGTTTCGCTGGCTTAAGCGCACGTGGATTCCATTCGCTTTTACAGGCGTGATCCTGGTGGGCGGCATATGGCTGCGACACAGCCTTTGGCTGGACTGGCAGGCCCACGGCGCCGGGCCGGCCGAATTCCTCAAGCATATCTATTATCCCAGCTATTGCCGGATCGACGGACTTTTGATGGGCGTGTGTCTGGCAGCGGTCAGACTGTATCATCGCGATATGTGGCAGCGTTACGCTCGGCCCATTATCCTCCTGCCGGTAGCCGCCCTGTGTCTGGGTATCACGGGTGCCATGAATGTTCAGGACAACCAGATTTTGAGCGAGATCGGCAGCGCGGTTTTCTATCCGCTGTTCTCGCTCGGTATAGCCCTGCTGCTTTCCGCCCTGCTCGATGTGGAAGCGCACATCCAGTTTATGCGCTGGAGCGGCCTCGGCTTTATCGCCGCCATCTCCTACAGCTTTTATCTGTCCCAGAAGATGGTCTACCACCTCGATACACGTTTGTTGCCGGAGGCCTGGATGTCAGGCTGGATGGCAATTGCTGTCTTCTATGTCACCGCTATTGGCTTTGCGACCGTCATGCACATCATCATTGAACAGCCTTTCCTGAAAATGCGCAATCGGCTTTTGGCGCGCATGAAAAAGCCGCCTCAGAAAACCGAGACGGCTTTAAACTCAATAGCTTCCGAGTAAATCCTCAGAGATTGATCATCCGGCCATCGGCATCGAGCGACGCTTCAAGAATGGCTTCCGACATGGTTGGGTGCGGGAAGACGGTGCCTTGCAGGTCCTCTTCCGTGGCTTCCATGGTGATGGCGAGGCAGAAGCCCTGCACCATCTCGGTGACATTGGCGCCGATCAGGTGAGCGCCCAGCAATGCGCCGGTTTTCTTGTCGAAGATCACCTTTACGAAGCCGCCCGACTCACCGGCGGCGATCGCCTTGCCATTGGCCTTGAACGGGAAGCGGCCGATCTTGACATCGAGCTTCTGTTCCGCTGCGCCCTGTTCGGTGATACCAACGCTGGCCACTTCCGGCGTGGCATAGGTACAGCCGGGTATCGGCGGATTGAGGTTGGACAGCTTCTTGCCAGCGATATAGTCGACCGCATGGATGGCTTCGTGAGACGCCTTGTGGGCCAGCCAGGGCGGCCCGGCGCAGTCGCCGATGGCGTAAAGGCCTTTGACGTTGGTCTTGCCGTGGTTGTCGTTTTTCAGGTGACCGCGATCCATCTCGACGCCGAGCGCTTCAAGGCCGAGGTTCTCAGTGTTGGCCACAATGCCTACAGCGACGATGCAGCCCTCAGCTTCTAGCACTTCCGACTTGCCACCAACTTCGACCGAGACCTTGACGCCGGAAGCGGACTTCTCGACCTTGGTCACTTTCGCGCCGATGCGGAACTTGAAGCCGCGCTTTTCGAAAGCCTTCTGGGCCTCGGCGGAGACTTCCTTGTCCTCAACCGGCAGGATGCGATCGAGCGCTTCCACCACGGTAACTTCCGCGCCTAACGACCTGTAAAAGCTGGCGAATTCAATGCCGATGGCACCGGAGCCGATGACGACCAGCGACTTCGGCATACGATTGGGTGACAGGGCGTTGCGGTAGGTCCAGATGCGATCGCCGTCCGACACCGCGCCGATGGCGGGGATTTCACGCGCGCGCGCGCCGACGGCCAGCATCACGTTTTTCGCTTCGACGACCTGCTCACCGCCCTTGTTGAGCTTGACGGTGACTTTCGGGGCGTCCTTGCCGGGTGACAGGCTGGCGAAGCCTTCAATCACGTCGATCTTGTTCTTCTTCATCAGGTAGCCGACGCCGCTGTTGAGCTGCTTGGCTACGTCACGCGAACGCTTGATGACCTTCTCAAAATCGTAGGCGGGCTTTTCACCGGTCAGACCGTAGTCCGACAGGTGATTGATTTTATCGAACACTTCGGCCGATTTCAGCAGGGCCTTGGTGGGGATACAGCCCCAGTTCAGGCAGATACCGCCCAAGAGTTCGCGCTCGACAATGGCGACTTTCAGGCCGTTTTGCGAGGCGCGAATGGCGCCTTCATATCCGCCAGGGCCGGAACCGATAACAACGAGATCATAAGTCATGTGACTACCTCACGATAACTCCGGGACTTGACGATGACTAATCGTGTCCCGGCAAGGGCGACCGCCCGCCGCCGCGATGCGGCGAGCCCAGCGGCACTTGAGCGGAGAAAAAAGCGTAACATCGTAAGATGTTACGCCAGCATCTTAATCGGATCTTCGAGCAGGTTCTTCAGCGCGTTGATATATTTCGCACCAATGGAACCGTCGACGACGCGGTGATCGCAGGTCAGGGTCACGGTCATGACCGTGGCTACGGCGAGCGCGCCATTCTTAACGACGGGACGCTGTTCGCCGGCGCCGACCGACAGGATACAGCCCTGGGGCTCGTTGATGATCGAGGCGAACTGCTTGATGCCGAACATGCCGAGGTTGGACACCGAGAAGGTGCCGCCCTGGAATTCTTCCGGCTTCAGCTTCATGTCGCGGGCGCGCGCCGCCAGATCCTTGGTCTCTTTGGCGATCTGCGACAGGGACTTGGTTTCGGCCTTGCGGATAATCGGGGTGATCAGGCCGCCATCGATGGCCACGGCCATGGCAACGTCAGCATTGTGGTGCAGGGCGATGCCTTCGGGTGTAAACGACGCATTGGCTTCCGGCACCTGCTTGAGCGCCAGGGCTACCGCACGAATAACGATATCATTGACCGACACCTTCACACCCTGCGATTCCAGCGCCGTGTTGATCTTGGTACGCGCCGCCAGCAGGTTGTCGAGTTCGATATCAACGGTCAGCGGGAAGTGCGGGATATCGCGGAAGCTGTCGGTCAGGCGACGGGCGATGACCTTGCGCATATTGTTGAGTGGCACCAGATCATAGGAACCGGCGGGAATACCCATCTGCTCAAGGGACTGCGCCTTACGCGGTTCAGCAGACGCACCCGCCGAAGCTGCCGATGCTGCCTTGCCTGTACCACCCGCCAGAGCGGCTTCGATATCGCGCTTGATGACGCGGCCATGCGGACCGGAGCCGGGAATGGCCTTCAGGTCGAGCTTGTTGATCTCGGCCAGACGACGCGCCAGCGGCGATGCGGCGACCCGGGCACCAGAAGCAGCGGCAGGTGCCGGAGCACTGGCGGCAACCGGGGCGGCCTTGGCTTCAGCCTCTTTCTTTGGTTCGGCTGTAGCAGCAGCTGTCGAGGCAACCGCAGGTGCCGCCTTTTCTTGCGTTTTTTGGGGCGCCGGCTTGGCATCGCCACCCGCCAGGCGGGCGATCGGCGTATTGACCTTCACGCCTTCGGTGCCGGCTTCGACGAGTATCGCCTCGATCGTACCTTCATCAACGGCCTCGACTTCCATCGTTGCCTTGTCAGTTTCGATTTCAGCGATCACGTCACCGGCGGCGACGGTATCGCCAACCTTGACGTGCCACTTCGCCAGAATGCCCTCTTCCATGGTAGGCGACAGGGCCGGCATCAGAATATCAGTCATGCTGGGCTTCCCTTACTTGTACGAAACGAGCTTGACGGCTGCGATGATCTTTTCAACGCTGGGCACAGTCATGGCTTCGAGATTGGCGGCGTAAGGCATCGGCACGTCTTCCTGGTGGACACGGGCCGGCGGGGCATCGAGATCGTCGAACGCTTCGGCGGTCACACGCGCGGCGATTTCAGCGCCTACGCCACAGGGCCCCCAGCCTTCCTCGACCGTGACCAGACGGTTGGTCTTCTTCACCGAAGCGATGACCGTATCGGTGTCGAGCGGACGCAGGGTGCGCAGGTTGACGACTTCGGCATCGATGCCTTCCGCCGCCAGTTGTTCGGCGGCTTTAAGCGCGAAACCGACCATGCGCGAGTGCGCGACGATGGTGACGTCCTTGCCTTCTTTCTGGATCTTAGCCTTGCCGATGGGCAGGACAAAGTCGTCGTCGCCCTCCGGAATGTCGAATTCGAGGCCGTACATCATTTCGTGCTCAAGGAACACGACCGGGTTCGGATCGCGAATGGCGGCTTTCAGCAGCCCCTTGGCATCGGCGGCATCGTAAGGGGCGATGACCTTGAGGCCGGGGATCTGGGCGTACCAGGCGCTGTAGTCCTGGCTATGCTGGGCGCCGACGCGGGCGGCCGCGCCGTTCGGCCCACGATAGACGATCGACGACTTGATCTGCCCGCCGGACATATAAAGCGTCTTGGCGGACGAATTCAGAATGTGATCAATGGCTTGCATGGCGAAGTTAAACGTCATGAATTCGATGATCGGCTTAAGACCGGCCATGGCCGAACCCGCGCCAATACCCGCAAAACCCATTTCGGTGATCGGCGTATCGATGACGCGGCGCTCGCCGAACTCTTCGAGCAGGCCACGAGACACCTTGTAGGCGCCCTGGTATTGCGCGACTTCCTCACCCATCAGGAAGACCTTGTCGTCCCGGCGCATTTCTTCCGCCATGGCGTCACGCAGCGCATCGCGCACTGTGATCTTTACAGTTGGCGTACCTTCGGGCCAATCGGGCTTCGATTCGATGGGCGCCGCGACAGGCTTGGCCGCCGCAGGCGCAGGTTCAGCGGCAGGCGCTTCGGCTTTCGTTTCAGCCGGTGCCGCAGCCGGCGCCGGCGCGGGGGATGAAACCCCACCTTCCAGGCGAGCGATCGGCGTATTGACTTTCACGCCCTCGGTGCCGGCCTCAACCAGCAGGGCTTCGATCTTGCCTTCATCGACGGCTTCGACTTCCATCGTCGCCTTGTCGGTTTCGATTTCGGCGATCAC
>CAMLIY010000132.1 GCA_946480125.1 uncultured Asticcacaulis sp.
GAACCTGGTGCTGATCATCGCTGCGATGACCTTCTTCCAGGCCACCCTGACCTTGCCGGGCGTCGCCGGTCTGATCCTCAGCCTCGCCGTGGCCGTCGATGCCAATGTGCTGATCTACGAACGGATCCGTGACGAAGAACGCAGCGGCCACAAGCCTATTGCCGCGCTCGATGTCGGTTTCTCGCGCGCCCTGGTTTCGATTATGGACGCCAACATCACTTCACTGATCTCAGCCCTGATCATGTTCGTATTTGGTGCCGGCCCGGTGCGCGGTTTCGCCTGGACGTTGATGATCGGTGTGTTCACGTCGGTCTTCTCGGCCATCCTGGTCAGCCAGGTTCTGCTTGGCTGGTGGTATCGCGCCACCAAGCCCAAAAAACTTCCGATTTAAGGTTCCAAGCCCATGCATTGGCCACTGATTAAAAACCTGCCGACCGAGTTCCACTTCCGATTTACGAAGTATGCGCCTGTCGCTGCCATCATCTCAGGTCTCGCCATTGTGGCCACCATTGTGGTGCTGCTCACGCAGGGCCTGAACCTCGGCACCGATTTCGCCGGCGGTAACGTGCTGGAAGTCGAGACACCGGCCGCCGCTAATCTTGGCGATCTGCGTGCCCGCATGACCACGTTTGGCGCCGAGGATGCCTCTGTCCAGGCCTTCGGCAGCCCGCGTGACGTAATTATCAAGTTCAAGCTGAGCGCTCAGGAGCAAAATAATGACGGCGTTGAGGCGGTGAAATCCAAGCTCGCCGCCGCCGTGCCTGGCATTACGTTTAAGCGCACCGAAGTCGTTGGTCCCAAGGTCTCTGCCGAACTGTTGCGGTCGGGCTTCCTGGCGCTGGGCGCGGCGCTTTTGCTGATGCTGGTCTATATCTGGATCCGTTTTCCGTCGGGCCTGCAATTTGGTTCGGGCGCCGTCATCGCCGTATTGCATGATGTCGCGCTCACAGTCGGCATGATGGCCTTTCTGCGCATCGAATTCACCATGACCTCGATCGCGGCGCTTCTGACGGTCATCGGTTATTCGATGAACGAAAAGGTCATCACATTCGACCGGTTGCGGGAAAACCTGCGCAAGTTCAAGAAGACGCCGCTGGCCGATATCATTAACCTTTCGGAAAACGAACGTCTGTCGCGGACCATCATCACCGGCTCGACGGCTGTCCTGGCCCTGGCCGGCATGCTGTTCCTTGGTGGTCCGGCGCTTTTCCCATTGGTCTTCGCCATGGTCTTCGGTATCCTGATCGGCACCTATTCGTCGATCTATGTCGCCCTCCCGATTATCCTGATCTGGGGAGTTAACCGGAATGATCCAGATGCCGAAGTCATTGATCTTGGCGGGTTGAAAAATGGTAAAAAGCCTAGGCAAATGCCTTAAGGCAATGAACGGCCTCCGGAGCGGAGGCCGTTTTGCTTTGTCCGCAGAGTTCGCCTATGGTGCGACTTTCTTCAACCAAACGGCAGGGGCATGTCATGGCTGGTTTCCTCAGTAATTTTCGTAATGTGATGATTGTCAGTCTGGCGCTGGCCGTCGTGGTTATAATTGGCTTCGGCATGCATTCGCCCGGCGGATTTGACGCCATTTTCCTCACGGCGGTTTTGCGCTGGGCGCATGTGCTCAGCGGCGTGTTGTGGATAGGTTTGCTCTACTATTTCAACTTTGTGCAGATCCGTGTCATGCCCGATATTCCGGCGGATCTGAAACCGGCTATCAGCCAATATATTGCCCCGGAAGCCCTGTTCTGGTTCCGTTATGCGGCACTGTTCACTGTGGTGTTGGGCCTGGCTCTGGCCTGGCTGCGCGGCTATATCATTCAGGCTCTGAGCTTTGGTTTCGCAGCGCCTGGCGCCGGCGGCTATGTCTTCGGCTTTGATAAGGAGAATGCTCAGTTCATCTTCATTGGTTTCGGCATGTGGCTGGGCCTGATCATGTTTATGAACGTCTGGCACGCTATCTGGCCGGCACAGAAGATTGCACTGGGTATCCGCGAAGGTTTCACACCGGAGCAGAAGGCCGCCGCCGCCAAAAAAGCCATGGTGTTCAGCCGTATCAATACGCTGTTGTCGCTACCAATGCTGGCCAGCATGGCCATGTACCAGACCATTTTTGGGTAAGCCTGTGACGTCCTCTGACCTGTTGCCAAAATCGGAGGACGTTCGTCTTGCCTGTACCTTTATCCCTGACGCTGAAAAGCGCGCGGATGTGATGGTATTGTTCGCCTTTCTGGAAACCTTGCGCGATATCCCGGAGCGTACAACCGATCCACTGATGGGCGAAATTCGCTTGCGCTGGTGGTATGAGGCGATTGATGAGATCGAGCAAGGACGAGCGGTCCGCTATCACCCTCTTACTGAAGCGCTTAAAGCGGTGATCGCGCGTTACGATTTATCGCCGGCCGTTTTCCGTGATCAGATCGAAGGCCAGATGCCTTTGCTTGATAAGGGGCCATTGACCATCAAGGATGCGCTCGGTGTAGTCGATCGCGGCGAGGGTAACCTGTTCAAACTGGCGACTAGAATACTTGGCGAAGAGGCGTTGCTAACCGATATCGCGCGCCTGTATGGCATGACCCAGATCAAGGCATCGCATGGCCTCAGCGATGCCGGAGACATGGAATTCACGCATTTGAAACGCGAGGCGGCAAAAGCGGCTAAAGGCCTGACTACCGCATTGATACCTTTGGCCTTGCCCTCATCCTTGGCAGCAATTTACTGGCAGGGCGGTAAGCCCGGACCTCTTACCAAGCGGTTCCGGCTATTATGGTCCTATGTGACAGGACGCATCTAGTCTTTCTTCTTTTTTCCAGGCCATGAAGGCAACTTTTTCAGCACGTCGTCGAACGGCTTTTCTGTTACCACGACCGGCGGCGGCACGGATGTGACCACAGGCTTTTCCGGATAAGCGCGCCAGCCGGATTGGATCAATTCATTGAAGCCCTGGCATTTTGGCATAATCCGCACGGCACCAGTGCGTGGCTTTGGGAAGGGCGCAAGCTGTTTGATGTCCTGATGCGCCGGATCGATAAACTGCCAGTCACCTGCAAGGCCATAGCCGCCCTGGCCACCAATGTGGACCGCATTATAGGCGATGCGCGCCTGGAATTCCGGCACGCCATATTTGATCATGGCACGGTAGAAGATACCGTCAGCCACATCGCGCTTACCGGGTTCGCCGATGGTGTAAAGCCAGTCATGAATAATGGCGGCGCGGGCAGTCGGGCCTTGCGGATCGATAACGGTCTGGCCATACCACGGCACAGAGGCGAAGTCGGTTACGTACCATTTGGGCACCACGATCACCATGCCGGTGCCGGGATCACAGTAGGGGAATTCGGCGTTCAGTGTAAAAAGCTTACGTCCCTGCTTGGTCTGATTGAACAGCATGATCGGCAGCGGCGTCAGCGAACTGGGGAAGACCGGTGCGGCCACCGGCAAATACACAGTTTCCGTCGTTTTAGTCGTACCGCAACCAGCAAGTACGAGGAAGGCAGCAGAGATAAGACACTTCAACGAACGCAAGACGGAGCCTCAGAGGAAATTAACTCAGACGGAATAGCCGCCAATTCAGGCCATATTTAGCCAGTCCGTCAGATCCTTCAAGGCACGCAGGCTCATCAGACGTTTTTTGGCGCGTCCACGTTCTTTCAGGGGGATTTTCTGGCCCGCTTCATCGACCTTCGGCGCTTCAAGCTGCGGCAGCAGGCCATAGTTGATGTTCATAGGCTGGAATGACCCGCCTTCAAGATGGCCGATGGTAATGTGGTTCAGCAGGGCGCCGAGTGCCGTTGTTTCCGGCGGAGCCGAAAGCGTCTTGCCCAGCGCCTGCGCGGCGGCGAAACGTCCAGCCAATAAGCCAATGGCGGCACTTTCGACATAGCCTTCCACGCCGGTGATCTGGCCGGCGAAACGCGCGGCCGGATGCGATTTCAAACGCAGTTCACGGTCGAGGATTTTGGGCGACTGGATGAAGGTATTGCGGTGGAGACCGCCGAGACGCGCGAACTGGGCGTTTTCCAGGCCGGGGATCATGCGAAAGACATCGGCCTGAGCGCCATGCTTCAGCTTGGTCTGGAAGCCGACCATATTATACAGCGTTCCCAAGGCGTTATCCTGCCTGAGCTGAATGATTGCATGTGCTTTTACGGTCGGGTTGTGAGGGTTAGTAAGCCCTACCGGCTTCATCGGACCGTAGCGCAGGGTTTCGCGACCGCGCTCGGCCATGACTTCGATCGGCAGGCAGCCATCGAAATAGGGGACGTGCTCCCAATCTTTGAACTCAGCCTTGGGACCATCGAGCAGGGCGTCGATAAAGGCTTCGTACTGAACATTATCCATAGGGCAGTTGATATAGGCCGCCGCATCGCCGCCTGGGCCTTCCTTATCGTAGCGTGATTGCTTCCATGCCTTAGACATATCAATCGAGTCGTAATGGATGATCGGCGCGATGGCGTCGAAGAAGCTCAGCTGGCCTTCGCCGGAAACATCGAGCACATATTGCGACAGGGCCTCGGAGGTGAGGGGGCCGGTGGCTACCACCACGTTTTCCCAGTCCTTATCGGCCAGGCTGGTGATTTCTTCACGAACAATCTTAACCAGCGGGTGATTGGCAAGCGCTTCGGTGACGGCGGCGCTGAAATTATCGCGGTCCATGGCCAGGGCGCCGCCAGCCGGCACCTGATGATTGTCGGCGCTGGCCAGAATCAGCGAGCCTGCGCGGCGCATTTCCTCATGCAACAGACCGACGGCGTTGAATTGCCAGTCATCTGAGCGAAACGAATTTGAACACACAAGTTCAGCCAGACCATCGGTATGGTGGGCATTGGTGGTGATCGGCTGGCCGTCACGTATCGCGCCGCGCATTTCGTGCAGGATAACCGGCACACCGGCGGAGACCAGTTGCCAGCAGGCTTCGGAACCGGCGAGACCGCCACCGATAACGTGAACAGGGGAAGGAAGGATTGTCATGGTGTGGCGATATAGCAAGGGCGAAGGGGAAATGCGACGGTATTTACGAAATAAGCTTTTAAAACCGATGGATTTGTTTGTAGGTCATAATTGGCCTGACATCACGCAGCGGGTCATGGCGGGGGCAAGATGAGTGTGGATTTTTCGGTTATAAAAGGCTGGGCAGCGGCCGTGTCATTCCTGCCAAAGGCTTGGACTGACGCCTGGCTGGCGCTTATGCTGTTATTTGCGGTCATAGCCGGCGGCCCTTTGCTTCTGGCTGGTCATTACGTGCCATCCCCAATCGCGCCGCTCGTCTTAATTTTAGGCCTGTTATTTATGGCGCTTATTTCACAAGGGGCGCTTTATCGCATAGCGCTCTTTGGCAAAGCCGCCAAAGAGGAAGGTCTGGGATTTGGCGGCGTTCAGATCGCGCGGGCGGAACTGCGCCTGTTCCTCGCGTTTTTGATAATGGCTGCATTTGTTATTCTTGTTGCGGCGGCGATCTGCCTCGTCTTCGCGATAGCGCTTAATATGTCCGGGCTGACGACCGGTTATGATAATTCCATGGCGGCCGTAAGTGCTATATGGCAACGTCACAGTGGCGCCGATTATGTCTTTATTCTCTATATCATTGCCGGTGTGCTGTTCCTGCTTTTTGTCGGGCTGAAATTTGCCCTGATGCCCGCTGCCAATATCAGTGGCCGTAAACTGGTGACGCTGAATGCGCTTGGATTAAGCGCCGGCAGGGTCGGCAGGCTGTTCATCGGTCTGATAGGGATCACTGTGCCATTTGCTTTAGCGGCTGGTTTTGCCTGTGCGCTGGGCTTGCGCTACGATACGGGCAGGACATTTATCTCTCTTTATAATGCGTTATTTGCATTGGTTATTTTCGGACTTTTACCTTTGATTGTCGGATTTTTGGCGTCTGCCTATAGGCAGATCATGGCGATCAGGTCTAAATAGACTGTCCGCGAATGTGCGGGCGGCTGAGATCCGTTTATGAACCTGACATTCGATTTTGCCTTCGAAGGCTTCCGTATTATCCGCGAGCGGCCGAAGCTGATTGCCTTCTGGGGGGCTGTTACCTTAGTAGGTTACGGTATCATAAGCTTGATTATGGTACAGGTGGCGGGACCGGAACTGGTCGCTTTCAACAATATGCTGGTCAATGACCCGACCATGAGCGCGGCCAAGTTCGATCAGGCCTATGTTGCCCGGATAATGCAGCAAATTTTGTTGGCAGCAGCCTTCTGCATGCCTGTTTACATATTAATGACATCGGTTCTGGTTTGTGCCCTGTGCCGGATATTATCGGGCGATACCAATGATCGCATGGGTTTTCTGGCCTTTGGCGGCCAGGAATTGCGAATGATCATCGTCCGCGCCGTTAGTGTAATTGTGACTATATGCCTGTTTACAGGTATTTGCGTGATTGGCAGCCTGGCCGGACTTTTGGCTGGTAATGTCAGTCCACAGGCCGCGACAGGTATCCAGACACTAAGTGCAATCATTGGTCTCGGCATGTCAATATGGCTGGGCTTACGTTTGTCGCTCAATGGCCCCCAAAGCTTTGAAGCACAACGGATTGATATTTTGGGTAGTTTCACCCTGACCCATACGCGTTTCTGGTCGCTTTTCACCGGCTACGCCACCGCCTTGGCCTTGGCCATAGTCGTGCGGTTTCTGTGCGACAAGATTATCGAAGCCATACAGGTACTGAGTTTAGGACTGAAAGTGACAGGTGACATGATCATGCCCAACCTGACCAGTCTGTCGACTTTTCTGACACCAGCATCGGTGATCGCCCTGCTGCTAACCTTCGCCATTGTCGCGCCCTTGATGGCCGCCATCCAGCTTGGCGCGCCGGTTGCGGCCTATCGCGTTTTGCGAGGCAAGATCAAAACCCAAAAGGTAGAGGAAAAGGCCGCGGGTTAATTGGTGCCGGCCAGTCGGAAAAAGTCGCGATCATGCCGCGCCTGCAAGGGACGCGCATTCGGACCGATCAAGCGTTGAAAGGCATCTGCCTGTTCGGCGCTGACCGTCAGTGGCGACGCGTAAATCATCCAGGTCACTTCCTCGGTACAGGGGGGCGTGGTCAGCGAACCCGAATAAACGTAGAAATCCTCCGTGCCCGGCATCAGATCCTGGGCATTGATCAACAGATCGGCGAGGGGCACTGGCTGGCCCGGATCGGACGGCAGGTATGTCCACAGCGAACCGAGCATCGGATCGGCCACGCCGATATCGTACAGGACGGCCACAATCACCGTATGGCCCTTGTCATCGACATGGACGAACTGGCTTTCCAGCGTTGAATGGTGGCCATTGATCGCGTGTTCGCTGGGGCTGTGGAACTCGACCGACTTCAGCGCGTATTTGGCGCCGTCCAGTTCGAGGTCGCCGCCGTTTGCCGGCACGACGCGTATCGTTTTTCCTGTATTCTGAATGGTGGCGGTAACTGAATTATAGTTCAGCAGGATGTGAGACATCTGCATTTTCGGCTGACCAACGATATCGACCGGCGATTGTCGCTGCCCATCCCCGCAGACCGCCGAGGCGCCGCCGAGTTGCGCCCAATGGTCCGGTCCGGTATCGCCATCATAGGTCCATTTGGAGACCGGTGAACCGCCGTGGGCTTGCATACTATGCTCTCCTTCAGGCGTATGGGCCTCTTTCTTGCCGGAACAGGCGACAAGCGACAGGGTCAGCAGGCTGACCATCAAGGCGAAGGGGGCACGACTCAGGCTTTTCATGCCGCTACAGTGCCGAAAAAGGGTTAACGGATATTAAGCGCGTCGCCCTTTTCAGGCGAACTATTCCGCGGGTTCGAGATGACGTTTCTTGTGCTTTGCCAGCATGCCCTTGAGATACTTGCCGGTCCAGCTTTTGTCGTTGGCCGCCACCTGTTCGGGTGTGCCGTAAGCGACAATCTCGCCGCCGCCATCGCCGCCTTCCGGGCCGAAATCGAGCAGCCAGTCAGCCGTCTTGATGACGTCAAGATTGTGCTCGATCACGACAACCGTATTGCCGCTGTCGGTCAGTTCGTGCAGCACTTCCAGCAGCTTGCGTGTGTCTTCGAAGTGCAGGCCGGTGGTCGGCTCATCTAGGATATATAATGTTTTGCCGGTGGCGCGCTTGGACAATTCCTTGGACAGCTTGACGCGCTGGGCCTCGCCACCTGAAAGCGTCGTCGCCTGTTGGCCGATCTTGATATAGCCGAGTCCGACCCGCTTGAGCGTTTCCAGCTTGTCGCGAATGGTCGGCACGGCCTTGAAGACCTCGGCGCCTTCCTCAACGGTCATGTCGAGCACATCGGCGATCGAATAGCCCTTGAACGAGATGTCGAGCGTTTCGCGGTTATAGCGTTTGCCCTTGCAGACATCGCAGGTGACGTAGACATCAGGCAGGAAGTGCATTTCGATCTTGATCAGGCCATCGCCCGAACAGGCTTCGCAGCGGCCGCCCTTGACGTTGAACGAGAAGCGGCCGGGGCCATAGCCGCGCGCCTTCGATTCCGGCAGGCCGCAATACCAGTCGCGGATCGGACCGAAGGCGCCGGTATAGGTGGCCGGATTGGAGCGCGGCGTACGGCCGATCGGCGACTGGTCG
>CAMLIY010000133.1 GCA_946480125.1 uncultured Asticcacaulis sp.
AGGCGCCGCCCCCTCCCGTGGTTCAACCACGTGAAGCGCCGCCTCAGCCGAACATTACGCCGCCGCCACCTATTCCCGTGCCGCCTGTTCCCCAGGAAAAGCGCGTAGAATACAAAGAGCCGCCAGCCGTGATGAATACCGGTACGCCGCCACCTGTGACTCCACCAGGACCTCACTATGTCGGCGGGGACTGGAAAGTTCCGGGTTCGAGCGAAATGTCGGACTCCTATCCGGATCGTGCGGCGAATGATGAAGTTGAAGGTACGGTCACGATCGACTGCGCCGTTAATTCTTCGGGCAAGGTCACGTCTTGCAACATCCTGAACGAAAGCCCAAAAGGCTATGGGTTTGGGGTTGCAACGGTGAAATTGTTTATTCGTTATGCCAAGGTCACTCCCAGCTCAGTGGGTGAACTGCGTGACGGAGACCGCAAGAAATTTACTTACAAGTGGCAACTCGGCTAAGGCCGGGTTACCCACGACAATCAAACGCCCTGGGTGAAAATCCAGGGCGTTTTTTTTTCGCTTGACGTTAAGGGAAATGATTTTGCGAATGGCTATCAATTTGACGATTGCGTCAAATCCAAAACGGTAGTATCTTGATATCAATATCAAGAAAAGCAACTAAGCTATACTCGTTGATGCAGGTGCGTACAGCATTGTATCGGTGACGATTTGCCGGGGCGGGCTGTTATCCCTTCTGCGTGGTTTAATAATCATGGAGGAGATTTATTATGACAGAAGCTGTTCACAGCTTTCACTCGCCTATATTTGATACGCCGAAATCAAAGAAGCTGCCTGCTTCATTCTATTGGGGCATATTGTTTGCTGTTCTTTTGCATCTGGCGCTACTCTACTATTTTTTCAATCAAACTTTCACGGCGGCCCTGGTTGAAAACACACCTGAGCCGCCGGCAACCATTGTGGAATTCTACAAACAACCGGTGCCGCCACCACCAGCCAATCCTGCTCCGGCACCAAAAAATGTGATTGTGGCGCATACGCCTGTCGCGGCGGCTCCGGCCAATATACCGACTGTTCCCCTTGATCCGAAGGTAAATGCAAAGCCGGATGACGGAGTGAAAGCCCCCCCGGTTATCAGCGAGGGCGTCGGCAACTCGTCTTCTGCGGCGCCTGCGGATCCCTACGTCAAAGCCCGATGGGCGCGTTTCCCTGATGCGAACGCATTGGGTCAATATTATCCGGCGCGCGCAGCGGACAATGAAGTTGAAGGTACAGCGACCGTGGAATGTACCGTACTGGACAAGTCAGGACACGTTCACTGCACGGCTCTGTCTGAAAGTCCCGGCAATTATGGCTTCGGTCCGGCGACTGTACGCATGGTGCAGGACAAGGGGCGGGTCGATACATCCCAGGGTGACGTGAAAACAGGTTCCATTCTTCGAACCACGGTAAAATGGCAACTGGGTTAAAACTCCAGTTCGGTCAAAGCGCTCCGATAATATCGGGGCGCTTTTTTGTATGAAACCATGTGTGTTGTGAAAAGGATAGCCACTACTGGCTTGGCTTTACGGAGAGATTAAAGCCTGGCGGTCTATGATTTTCACACAAATCTGGCAGTTTGCTGCTTTAGGGGCTTGATCATCCTCTTGCACCATATTAGAGGATGCCCCTCGCGATGATGTGCCGCCTTAGCTCAGTTGGTTAGAGCGCCGGTTTGTGGAACCGGAGGTCCTCAGTTCAAGCCTGAGAGGCGGTACCATTCCTCCCACGCCTTCATAAAAAGCCTACGTGTCGCATGGCGCCTCAGCCTGGAATCGCGTAGGTCGAAAACATGGCCAAGTCTTCTTCTCAATCAGTCCTCATCGTCGGCGGTGGTATTACCGGCCTGACCATTGCGGTTGCGCTTCAGGCCAGTGGCCATCAGGTAACACTGATCGCAAAGGATGCGCCGGGCAATACGGCCTCGGGTATTGCGGCCGGCATGATTGCTCCGGCCATGGAAGCGATGAGTGATCCTGATCCCGCTTTTAGTTTTCGCCGGCTCAAGGCCGCGCAAATCGCCTGGCATGACCTGATGCCGTTTTGGCCGCAAAGCCTGCGCTTTTTGTGGCAGGAAGTCCTTGAGGGCCACAGCTATTACGTTTGCCCATCTGGAGACGGGGAGGCGCCTGAAGGTCTAAGGTCCACGGGCGCCGTACTGACATCTATTTCCGATAATTTCCATCAGGACCTCGGTATAAGGGAAGGCCTGACTGCCGTGCGGGTAGCTGGCGATGGTAATGTATCGGCCATGACGCTGCTTCAGGCGTTCGAGGATCATTTCCGCACACTGGACGGCATCAGGGTGCGCGGAACTGTGGATGCTGTGGAAGCCGGCCGGGTTCATGTCGATCACATGGGCTGGGTGACAGCGGACGAGGTCGTCATCGCTGCCGGCTATGACAGCCGCTCTTTGGGCGTATCCGGTCTGTCTCCGATCAAGGGACACTTACTCGATCTGCCGGCGGGGCGTTCTCCTGTCGTCTTGCGCGGCGCATCGGCTTATCTGGCGACACGAACAGATGGCGCCCGGCTTGGCGCTACCATGCAGGCAGGGCAGGCGGATCTCAATATCGAACCCAACGTGGTTGCCGATCTGAAAAGCCGGGCGAGGACCTTCTTTCCCGATCTTGAACTGGATAATGTCATTCCGCGCACCGGTATCCGTGCCTCTACACCTGACGGCTGGCCGCTTATTGGTCGTGATCCGGCATCGGGTTTACTGGTCGCCACCGGAATGAGACGCAATGGTTATGTCTTTGCCCCGCTGGCGGCGCAAATCATTCTAGCCCTTATAGAGGGCAAGGAAAGCCCGGATGGCGGTATTTACCGGCCTGATCGTTTCATGAATTCCGAAAGTTAACACACGTTAAGCGCATATTAACCACGTGAGCGGCAAAATCTGCCGATCTGTAAGGGTGTGTTGATGCGTAGCTATATTCCTCAAGCCATTGATCCGAATATACTGAACCAGATGACGGATCAGGTCAGCCGCGGCGTCAGCACCAGTACGCGCCAGATCGGCACGGGTGTCATGGGGGCCCTGCAACGCGCGGCTGATGCCACAGGGGTAGATTTCAATTATCTCGTCAAGACGGCGACACGCGAAAGCGCGCTTAACCCCAATGCCAAGGCGCCGACCTCTTCTGCCGCCGGCTTGTTCCAGTTCATCGAGCAAACCTGGCTGGGCGTGCTCAAGACGCATGGCGCCAAACATGGGTATGGCGCCTATGCCGCCCAGATCAGCAAAGGCCGGGACGGACTTTATCATGTCAGTAACGCTGCGGCGCGCAAAGAGGTGCTGGGGCTGCGTTACGATGCCAATGCCAGCGCCGTCATGGGGGCAGAACTGACCGCCGGCCACGCGGCCTATCTCAAGGGCCGCATTGGACGTGACCCGACCCAGGGCGAGCTTTACGCGGCGCACTTTTTGGGGCCTGACGGTGCCGCCAGCCTGATCAGCGCCAGCCAGAGCCGGCCGGGCGCCATCGCCGCCAACCTGTTTCCCTCGGCGGCCCGTGCCAATCACAGCATCTTTTACAAGAATGGTCATGCCTTGAATGTAACGGATGTGGTTGCCAACCTGACGCGTACCGGCGGATCGGGAACCGTAACCGTGCGGCCGCTCGATCCGATCGAGGATGGCAGAGCCAATACCCTGCTGGCATCACGCTGGGACAAGGTTAAGTCTGATCAGGCGATCATGAATATGGTTTTGGGCGGCAATGATGGCCAGCAAAATTTGCTGTTCGCCACGCAGTTGATGTCCGCCTTCGGGCCGGGTGAGGAAGGTGATGGCGATAGCAAGCCCGGCGGAAATGCCAGTGGTTTCGGTGACGCCTTCGGCATGGGCTAGCCAGGCGCTAAGATTGAACCGGCTGGGCCAGGGCACGCACCAAGGCCTCGCGGTTCAGCGGCATTAGCAATACGCGCACGCCTAGTTCATTCAGGGCTTCGGCCTGAAGGCCATCGGGCAAAAGCGCCATTATATTCAAGCGGCCGTCAGTCTGTGTGTCGCGCAGGTTTTCAAGCCAGGCTGATAGCTTGGCGCGGTGGGTGTCATTCTCAAGCGCTTCAAAAGATCCCGTGCTGATCAGGCAGGCATCTATCGGCGCTTTTTTAGCGAGAGTCAGCGCCCGTTCGCGTGATGTCGAGGTCAGGCATTTATGGCCCTGGCGTTCCAGCGCATCGCGCAATTGCGCCGCCCTGAGGCTGTCATTGGCAATTAATAGAATGCGGAGGGAGTGACTGGTAATGATATCGGCGTTTTCGGATACGACCGGTCGTGCGGGTGGTTTGGCGTGCGTGTCAAAAGGGAGGTCCAGCCAGAATTTCGAACCGACATCCAGAGTGCTTTCCCCGCCAACGCGACCATTCATGAGTTTACCGAGCGACCGTGACAGACTGAGGCCCAGCCCGGCGCCGGAATGACCGGATGAGGTGCGCAAAATGCGGCTGTGTGGCGTAAAGGCCTGACTTAATTCTGCATCACTCAGGCCGGGTCCGGAATCAACCACCTCAATGCGCAGGAAGCCTTCGGGAAGATACACGAGCTTTAATTCGACGCGGCCCTGCGGTGTGTACAGCAGCGCATTGCTCAACAGATGGGCTAAAATCTGCTCGACACGGTGAGCATCACCTCGAACGGCGCCGGTTTGTGGCAGGCCGTGATTATTGTAGGTAAAGGCGATGTCTTTACTGCGGGCGAGGTCGACAAACTGCATCATCAGGCGCTGTGCCAGCAGGTCAATATCCAGCGGTTGCAGGTCGATCTCAATCTGGCCGGCGGCGGCCGTGTCGTTATCCAGTGTGGTGATCAGGATGGTTTGAAGATGGTTGATCTCAACAAGTGCCGCATCGACATACTGGCGCGGCGCGGGGGCGCGTGTCAGATGCGTCAGGCCCTGAAGCAGGTTTTGCTCAACCCCTTTCAGGCCCGTCTGTACCTCGCGTGACAATGTTTCCATCAGCGCCACTTTCGCCTCGTTAAGCGCTTCGGTATCAGCTCTGGCGGCTTCGCGTTCGAGGGCGGCGTCAAGCTGGGCGTTTTCCAGCAGGTAATGTTCCTGCATGTGGCGATTGAGTATGAAGGCCATGGCAAGCGCCAGCGCCATGCCGCCGATCATTGGCTGAGCCAGTTCACCGCTGGAATCGAGATGATACAGCGCGAATATGGGGCCGGCGGCGGCCAGTGGGCCCAGGGTGAGCAGGAAGATCAATACCGGCGCACTGAAAAAAATTATGCCTACTGCCGCACCGGCACAAAGCAGGAGCAAGGTGGCCGTATAGGGACCGGTGCCGATGCTGAAGGATATGGCCAGCAGGGTCAGCGTCCAAAGACCGCCCGCCAGCCACTGACGCCACTGCCGCTCGCGAATAAGGTTTTGGCGGATGTCCGCATCTGGCACCGGCTGCCGCGTCATGCGGCGGGCCACCTGCGCCTTCATCACCATGAAAACTGTCCAGTTGATGATGAACAGTAACATGAAAAGTCCCATCAGCCAGATTGGCAGTGAAATGCGTGCGGCCCACAGGAACAGGGGCAGCCCGATGCCGAAAAAGCCCAGCGCGTAGGGCGCAAGGCGCCATTGCGCAATCAGTCCGTAATCCAGCACTATAGAATCACGGGAAGCGCTGTAATGGGGCGACGTCGGCTGACGGGAAAAATTCGGGGTGAAACTGTTCATATCCGGCTTTGTACCAGAGGTTTCTTGCTGTCCGGTTACCACCATAAAATGCGGAAAATTTTAATTGTGATTTTGTCAGGCGCAGAGATAGCCATGGCGTGCGATATCAGGCTGCAAAGCGGGGATATGCAACTTTTTGTCTTATTTTCAGGGTAAACGCCGCGGCAACCTTTAAGATAAAGGTTTCATTAGGATTCCGGGACGACACTGTATTTTACCAAGCCTTTTCAAGGATTCGATCAATGGCCGCCGATAATATTCTCACTCAGCGCGCACGTCTTTCCAATCTGGATATCCAGCGTCTGGTTCGCAGTGAAAATGCCGATGATCGCGCGGTCGCCACGCACAAGATTTGCCGGGCCATGGAAAGAGGCAGCTTGTCTGAAAACGAACGCCGCGCCGCGCAGGAAATTATACGTATGTTGGCACAGGATGCGGCCGAACTGGTGCGCCGGGCCCTGGCCGTTACCCTGCGAACCTCTAACCTGCTGCCGCACGATGTCGCCATAAAGCTGGCTCAGGATGTGGTGACCGTGGCTGTGCCGATCCTGACCCATTCGCCGTTGTTCAGTGATGAAGATCTTGCCGATATTATCCGATCGGGCGGTCCTGTTCGTCAGGTCGCCATTGCCAAACGTGAGACCATGTCGGAAATCGTTACGCTCTCGCTGGCAGAAGCAGGGGTAGAAGAGGCAGTTGTGATTGCCTGTGCCAACGATAATGCCCGGTTTTCCGAGAATGGTATGAACCGGGTGATGGATCGCTTTGGACGTTCTGAGGTGCTGCACAGCGTCCTGATTAATCGCCAGGTTCTGCCCATTTCCGTTAGCGAACGTCTTGTGAATATAGTCAGCGCGACTTTGCGGGAACAACTGATTTCGCATCATGCCATTTCTCCCGAAATGGCCGTTGAGATTGTCGGCGCGACCCAGGAACGGGCCACCGTCGATATTGCCGATCAAGCCGGCGCCAGTTTCGATCCGCAGGGTCTGGCGCATCATCTGATGATTTCAGGCCGGCTGACGCCCTCTCTCATACTGAGGGCGCTGGCACGCGGTCATGTCAGCTTTTTCGAACATGCCCTTGCTGAGCTGTCAGGCGTGCCCCACGAACGGACCTGGCTAATGGTGCATGATGCCGGCACACTTGGCTTGCGCGCCATTTATGATCGCGCCGGATTGCCGGCACGCATGTTTCAGACCTTCCGCATGGCGATTGAGACCTACCATGCCTTGCAGGCGGAAGCCGGACATCTCGATCCCGTCCATATGCAGGAGCGCCTGATTGAGCGTTTCCTGACGCAGGTACCTTTCGCGCCGCGCGAAGATCTGATGTATCTCTACGATCGTCTTGATCGCGACAGCAAGGGGCGGCGCTGGAGCCGTGCCACAGAACCGGTCATTAACGGCCTGCCTCGTGCCGCAGCCTAAATACGCCAAGTCTCAGGTTGTGGCGTTTTCTGTTACAGTGGCGGCGGACGTTTTGGGTGACATCAGTGCGGCCGTACGCATGCTGGCATGAGTGACGCCAGCCAGACGCGCCACAGCCATCTGGCGATAATTATCGAAACCCTGCACCATGCAGGCGCCCGCGGAGGCCTTGGCGGCAAGAGCAAGCGCGCTTAGATAATCGCGTAAATTATCCTCTTCACGCTTGGCGCCGTCATACTCAATGCAAACGCCTGAGAGTCCGCACTTGGTCAGCGCGCTGATTATCTTGCGATCCGGACTGACCGACCCCACCACTGTCATGCAGAACGGTTTGATGAGGGAAACGATTTCCAGAACGCGATGCGGCGGCACACCATCCAGACCGCGGACCTCGAACAAAACCTTAAGGCCCATTTCCGTGGCGGCTTTCTGCACATCGTGGGTGATCTTCTGTCTTGCGCGTGCTGAGGCAAAGGTCGAGAAGGCGGCCGGCACCACCATCATCATTTTACGCTGCTCAGGGCTGCGCAATTTCAGCAATTTGAGGCCCTGGTCGATATTCAGAATGTCGACCATTTCGCGCAGGCCCCAGTCGAGATTGGCCAGCGCCTTGCGATCAAGCAGAGTATTATCGAGGTTCTCCATAACCATTGATTCGAGACGATGACCGATCAGGACCATCTTTTTCATCTCAAACAGGGGCTCGATAGAGCTGGCTACCTTGAGATTGCGTCCTGAATGGGAGAGGGCGGTGGCAACGATCAGCGGGCGGTGGCTGCCGTTTGCGGCATTTTCTTTATTATCTTCGGGCGAAGACAAACCGCCGCGCGCCTTTATAGGTGCGTTATCGGCATCTCCCTTAGGGAAATAGGTGGCCAGGTCGATTTTCTTCAGTGAGATAAGGTCGACATCTTCGGCGAGCACATCGTAAAGCGGAATTTCCAGTGCTGACATATCACCGACGAAAAAACCACACAGTTCACGCCAGGTTTCCGCCATGAACAGGGCGGCTTTGCGAGAGCCGGATTCTGGCAACATGCCAAGGAAGCAATCATCATTGACCTGGATGCACCAGTTCGGTTCCGGATGGGTGCGTTCAAAAGCGATTTTCAGGTGTTCAAATACCTGTTCACACTTTTGCTCCCACTTATCGCCCAGCCGGACGATCAGCGTATCGAGTTTCAACAGAAAAGTATGGCCATTGATGTCAACATGGGTTTCGCGCAGGCGTTCGATGATCTCGACCGCATCATCATGCTGGATGACCAGATTTTCGCGTCCGGTGGACAGTGTGCGCGGCCTGACGCCGGCACCGGCTTCGACCGGAGCAGGTATGTTTGGTGCAGAGGTTTCCTGAGACGTATCGGACATGGATGTCCTTTTTATGGGTACACTGAACAGAA
>CAMLIY010000134.1 GCA_946480125.1 uncultured Asticcacaulis sp.
GAGGTGGGCAGCTTAAGCGCGACCCAGATGACCGCGCTTGACAAGACACAGGTAGCCGGCCTTTCGGAAAGTGGAGTCAGCGGCCTGACCTCAACCCAGATTTCAAGCCTGACCTCCACACAGATCACCAGCCTGACATCGACCCAGATCGGCGCCCTGACCGAGACCCAGGTTGCCGGACTATCGACCGCTTTGTTGGCCGGACTGACTTCAACCCAGATTTCCGGCCTTACAGCCACGGGTATTGGTGCGCTTCAGGATACGCAGATCGCGGCGCTGGCCACCACCCAAATTGCCAATCTCAGCCTGACCGCACTGAATAGCCTGTCGGCGACCCAGGTAGATGAACTGACTGCCAGCCAACTGCACGCCCTGAGTTCGACGCAGATAAGCGGACTGTCGATGACTGGCATTACGGGGCTGTCCGTCAGTGATTTTGCAATACTCACCACCACTCAGATCAAAGGGCTGACCGGCTCTCTTATCGCGGCCCTGACCACGACGCAGGTGGCCGGGCTGACGACAACCGATATTGCCAGCTTGTCGACAAGTCAGATGACCAGCCTGGCCTCAACCCAGCTTGAAGTCCTGACGACAGGGCAGATGGCTGTTTTGACGTCTACGCAGATCAGCGCTCTGGCGACCGCAAGTCTGGGGGGCTTGACATCGACGGGCGTGTCGGTCCTGACCAATACACAGCTGCGCGGAATTAGCTCGACTCTGATCGGATATCTGAACGAGACGAATATAGGGGGCTTGACCACAACTCAGCTTGTCAGCCTGACAACCACACAGATCAAGGGCCTCAATGCTACTGAGATCCAGGCGCTCACGCAGACTCAGTTGTCGGCCTTTTCCACGTCGCAACTGGCTGCCATATCGACAGATGGCATTCAGGGACTGAATGACGACCAGATATCGGACATGACGCTGACGCAGCTGATGTCAATGACCTCGACCCAACTGGGCGCCTTGACGACCAGCCAGATTGCGGCGCTCAATGCCACACATCTCGCCACACTGACCACCACCCAGCTTCATGGACTGAACGCCACGCAGATCGGGGCACTCAATCCGGATGAAATATCGGGCTTGACCTCAACAGCCCTGGCCAATTTTTATACAACCCAGATGTCCGGGCTGAACTATACGCAGCTCGGAGCTATGGCGACGGCGCAGATCAGCGCGCTGGGCACCACTCAGGTTGCCGCCATCAGTGCCGGTGCCATTTCGGGTCTGAATGAAACCCAGATCAATGCCTTGACGCTGGCTCAGGTGGCAGCTTTGACGGTCACCCAGGTGGCGGCGATGGAGACAGAAGACGTAGCCGACCTGAATGTGACGCAGATCGCCGCCTTCAGCACGACACAGCTGAAAAGCCTGACCACAACGCAAATCGGCAACCTGACCACCACTCAGGTCCAGGCGCTAACGACGGCTCAGGTCGGTAATCTGACCACGCTTCAGCTCAAGGGGCTGACCACAACGGAAATGGCGGTCCTGACCACTGCGCAGCTTCAGGCCCTGACAACCACGCAGATGGCCGCCTTGACGGTAACGGCGGTGAGCGGGTTTACCGAAACACAGTTGCAGGCGTTGACGACAACCCAGTTCAAGGCCCTGACCCCGTTACAGCTCGGCGCCTTGGCAGCCACCGGCATGGCCGCCCTCACGACCCTGCAACTGGCAATCCTGACATCGACACAGATGGCGGGACTGAACGCCACGGAAGCCGCGGCTATCACCACGACGCAACTGGCATCCCTGAGCTCGACACAATTGTCCGGATTATCCGTAACTGGCATGGCCGGACTGACGGCAGACCTAGTGGCCGCCCTTTCGGCGACGCAGCTCAAGGGGCTCAGCTCCACACAATTTTCCGGGTTATCGACCGCCTATATTGGCGCTCTTACGGCCTCACAGATTGCGGCCCTGACCACGACCCAGCTCAAAGGGTTGACGGCTGACCAGATCGGCGCCTTGTCAACCACCGACATAACAGCCTTAAGTCCTAACCAGCTCTACAGCCTTACACCGACACAGTTGACCGGACTGGTTTCCACCGGGATAAATGCTCTGAGCGCGACGCAGCTGGGCGCCTTAAGTTCCGGGCAAATCAGCGGGCTGTCCTCCACTGGTCTGGCCGGACTGACTGCGGACCAGACGGCAGTCCTCACCACCACGCAGATATCTGGCCTGACCCAGACACAGATGGGGGTGCTGTCTACCACCGTCATCAATGCCCTGACCCAGACACAGATTTCCCAATTGACCATGGTGCAGTTCGGTTCGCTGTCTGGTACAGGTGTAGCGGCGCTGCTTGAGGCGCACATCGATTCCATTACCACTACCCAGATTGCATCGCTGTCTAATACCGGCGTCAGCGGCATGACAGCGACCGAGATGGCCGCCTTGTCGCTCGATCAGTTGGGGGCATTCAATTCAACACAGATCAGCGCCTTGTCAACGGATGCCATTAGCGGGCTCACGGAAACCCAGATCGAAGCCCTGACCCTGACTCAGTTGGCCGGTTTGACGGCCACGCAGATCGGTTCATTGTCCGCGGCCGACATCACAGCCCTTAGCACCACTGAAATCGCTTCGCTGACAACAACGCAACTGGCTGGCCTGGTGCGTATGCAGCTTCGCGCCATGACCACAGCGCAGATCGCCGCTTTGACAACGGCGCAGGTCGGCAGCCTGTCGGCGACACAGCTCTCCAACTTAACCACCAACGAAATCTCAGCCCTGACGGTGACGCAGTTCAAGACCTTGTCTTCCTACCAGTTTGGCGCATTGACCGTGACTCAGCTTGATTATCTCTCTCCTGGTGAGATGGCGTCAATTTCAGGCATTCAGATCAGTGGCCTCACAACCACGACGATGTCCAACCTGGGTACGCCTTTCCTGACGGGCCTGAATGCCTATCAGATAGAAGCCATGACACCGGATCAGATCAGTTATCTGACGCCCGCCCAGATCGGCAGCCTGTCGGCCATTCAGCTGGCCGCGCTGAAGGCCGCGCAAGGATAGCTAGAACTGGAAGCGCGTACGAAGGGATACTGACGTATTGGTATATTCCGGCAGCTCCTGGTATTCCGCTTCTATGGAGAAATAGCTGTAGGGATTATCGGCGGATAACCGGAAACCTGCGACCGGGCCGCCGCCTTCTATATTGCCGCCCACAAGGGTGAAGCTGTCGCCTCCGCTAAAATTAGCCACGGTGTCAGGCAGGGTGGCGGACAGGTTCTGTTTGTAGCCCACCCACAATTCCGGCTTCAGGAACGGGGTCCGGTAGCTGAGATTCAGCAGGGCGGTTGAGGTTAGCAGATGACCGTCACGTTCGCCGACGGTCAGGTCGAAATAATCGCCGCCACCGCTTTCTGTATGATCATTTTCATGAAGTTGATAATAATCAACCAGTACTTCCGGCTTCACGGCCCATTTGTTGAAGCTGAAATCATAAGACGCGCCTGTACCGGCACTGGCTGAATAGCCGTCCCATTTCGCGGTGGCGAGGTGATCCACGGTTGTGGTCAATATGTTGCGTGTACTTTTGAACGTATCATAACCGACGCCGGCATGCAGCCAGGCTTTCAGACCGCTGGTATTCAGCCGCCAGTATGCCCCGAGAGTCAGATCAGAATTGGACATGCCTTCTGCGGCTAGTGCAAAGGTATCGCGCGGTGAAGCGGAGGTGATCGATAGATAGGTACCAACCATCTGGTTGCCATAGACCTGTCTTTCGCGACCGCCGGCGAAGCTGAAACCGGTCGATTTGAAACCGGCCGTGTCGCTGTAAGCGCGGTTGATGCCGTAGCCGTATTCCTGAAGCCAGTATTGCCCGCCATTATTATCCGGGATCAGGGTGAGATTGCTCAAAGAACGGTTCAGCGAGGCCGAACCAACCGAAAGCGAGATGAGGTTTTCGCCTGAATAATCGGGCAGGTACTGGTTGTAAACCTGATCGAAGGCGTCCTTATCCGTGGCCGCCAGCAGGGATGATTTGGCGCCTGAATCCTGAGCGACAACGGCCAGGACCGGCATCAGCGCGGCATACTGATTCGCTGAGTAGCCGGCCTCGTCCTGAGTTTTCAGGCGGAAATTGGCGGAGAGGGCGGTATTCGTATCGTTAAGCGTCAGGTCGGAATGATAGAGATACGGAATATAGCCATCCAGCGTAGAGGTCGTCATGTCTCCCAGACTGATGCTTGAGCCAGTCAGGATGGTGAAACGGGTCGGATCGGTCAGGATCTTGTCGAGTGTCAGGTAAAGCTTGGCGCCGTCGTCGAAGACCGCCGTACCGGAGCCGGCCAGGATTGGCACGCCTGGCGTATCCACAGCGAGGGTGAGGGCGAGGGTGCTGTCCGATCCGACATGCAGTGTGCTGAATTTGACAGCGCTGCCGGCGATCAGCCCGGCGCTGGCGCCGCTGTCGATATCCATGGCGATATCGCCCGCTGAGGTTAGCTTGCCGAGGTAAATCGCGTCGTTGGTCAGGGTGAAACGGCCGGTGCCCGCGCCGTAATCGACATTGCCGTAAATATAGCCGCCGGAGGAAGACAGGCTGTCATTGCCAGAGCCGAACAGGATGTTGCCGTATATGTAGGGCGCGGCAATAGCCTCATCGTCGTCGCTGTCGGTCGCGTTATTATCCACTTGGGTAACGGTAACGCCGGACGTATTGGCGCTCACATCAATGGCAGT
This sequence comes from uncultured Asticcacaulis sp., assembly GCA_946480125.1. The sequence continues at coordinate 4,708 of CAMLIY010000134.1, forward strand.
GGCCTTGCCGGTGATCGTGTCGGTCGTGCCGTCGCCATCATCGTCGGTCGCGGTGATGGTCGCGCTGATCGTCCCGCTGTTGGTGATCGATGTCAGGCTGCCCGAAGAATCGGCAATGGCGGTGGCGCTGCCGGTTGAGCCGGAGGATGAGGCATAGATGCCGGAACTGGCGCCAACATTTATGGCCGGCAAGCTGGCGTCCGGCGCGATACTGACGGCAGTCGCCTTCCCGACATTGGAGACGGTATAGACGGTATTGCTATCAGCATCTTCGGCGGAGGTGAGATATCGCGTCGTTGTGGCGGTAACCGTGCCGGTGACATCAAGCAGGGGCGTGGTGGCGCCGTTGAGCAGGGAAATGGCGGTGGCGTTCCCGCCATAGGAAGTGGCTGTAATCGAGCCTGAGGTCCCTATGCCATTGTCGATAAGTGTCGTATAGCCCGTGCCGCCGATTTGCAGGGCGGTGGCGTCAACGCCGGGATGCACACCATAAGCGCCGATAGCCCCACGATTGAGCAGACCATAATTGACAGAGGGCGGATCAATGGCCGTTGAGGTGTAGGTTAGGCCGCCCAGTGTGATATTTTCTGTCGACGAGCCTATCGCCAGGGCCGGCGCCGCGCCGTATTGCGTCAAGCTGGCCGTTGATTGCGCAGTGTCAACAAGGCCGTCGCCGTCTTCGTCTGTATTGTCGTCATCCGTGTTGGTAACCGCGGCACCAAGCAGGACACCATTGGCGACATTGCCGGCGATGCTTACCAGAGGGCCGTCCTGAAGCAGGTTATTATTTGGAATCAGGTTCTCGTAAAGCGCTTGGGTAAGGGCTGATGTCGAGCTGTAGGCCGTACCACTGTAACTTCCGTCGATTATCAGATTTCCGCCCACATCGCCGGTAAGCTTGATCGCGGAGGCGGTGGCGCCAAGCGTGCTGACCGTGCCGGACAGGTAGACATTGCCGGTGACACCTTTTTCAAGCGATATGCCGGTCGAATTGTCACCAATCAGGGTCATGCCGCCATCATAGGTAAAGGCGCCCTGGATATTGTTCTCGAAACGGATGCCATAGGAGGTATTGCCTTCCACATCGATAGTGGAATCGCTTGTGATGTAGACGTCACCCTTGAAAGGCGACATGCCGGTGGAATGAATACCATAACGGCCCGTGCCTTCGGCCCAGGGCGCGTCGACATAGCCGTCAAGCGTACCATCAAGGCTGGTTGTATCCGTAGCTGTATAATCATCGGTGACAGTGATATCGCCAGTCAGGGTCAGGCCCTTTGTGCGATCTGGAAAGTCGGTGATCAGGATGCCGGTCGAACCCGATTCCGAACCGGACATAGCTATATTGCCCTCGAAATCGAGGGCATTGTCGCTGTCAACGGTTAGGGCCGTGCCGCTGGTCAGGGTAATCGATCCGTCTGACGTCACCGTAAGGTCACCCGCCGAGCTGGTGATCAGGGGAGAGGTGGTCGCCGTCGAGATCGATGTTTCGGCAAGTGCCTGCAAACCGAGGCCTCCGCTACCGAGAACCAGTCCGAGGGCTGTGGCGGTTAGCAGGGAATGTTTACGCATGATGTCGGGGTTCCAATTTTCGCTTACGGGCCTTTGTCGGTGGCGCGAAAATGGAAAATCACAAGGGCTCTATTAAGTCCGCTTTGATGCAGGCCTGACATTCCGCAACAAACCTGAAATGATGCGGTAGCCACAAGACTGAAACATCGGTTAGGATTGTCCGGTACGGCAGCCAAAAACTCATTGGCGAATGACGCAAAAACAGGCATCAGACCAAAATGACTTTAATTCTTTACGGCATACCGAACTGCGATACGGTGAAAAAAGCGCGGGACTGGCTGACCGCCAATCACATCCGTCACGATTTCCACGATTACAAGAAGGCGGGCATCGATGCCGCGCGCCTTAAGGACTGGTCCGCGAAGATCGGCTGGGAAAAAGTGCTGAACCGCACGAGCAGCACCTTCAAAGCTTTGCCAGATGAAGCGAAGCAAGACCTTGATGAGGCAAAAGCCATCGCTCTCATGATCGAACAGCCGTCAATGATCAAGCGACCTGTTTTCGAAACAAACGGAAAGATTGTTGCCGGATTTAAGCCCGACAGCGCCGAACTGAAAGTCCTGTTCAGTTAACGCGCGTCCAGGTTTCGGACCGGCAGATGCGATCGCCGAACAGGCATTCCCGACTGTACAGATTCGTGTCATCCAGGGTGAGCAGGGCGGCGTATGTCTTGCCTTCGTTAGGGCTGTATGCCTTGCCTTTCCAGCCTCTGGCGCCATCGCGGACAAGATCGTAGAAAACCTTGTCGCCGACGTGCGCCTTGCTTTTAGTCGTCGGACTGAGCCAGGCGATCTTGCCGCAGACGCCGCCAGGACAGGGCGCGAAGATGACGCGCGCCTGTCCATTGGACCGTTGCCAAGTGCCGGTCAGATCTGCGGCCCGGACGGCCTCAGGCAAGACCAGTGAAACACCAATAATAAACAACGCCAATAACCGCATGAGCTAAAGTTCCCAAACCTTTTGGAGCATTATACGCTTTGTTGCCTGTGCTTTGGTTAAAAAAATGTCAGTCGCCGATGGCGTCGTGCGTACCCGCGGCGCCTTTACGCCAATAGCCTGACGCTTTGATCCACTTCGGATTGACACCGTGATCTTCGATCAACTGCTGACGGATCAGTTTGGCCTGATCGCTTTCGCATGCCACCCAGGCGTGGACAATACCCTGCGGCATATGCATCGCCTTGAGTGCGTCATTCAGGCAGTTGGCATGGCCTGCCTGCCGGTAAACCCATCGGACGCTGGCATCAGCTTTCGTTGCAAAGTTCTGGCGATCCTCCATTCCGTCGACTTCTGCCACCACGCAGACCTTCGTACCGGCCGGCAGTTCTTCAAGCCGCCGCGCAATGGCGGGCAGGGCGGTATCATCGCCAATCAGAACATAGCCATCGAAAGTGAGTGGAATCAACATTGATCCACGCGGGCCGCCGATGTTCAGGCGATCGCCGATCTTGGCGTTCATGGCCCAGACTGTGGCAGGCCCGGCCTCATGCAGAGCAAACTCTATATCCAGCGTCTGGCCGTCAAACCGGCGCGGCGTGTAGTCGCGCATGACTGGCTTGGGGCCGCTGCCGGGCAGCATTCCTGGTTCCGGCAACGACAAGATGCCGGTTTCCGGATCTGGGAAGAACAGCTTGATATGATCGTCGAACCCGAGGCTTTGAAAGCCGGTGAAATCGCCGGCAAGGCTAACGCGCCGCAGGTGGGGCGAGATCGGCTCCACCTGGGTCACAGTCAGTTCCCGCCGACGGGTCTCAAAGCGGACGCGGATAACCGAGCGCCCATCGGTCAGCGTGTCCATGATTACAGTCTTTCGATCTTCTTGGCGGTTTCGTCTATCAGATCGACAACGGCCTCAATTTCCGACTTATTCATCGAACGCATACCGCGTGTCCGCAAAGCGGCCTTAAGGTTGGCCATGGCGCGGAAGAGGGGGGCGTAATCGCCGTGTTCGTCACGCTGACCATCCATCATTGAGAATAGCTGATCCACTTGCTCGGCTTTTTCAGCCAGATGGGCAATGCCGGCTTCGGTAATGGTGGCCGACTTGCGGCCGTCTTCGCCGGGCGCGATGGTGATGAAGCCTTCGTCTTCCAGCCAACTCAGGGTCGGGTAGATGACGCC
>CAMLIY010000135.1 GCA_946480125.1 uncultured Asticcacaulis sp.
GCCTTGCGCTTGCCGCTCATCAGCATCGACATCAGCGCGCCCAGCACTTCCGGCAGTTCCGAACGCGGCACCACGCGATCGACCATACCTTTTTCAACCAGGAATTCCGAGCGCTGGAAGCCTTCCGGCAGTTTTTCTCGGATGGTGGTCTCGATCACGCGCGGGCCGGCAAAACAGATCAGCGCGCCCGGTTCCGCCAGGTGGATATCACCCAGCATGGCGTAGGAGGCGGTGACGCCGCCGGTCGTCGGGTCGGTCAGCACCACGAGATAGGGCAGTTGCGCCTTTTTCAGTTCCTGGATGGCGAGCGTCGTACGGGCCATCTGCATCAGCGACAGCGCGCCTTCCTGCATGCGAGCGCCACCGGCGGCGGTAAAGACCACCATCGGCACATTGCGGGCCACGGCGGCCTTGGCGGCAGCGATAAAGCCCTCACCGGCGGCCATGCCGAGTGATCCGCCCATAAAGGCGAAATCCTGAACCAGCACGATGCAATCGACGCCCTGAACCTTGCCGTGGCCGATGGCCATGACGTCGCGCTCACCAGTGGCGGCGCGGGCGGCTTTCAGGCGGTCCTTGTAGGGCTTGCCATCGGAGAAATGGAGCGGGTCTTCGACCACTTCCGGCGTCGGCAGGCTTTCGAACTGGCCGTCATCGAAGGTGAATTTCATACGCGCCTTGGGGCCGATGCGCATATGGCGGCCAGAAGGCGTCACCCACAGGGCGGCTTCCAGGTCGGAACGATAGATCATGTCGCCGGTATCGGGGTCTTTCACCCATAGATTTTCCGGCGTTTCGCGCTTGCTGCCGACGAAATTGGAAATGCCCGGCGCGATTTTCGACAGCCAGCCGCCACGCTCGCGGCGTTCGGTGTTTTTTGCGGCGGCCGGAAGCTTGGGGCCTTTGTTGGAAGTATCAGCCATAGCCATACTTTAAGTCACTCCAGAGTTACTTAAGCCCGCGCTGTGTGAACAGCGTTAGCCAAAACGGCGGCCAATTCCAGCACTTTCGTGTGGTTCGGGTTATTTTCCAGTAAACTTTTTGTTTGCCCTGCCGTCATGTGACGGTCCAATTCGCGGCTTGAGAGCTTGTTGATCTCATCAACGATCGCCGAGCCGACAACGGCGGCATCGGCGATGCGGGCCACGCTGGCGGCGCTTTCAGGCGTGCGGATGCCGAAGCCCACCGCCACCGGCAGATTAGCGGCAGCGCGCACCCTGGCCACCTGATCGGCGATGGCGTCGGCATCCACGGCCTTGACGCCGGTGACGCCGGCGACCGAGACGTAATAAATGAAGCCGCGCGTGCGCCTGACCAGGGTTTCCAGGCGGCTGGCGTCGGTGGTCGGGGTCGCCAGGCGGATCAGAGCGATGTCGTTGGCGTCGAGCGCGTCGGTTAAGGTTTCCGCTTCTTCCGGCGGGCAATCGACGATGATCAGGCCATCGGCGCCGGCTTCGGCAGCCGTCTGCGCGAAGCGCTCATAGCCAAGGAACTCGACCGGGTTCATATAGCCCATCAGGATGATCGGCGTGTCCTGGTCGATTTCGCGGAAGCGCTTCACCAGCATGAAGACATCGCGCAGCTTGGTGCCGGCGGCCAGCGAGCGTTCGGCGGCGCGCTGGATCGTCGGGCCTTCGGCCATCGGATCTGAAAAGGGGAAGCCCAGCTCGATGATATCCGCGCCCGCCGCCGGCAGGCCTTTCAGAATTTCAAACGTGGTTTCCAGGTCGGGATCACCGGCCATGATATAGGCGATGAAGGCGGATTTGTTCTGCGCTTTCAGGTCGGCAAAGCGCCTGTCGATACGAGCCACACTCATGATAATAAACTGGCTCCCGCTTCACCCATGTGCTTGGCGACCGTGGCGATATCCTTGTCGCCACGGCCGGACAGATTGAGGACGACGATCCCCCCCTTGCCGACCTCTTTCGCCAGTTCACCGACGCGGGCGATAGCGTGTGACGATTCCAGGGCCGGGATGATGCCTTCCAGCTTGCAGGTGAGCGCGAAGGCCGCCAGCGCCTCTTCATCGGTCGTGGTGACGTATTTGGCGCGGCCGGTATCGAAGAGATAGGCGTGTTCGGGCCCGATGCCGGGATAGTCGAGACCCGCCGAGATCGAGTGGCCTTCCAGAATCTGGCCATCGTCATCCTGAAGCAGATAGGTGCGGTTGCCGTGCAGCACACCGGGGCGGCCACCATTCAGCGATGAGGCGTGGCCGTTATGGACATCCAGGCCGTGGCCTGCCGCCTCGACGCCGACCAGTTTCACCGTGTCATAATCGATGAACGGGTGGAACATGCCGATGGCGTTCGATCCGCCGCCGACGCAGGCGATGACGGCATCCGGCAGGCGGCCTTCCATTTCGAGAATCTGCGTGCGGGTTTCCTTGCCGATGACGGTCTGGAATTCGCGCACCATCTCCGGATAGGGATGCATGCCCGCGGCGGTGCCGATCATGTAATAGGTGTCGTGCACATTGGTTACCCAGTCGCGCAGGGCTTCGTTCATGGCATCCTTCAGCGTGCCCTGGCCATTGGTGACCGGGGAGACCGTGGCGCCAAGAAGCTGCATACGGAAGACATTGGGTTTCTGGCGCTCCACGTCGGTGGCGCCCATATAGACGATGCACGGCAGGTCAAAGCGGGCGCAGACCGTGGCCGAAGCGACGCCATGCTGGCCCGCGCCGGTTTCGGCGATGATGCGTTTACGGCCCATGCGCTTGGCCAGCAGAATCTGGCCGATGCAGTTGTTGATCTTGTGCGCGCCGGTATGATTCAGTTCTTCGCGCTTGAAATAGATCTTGGCGCCACCGAAATGCTCGGTCATGCGCTCGGCGAAATAGAGCGGCGACGGCCGGCCAACGAAGTGCGTCATCAGGCTGTGATATTCGGCCCAGAAGCTTTCGTCGTTACGGGCGTCGTGCCAGGCTTGCGTCAGTTCCAGCACCAGCGGCATCAGGGTTTCGGGGACATAAAGTCCGCCGAACGAACCAAACCGGCCTCGGGCGTCCGGTTGGCTATAGCTGTTTCTGAGAACGGGATCGCTCACCGTGGAAATTCCTCTGTAAAAATGACTCCAAACGCTGTTTGCGCTTGGCAAGTGCGACTGGACGCCCGAGGCCTGCCCTAAAGCAGCGAAGCTGTAGGGCTTCGCAGATGGGCGAGGTAAGCCCCGCGGCGCTTGAGCGCACGAAGATGTGCCTTATAGCGACTTTGCCGCTTTAAGGAAGTCCGAAATCAGTCCGTTATCTTTCACGCCGGGCGCGGATTCGACGCCGGATGAGATATCCAGCATGGGTGCGCCTGACAGTTGTACGGCGGAAGCCACATTATCGGATGACAGCCCGCCCGCCAAAAACCACGGCTTGGCTGCGGCGTGGTGACGCATGATCGTCCAGTCAAAGGTCAGGCCCAGCCCACCGGGCAAGGTGGCGTCCTTTGGCGTTTTGGCATCGAACATCATGTATTTGACATACGGTTCATAAACGGATGCGCCGTCAAGATCGCTTTTTTCACTGACACTGATCACCTTGATCAGGGGAATATGGGTTAATGCGGCGATCTCTGCCACACGCTGCGGCGTCTCTTTGCCGTGAAGCTGGATCAGGTCCGGTTTAACCTCATCCCTGAGCGCTTGAAGAACATCATTTTCAGGATTGACGACAACGCTGACAAGCGGAATGTTAGCGTTAACGCTGCGAATCGCCAACATGAGCGTTTTCATGGCGTTAAGGGTCAAATGACGCGGACTTTTGGCAAAATGTATAAAGCCCAAAAAGTCAGCGCTGTCATTTATGGCTGCCGTCGCTGCCTCAATTGTCCGGATTCCGCAAATTTTTATTCTGGGAGGCATCGATTTGGATACTTTTTGGCTGTAGCTTTAGTAAAAATCAAGATTTGAAATTTACATTTCGAACCTAATTAAGTCGATCCATAAAAATAAAAAGGATCGGTCATAAAAAATAAAATGTAGGGCAGGAATCATGACTGACTTTGTATTGCTGAGCGATATAAGCAATGGAGCATACCTTAAACTGGCGCTGACCAGAAAAGGAGAACGACCACGCGAGTCCGCTCATTACACATGCAACGACCTTAACAGCTACAAAGCAGCGATTACCGACTTTCTTGAGGCTCAAAACAGGCCCAAACTGGCCGGCGCCGCCATATCAGCCGCGGGCTGGGAACGCGGCGGCATTATTCAATTGCCCAATCACGGCTTTTCGATTGATCGCGCCGACATGCGCAGCTTTCTGGATACGCCCCGCATCAACCTGGTCAATGACTTTGTCGCCAAGGCGCTGGCCATTCCGCGGCTGCATGGCGACGAACGTGAAAAAATCTGTGGTGGTGACGCGATAGAAGAACAGGTGATCGCCGTTATTGGTCCGCATAATGGCCTGGGCATGTCAGCGCTGGTGCCCGACGGCATGGGTGGCTGGACAGCCATGCCAACCGAAGGGGGCCACTCGGATCTCGCGCCGACCTCCGATATCGAGGAGGCGGTCATGCGCGTCCTGATCGACAAATATGGTCACGTCTCGCGCGAACGCGTCATTTCCATTCCGGGCGTGGTGGATCTGTGCGCCGCTTTGGCGCGGATTGATGGCGACGACCAGCCCATCCCTTCCGTGGAGGAAATCATCGCCCTCGCCTCCACCGGTGACGCGCGCGCCAAACAGGCGATCAATCTCAGCATGGGCTGGTTCGCCGCCATGGCCTCCGACGTGGCGCTGATCCTTGGCGCACGTGGAGGCGTCTATCTGGCCGGTGACCTGCTCGACATGATCGGCGACCTGTTCGATGTGCCGGCCTTCTGCCGCCGCTATGCCGAAAAGGGCCGCCTGAGCGATTATGTTGCGGAAATTCCGGTGTTTCGCACACTGGCGCCGGATATGGAAATTATCGGCCTGGCTACACTGTTCGATTAGAGCGCTTCAGCCGCCGCAGGATTCGCGGATCACCAGTTGCGTCGGGATGCGCGTCATCTCAACCGGCGCCTTGTCGATCAACGCCGCCAGGGTATCGACCAGCACCCGTGCGGCGGTGGTCGTATCCTGCCGGACAGTGGAGAGCGTCGGATTGATGCAGGTGCAGGCCCACAGGTCATCGAAGCCCATCACCGACACGTCTTTCGGCACATCCAGACCGCGTTTTTGCAACGACTGGATGGCGCCGATGGCCAGCAGGTCGGTAACGGCGAAAACAGCATCGAACGACACACCGTCATCAAGCAGGCGGTCTATCGCCGCCGCTCCTTCTTCGCGCGAGATAAAGCAGCCAACCGCCAACGCCGGATCAGGTATCAGGCCGGCCTCGGCATGGGCGCGCTGATAGCCCTTGAAGCGTTCGAAAAACTCAGAATGGGCCTCTGAGGCCTCGCCCAGAAAAACGATGCGCTTACGATCCAGTGTGATCAGGTGCGCCAGGGCGGCGTGTGCGCCTTCTTCGTTTTGCGAACCGACGAACAGGTTGGGCGTTTCCGGCATGACCGGCCCGAACACCACCCAGGGTTCGCCGACCTGCTGCAAGACCGCCACCTTGCGCAGGTAAGATTCGAAATCGCGGTAGCCGAGGAAGATGATACCATCTGCCCGGCGCGAAAACCCATAGTCAGCGCCCCAGTCAGCATCGGCCTTTTGCAGCGACATCAGCACATCGACACCCTTTGAACGGGCATAATCGAGGATCGAACCGATCAGCGGCAGGAAGAAGGGATTAATGCGATTATCCGAATGATCGAGGTCTTCCGAGACCAGCACGGCGATGGTGTTGATCTTCTTCGAGCGCAATTTGCGCGCATTGATATCGACTGTGTAGTTGAGCTGTGCGGCGGCATCGAACACGCGCTGGCGCACCGCCTCGCTGACGGAGGACGCGCCCGAAAGCGCACGCGACACGGTGGCCTGGGAGACGCCGGCAAGCGCCGCGATATCGAAGGAGGTGGGGCGTTTCATCAATGATCTTTATGGTGATTATTTAGATGATTACATCTCGCGCCGGTTTAGTCCAGATAATCGCGCATGATCTCGACCACCCAGTCCATGAAGGCGCGCACCCGGCGGGCCTGATGGCGGCGGCGGGGATAGACCAACGCCACCGGCAACGGCTCGGCCTCATATTGCGGCAAAATCTCCACCAGCCTGCCTTCAGCGACATGACGCTGATTGCCGGTACGCGGTGATTGAAGGATGCCCAGCCCCGCCAGGGCGGCGGCGCTGAAGGCTTCGGTATTATTGACGGTGATGCGCCCTGGCATATCCACGACCGTGTAATCATCCCCATCGCGGTACTCGAATCCAAACGGCCGGCTGCCGAGCGTCAGGGCGTAATGAATGAGATGATGATCGGCCAGATCACCGAGCGTTTTCGGCTCGCCATGGCGCGTCAGATAGGCCGGGCTGGCATAGTTTCGCATCCGCAAAAGCCCCAATGGACGCGTCATCAGGGTGGAATCGGCGAGGGTACCGACGCGGATTACGCAGTCGAACCCTTCCGCCACCACATCCACTCGCCGGTCGGTGCAGGAAAGTTCGATATTCAGTCCCGGATGGCGGCCGAGGAATTCCGGCAGGCGCGGCACCAGGAAATTGCGCGCCAGGCTGACCGGCATATCGACGCGCAAAGACCCCGTGAGGTCGCTTTTCTGCTCGAACATCGAGTCCAGTTCATCGAGTTCGGCCAGCACCTCGCGGCAACGCTCGTAATAGGCCTGCCCATCGTGGGTGAGCTGGACCTTGCGTGTGGTTCGGTAAAGTAGCTGGATTTTCAGGTGCGCTTCCAGCTGGCTGACGGCCTGTGAGGCGCTCGATTTTGGCAAACCCAGCGAGGTGGCGGCCGCCGTAAAGCTCTGCAATTCGGCGACACGTACAAAGACGGTCATGGCTTCGAGATGATTCATTGTTCATGATTTCCGAACAGTGAGGCGCGATAAGTCCGGTTTATCGCCATTACCGAAAACAGTAAACCTTGATCATCAACTCAAGGAGCACGCATATGAAAATCGCACTCATCACCGGCGGCAGCCGCGGTCTCGGCCGCAATATGGCCCATCACTTAGCCGCCAAAGGCACGGATATCCTCTTCACCTACCATACGCGCAAGGATGAAGCCGACCGCCTGATCGAGGAACTGAAACTGATGGGCCGCAAGGCTGTGGCCTTGCAACTCGATACCGGCGCATCGGCCACATTCCCGGCTTTCGTGGCGCAGGTGAAAGACACGCTGAAAACCGAGTGGAACCGTGACGACTTCGACTTCCTGATCAACAATGCCGGCATGGCGCTCTATGCCCCCTTCGCAGAGGTCACCGAAGCGCAGTTTGACGGCATCATCAATGTCCACTTCAAGGGCGTGGTCTTCCTGACACAGGCCCTGTTGCCACTGATCAGGGATGGCGGCCGGATCATCAACCTGTCATCGGGCCTGGCGCGTTTTGCCTATCCCGGCTCGTCGGTCTATGGCGCCACCAAGGCCGCGATCGACACCCTCACCCGCTATATGGCGCTCGAACTCGGTCCGCGCCGCATCACCGTCAATTCGGTGGCGCCGGGCGCCATAGAGACCGATTTCGGCGGGGGTCATGTCCGTGACACACCAGACCTGAATGCCATGATCGCCAGCCGCACACCCTTGGGCCGCGTTGGTTTGCCGGATGATATTGGTGGGGTGGTATCCCTGCTGCTGTCGGACGAGGCCGGCTGGATCAATGGCCAGCGTATCGAAGTCGCTGGCGGCATCCATGCTTAGATAACAAACCGGTATGTTCATCCTTCGCCCTCCCCGTTTACGGGGAAGGGGGAGCGCGAAGCGGTGGGCGGGGCATTACCGCCGGTGGAATGGCCCCTTCCGTCACGGCGCAAGCGCCGCGCCACCTTCCCCATAAGATTTATGTTCTAAATACCGCTGAGGTCGACCACGATGCGCTTGGCGTCGAGATCGACCTCCGGCACGTTCTCGTCCGTGAACAGCAGGTAAAAGCTGGGGCCTTCCAGCGGCTTGATATCGAGCAGATCGCCGGCCCCGAAATTATCGACATTCATCACCCGGCCGACCTCGTTGCCGGCGGCATCGAACGCCTTCATGCCGATCAGGTCGGAAATGTAGTATTCGCCTTCTTCTGCCTCCGGCAGTTCGGCGCGGTCGATATAGAGCTTCAGACCCTTGATCTTGTCGGCGGCGGTGCGATCCGGCACGCCCTCGGCCTTGACGATCAGCGTGCCCTTGTGCTCGCGCGCCTTGGTGATGACCAGGGCCGGCTCGCCTTTTTCATTGAGCAGGGGGCTGTATTCCAGCACACTGAACGGGTCATCCATAAAGCTCAGCAGCTTGAATTCGCCTTGCAGGCCATTGGCGGCGCTTACCT
>CAMLIY010000136.1 GCA_946480125.1 uncultured Asticcacaulis sp.
CAGCAAAGCGAACCATGGTCACGCCGGAGACGCGCTGCAGAACTTCCGTGATCGAATTGTCCGGGAGCTTGCCCGCTTCGTCGGCCACGACCGACTCGATCATTGTGTCGGAATTCTTCTTCCGCTCCGTGGCATTCTGTAGTGCCTTACGACGCGCCGTGACGACGACGACCGTGTCATCCGGCTTTGCCGGCGCGGCTTCGGTCGCGTCCTGTGCCAGCACCGGGACGGCAAAAGCCAGACCGGCGCAGAGCGTTGCAACTGAGGCCCCTGCCCACAGGAGCCCTTTTTGTGACTTGAACTTGTTTCGCATTTTTCTTCCCTGATTGGCGAACGATGAATCGCGACCTTGCCGCCGCGGCATCTCCAATTTGATTATCTCGCGCGAGTTAGCGGTAACATTCCCCTCAGCAAATGAAGACGCTATGCCCACGTTACTGGCTCATAACAGCCAAGCATTTGTAGTACAAATGTATATTAAAGAATAAATGATGTAATGATTTAGATGTGACAAATATAATACATCAACATTATTATATTTTACTCACAGCATATTGCTCTGAAAACGAACATGTTTCCAGGTGTACAATTGTACGTCTATTGGGATATCAAATTACTTGCTGATAGCTACAACCAAGACCTGACGTTCTCCCGCTTGGCTCTTGTCGAATTCGAGCCTTTTGGGATGTAAGACGCAGGTGGGCGATCACAGTGAACCGCGTAGCGAAAAATTTATTGTCTGAGGTAATCAGAGCGTCCGGCTTAGCCGGTCACTACCGGCGCAGACGCAAGGTAATGCTGACCCTGCGATCGTAGACGCTATAGAAGCGTGGTTGATCGGCCCCGCTGAAATAGGTGCTCATAACGGGTCTGAGCACGTTATTGAACGCGAACCGCAACTGGGCCCCTCCACCGATCTCCCAGCCGACCGAGGCATCGAACACGCCAAAGGCGCGATCGTAGAGGGCCGAAAATCCAGACCCGACCCCCGACGTCGTTTCCAGGAAGCCACCGCGATAAGAATATGCGAGCCGGGCACTCAACGGGTTCGCGTCGTAATACAGTATGAAATTTCCGCTTTCCCTGGAAAGGCCAAGGAGCGGTAGCGCGTCGCCGGCTACCGGGCTTGGCGCATCAGATAGGGCGTAAGTGAAGTTGGCTTGAACGCCCAGTCCACTGCCGATAATAGGCAATTCAGGGAACAGCGCCTGGAAGCCCGTCTCGACCCCGCTGACATGACCCGTACCGCCATTACGTATTCTGGACACGGGGAGTGGGCCGTAACCCTCGAAATTCGGCAGATGGATGACTTCGGGTGCGACCACTTTTTCATAGAAGCCGGTTACACGCTTTGAAAACAGCGAGATGAATTCGTAGCTTCCTCCCGCTCGGTAATGCTCAAGCGAGAGGTCCCAGGACGTCGCCGTGATCGGTCTCAAGGCCGGGTTTCCGGCGGATCCCACCGGTGAGCTGTTCGGTCCGGTATAGCTGATATTCAGATTGGGAGCGAGGTTTTCAAAATCGGGTCGAGTGAGCGTCCCCGAATTGGCCAAACGGAGCTGGAAGCCGCGGCCTAAGTCCGCTCGGAGATTGAAACTGGGCAAAAGGTAGCCATACCGCGTCCGACTCTCGATCGGCATCAAGCCGCCTGCGCCGCTTTCGAAGCCCGCTATCGTGAGGTGATTGGTGACATAGCGCAGCCCAAAGTTCCCATCGATTTGGATACCATCAAACGGGAGGCCATAATTGAGCTGCGCATAGGCGGCATAGGTTCGCTCGGCGCCAGAATAGGCATCTGCGGGATCCCAGGGTGGCTCACAGACGGTGTCGTTAAGCGCCTTGCAGATCGCCGTTACGTCTCGAACAAGGGATCTCGGAGCGCCAAGTACACCGGCGTTCAATAACTGGTCACCCACGCGATCGTCGAAAAACGAAGAAATCGCTATCGGCATCGCTGCCCCCGCAATTGTCGATGCCGGGACCTGCTGAGTCAGATGTGACCAACCACCTTCGCCAGATGTCACTGACTGTTCTGTTGCTCGCCCCCCCAAGTCGACGCTTCGGATCAGCGGATTGGACCCCACTGACCAATGCATATCAACCTGAGCAGCCCGCAGGCTACTATCGGCGCGAAAGCGCCAGCTACTGGAATCTTGCACGACATATGACGCCGGCACCAGAAGAGATCCGCCCGTGAGGGTTAGCGCCGGTAGCTTACCGGTAAGGTCAAAGGAGAGTACATTGCTCGCGTAGGCGTTACTGGTCCCGATCCGAAGACCACCATAGACGTTGCGGCGGCTCGTGTCGGTTTGAGAGGCATCAACGCTGATCCATGAGCCAGGGCCAAATCGCCACTTGCCCGACAACGCGTCCTGATTCAGTCGCTCCCAAGAGTCGAAGTAGTTATTGGGTACGGTAACGACGATATTCCCGTAAGCGCCTGTACTGACGACGTTCGAGTTTGGCGCAAGTGTAAAAGCGGCGTCTGGCGCCGGCGTCATGGGGCCATCGTTTGCGTAGACAACGACAGCATCGCCCGACGATCGGTAAGCGAAGCGATAACTTTCCCATTTGAGGCTTTTGCCATCCCGCCTCCACTCAGCCACCACGCCAATCGACTGCCGGCCGCGGTCGACATAATTGACAGAATTGCCGGTGCCGTGAGGCGCCAGGACAGGGCCACCGTCTGGTGCCGTGACCCCGAGATCATCGCGGTCTATAAAAGGCTCGATCCCGATCGAATCCAACCGCCCCGCAGAATCGCTGGATGCCGCGGTTACAAGCAGACCGAGTTCGCCGCCCAACATGTTAATCCGCGTGCTTCCCAGGAGATTGCCTTGCCACCGCTTTGTGTCGCTCAAATCATATTGGATTTGGCGCAGCGTCACATTCGCAATGCGGCCGGCAAAATCGAAAGGCGACCAGGTCTTCAAATTAACTACGCCGCCCACTCCCCCTTCAATGATTGGCGCAGTGGTCGTTTTCACGAGGCCAAGCTGCGAAAAGCCATCCGTAGGGACCGATCCCAAATCGAAAGTCCTTCGGGTGTCCGAAAAGAGCTGCCGGCCATTTAGAAGTACTCCGACCTGGGTTAGTCCGCGAACAGCGATCTGATCACCCTCACCCATATCACGGGTAATCTGGACACCCGACAAACGCTGCATGCCTTCGGCGAGATTGCTATCGGGCAGACGGCTGATGTCCTCCGCCACAATCACGTCACGGGTATCGGCCGCCGCGCGCTTTTGCTGTCCTGCAGATTGTAGCGCCTGGCGTGTGCCGACAACATAGATAGTGGTTGTCGGCGCAACCTCCGACGTGTCGGCTTGCTGCCCCGAGGGAGTAACGACAGGCGCCTTCGCCGGCCGTGGGTAGACCCTCTGTACACCCGGCGCCAACTCGATGACGGTTAAGCCCGTTCCATCGAGCAGACGACGCAACGCCTCTTCTTTGTCCACGGAAGCTGCCAGGGCATGGCTTTTCTTTCCGCGCACCGCGCTGGCGTCGAAAACGATTTGCTCGCCCGATTGCAGAGAAAACGCGTTTAATGCCGCGACCAGGTCCTGGGAGGGAATGTTGTAATCGATCTTCGCCTCACGGGCGAAAGCCGATGTAGACCAAGACAACGCCGCGAACAAACACAAGACCCGCCACTTGATGTGGCGGCGTCTGATAATTTTAGCCCTCGTGCGGTCCTCCGCCAAGCGAATTGCCCCTGTTTACCGCAGACCTCGCCATTTCGCGGAATCCAACTCGCTCCCGAGCGTGAGGGACTCCTTTTAGACAGTACAGGTCGTGCGGAAGCGTTCCCAAGTCTCTTTTTATTTGTATGACTATATGCCCCAAACCCCCATTTTTACCAAAGCATTATTCTGGGGTTTGCAGGATCCAGACGCCGTTCTGCCTCTTTGCCGTCAAATGGGTGGTCGTCGATACGCCTAAGAGGAAGGCATTGACGTCGCCGGCTCGGTAAATTCCACTTACGCGCAGGTCGCCCCGAACACCATCATCGACTTCCAAGGGCTTGGTGGTGTACCTGTTTACCGTCTCAATGGCATCGCGCAGCGGCGCGTCGACGAACACAAGCCGGCCCGTTGTCCACGCCATAGCGTCATCTGCTGAAATAGACGCAAGGGTCGCACCATTGCCGTTGCCGGACCACTGCAGACGGTGTCCAGCAACAAAGGTATAGTTGGCCGCGTCGGCGAGCCGCTCATGGTTGGCGGCCGACCGGTAGCCGGCCTCCGTATCAAAACCCGCGAGCCGCCCCTCAACCAAATCCACAGTCAGGCTACGTCCGACCTTATCGACCGTGAACTGTGTGCCAAGGGCGACGACGGCGTGGCCGTCGGCCACAACGCTAAACGGGCGGCGTGCGTCGTGACTGACTTCGAACTGCGCCCTCCCCCGGTCCAGCCAAATCCTACGCTCGCCGCCAGTTAACTTCACGCGAATCTGGCTGTCGGCATCGAGCAAGACTTTAGACCCATCGCTCAACGCGATCGTCTCTGTCTTAGCAAGGTGCGAGGTGTACACCTTTGGAGAAGTGAGCCAACTCAATCCCGAACCACCCGCTACCGCGACCGCCAGCACACAGACCATCGCCACAATGAAACGCCGCTTCGGCGCCTGTGTTCGCTGAGACTTCTTTTGCCATGGCTCAACCAGTTGCGACGACTCGATGTCGTCCACAGGCAGCGGCAGAGCGCCCCACATAGACGCTGCCTGGTCGAACAGCGATCGGTTCTCTCCACTCTCCTCAAGCCAGCTTTCAAACGCGTCGCGATCGGCGTCATCAAGTGGTCCTTCAGCCAGCAGGCTGCACCACAACGCCGCTTCCTCGCGCGGAGATAGGTCAATGTCACTGGTCAATGCCGCACCTCCGCATCAATGAGCCTAGATGTCAGGTGTGCCAACGCCTTCGCCAGATGTTTGTGGATTGCACGAACGGACATGCCGTACTCACTTGCCAGCGTAATCACACTTTCTCCTTCAAGCCGCGACCGGCTGAATATATCACGGGTCTTCTCCGGAAGCTCGTCCAGGCATCTCGTCACAGCCCTCAACTCCTCACGGCCCGAAAAGCGACGATGCGGGTCTGACGTTTCCACACTCGCCGACTCAAGAACTTCCAGGTGCGCGATTGTTTGCCGTCGGGTTTTCAGGCGCCTGAACTGATCTTTCAATAAATTTGCTGCCACCTGAAAGACGAAGCCATCGACGTTCTCCACCAGCCTAAAATTGGTGGCCATCAACCGCACGAAAACCTCCTGCACCAGATCCTCCGCATCTGGTATCGCCAAGCCCCTATTATAAAAAAAGGAAATCAACGCTGGACGGAAGCGCCGCTCAAGATTTTCGAACTGCGGACTTCTTTCCTGTGACAAGGACCCAACCTGAATAGATGCACCAACTGATGTAAGACGTATCTTCCGACCAATGATGAACCAAAAAGGAAAATATTTTTTTGGGGCTTTTATAAATGGCCGAAACTTGGCATTCAAATCGGACGGTCGAAGAAAACTTCACCAGTGGGGGATATTTCCACGGCGGCGCGGACGCATTCCTCAAGACTGCCAAAGGCACGAATTTCCCTTAGCTCACCCGGCGCTTTAAGCGCAGCTTCCAAGACACCTGATAGACCACGTAGCGCCACGAAGAACGAACCGGCGTCCAATGGCCGAACAACGATTTTGGCCTGACGGTTACAAGAAGCATGCGAGCGTAGCTCCAGGAAGTCGGCAAGCGGAAGTTCAGGATTGGTCAACACAAGGTCCACTTAAGCAAAACGCAACATTAACGTACGCTTACAACAGGCTAAAATGCCCGGCCCGGCATAAATTTGAGTATTGAATGCGCACGTCTAGTTGGCCAGAGACCAAGCAATCTCGTGCATGAAGGCACACCACGCTGCAATACCAGTAGCGGCGACCTAGAGGGCAAGAATGATCTTTAAAGCGCAACAACATCTTTTGCAAGCATTTTTGTTTGATAAACTTATTAAGGGTATATGATAACGTTTCGCGCCAATGAAGCTGTCGCGATCTTGGCGTTATCGCGTTGCCCTGACAGGACTTTGCCGCTGACACGAACAAGATGATGAGGCGCAATTGAGCTTTCAGACGGTTAGTCGTCTCAAATCAAAGCTATGAAGTCCAAGACGTTAGACGGACCGCTCGCGTTGCCGCTCCTGTCTGACCTTGAGTTCGATGCGAGGCGTGGCTGGCGATGCGCCTCTGTCAAAAACCTTTAGTTCGGCCGGATTCTGTTGCCGATGCACCGCCGACAACACTGACGCCTTCGCCTCTTCGCGCAAACGGTCGAACGGCACAACATCCCAGGAATTACGATCGACTAGACGAGGCTCGGTGCGTAGTGTGTGACCAGCGGTATCCTTGACCGGCACATCTACACTGACGCTTCGCCGACCGGCGAAGGCCACAGCCACCAGTTGGCCGGACTTTGCACCTGCCTCGTCAATCGCACGTGGTAGGTCAACACCCCAGACCTTGGTCTGTTCGCCCTTCTCGTTTTCAAGAGTGACGAAATGACTGAGCTTTTCGCCTTTTTTATCCTGATACGGCGCCGTCCCGACCTCCAAAAGCTTCCCCACGTGAACCCGGTTGCTGGTCAATCGTTCGTTGGCCAATTCGCGCGCCTTAGCGATAGCCGCTGGCGAATCGCCCCGATGACGCATCGTGGCCTCCATCGTGCGCAGGAACTGGTCCTGGGTTGGCGTAAGCGGAAGCTTCGGCTCCGCACCACCATCTTCTAGGAGCGGCTCGAAGCGCGGCGCAGGTGGCCTAGACCTCGACGTGCGGTCCGCACGTTCGACGGCATTCGATTGGCCGGACCCATTTTTTTCCACGCGCAATTCATCGAGCCGCGCCTTGTCCAACTTGGTCGGCCGATATCCGCTGACCTCGATGTCACGAAGGTTGGCCTGTAGCCAGGCCTCACGACGGAATTCCTCGGTGCCGGTGAGCTTTAGAGAGGACCATCCCCGCGTCTCGGCCAGATCTATCATGGAACTGACGACGGTCGGAGTTTCATGTTTTGTCAGAAGCTTCCTATCCTGTGCTTCAAACGCAACCTCCCCATCGCGGTCGCGGAAATGATACCTGTCCTCGGCCTTGAGGTATTGCCGATTCAATCCATCGAGAAGGAATTTCAGCCGCGCATCATCCACCGTTGGTTCGGTTACCGGATCCTTTGGCCCCTTTGGCGCCTTTTCAGCTTCACGATCGACAGACGGCTGCGCCGAGGTCTGGTCTGGCGCGGGATGATCGCTTTTCGTGGACACCGTATCGAGGTAAGGTTCCTGGATAGGTTTGCGCCGCCGACGCCCCGGTTCTATTCCGTTTACGGGTTCGCTTGCGCGTTCCTCACGAGGCAGTTCCGGTGGCCGCGGAACAAAATCCGGCACATGCTCATCCCAGATCCGACCTGCCCGCGCCGGGTCCACCGCCGCGACCTTCATGAGATCGGTCTGGATCCGCGACACCGAATATCTGGTCTCGCCGCTCGCCGCCAAATCTTTCGAATCGAAGAACTTCCATGGCACTTCATCGAACCGGCGCGTTACATCAGCGCTTACCGCGTCAACATCGAAATCCCTATCCTCTGCCGTCCTCATAGGTCACCTATCCAAAATGAATTTCTACCCGGCGGTTTTTGGCCCGCCCGGTCGCCGTCCGATTATCCGCGACGAAATCCCCTGCCGACCTCGCCAGCAACCGAACACGATTTGCCTGCACACCATTGGCGATGAGGAACGCCCGGACCGGCGCGCCTCGTCGGACGAGAAGGCTCCATTGACCAGCGCGAGCCGATCCGCGGTCGCCTCGGCAGAAAATGGTTACAGATCCCGATGCACGCGCGGACTCGATCAGCGAACCTTTGGCCTTGCTGCTCAAGCCCGCAAAGCCGGCGGGATTATCAAAGTCGGAAATGATTATCGGCGGTCGCGGCTGCCCGGTTCGCGCGGCCGTCTGCATGGTCATGCGATCCGGCTGGTCCAACAAGGCGGAAGCTGGCGCCGGTGTGCGATCCCCCGTTAACTGCTCAATCGTTTCGGCAGAGTTCGCCGGCCTGCGATCAAGCCCCACGGGTGCGTGTGGCGCGCCGACGCTGCATGCCGACAGGAAAGCCAGGATGCCGCCTATGACCAGAACCTTTGCTCGCATGCTCATGCCTCCATCATCATATTTTCCGGCACCACTTCGGCTTCGCGCCGGCTGAGATCGACCGGCGTAGTTTCGATTCTGCCTAGGGCAAAAAAGTCATCGACGAACCGCTCG
>CAMLIY010000137.1 GCA_946480125.1 uncultured Asticcacaulis sp.
ACCACGGCAATCAGGCTGTACAGGCCGTAATAGACGACATCGAGCGCCGTCTTCAGCAGGCTGGATATGGAGCGTGGCCCCAGGAAACGCATGGCATGATCCTCAAATTCCCCTTTACCTTCCATAAGTTCAGCACAAAACACAAGTGACCTATTTGTAAGGATGGGTTAGAAGGCACGAAACGAGAGAACATCCATGCCCCTGCAACTGATCCCCGGCGCCAAGCTGATCGCCGCCACGCACAATCCCGGCAAGGCGGTCGAGATTTCCGCCATGCTCGATGGCCGCTACGAGGTGATCACAGCCGGCTCACTCGGCCTGCCCGAACCACCGGAAACCGAGGTCAGCTTTATGGGCAATGCCATCCTGAAGGCGCGCCATGCCGCCATGAGCGCCGGCATTGTGGCTCTGGCTGATGATTCCGGCCTGAGCATCGAGGCGCTCGACGGCGACCCCGGTATCTATAGCGCCCGCTGGGCCGGCCCCTACAAGGACTTCGACCGCGCCATGGAGGTGATCGAGCACAAGATGCGCATCGCCTCTGAGGATGGGAAAACCAGTCGCAAGGCGTGGTTCACCTGCGCCCTGGCTGTCGCCTGGCCAGAGGGTCATGCGGCGGTTTTCGAAGGTCGTGTCGATGGCGAGATCGTTTTCCCGAAGCGCGGCGCCAAGGGCTTCGGCTACGATCCGATCTTTCAACCCAATGGTTATGATGTGACCTTCTCCGAAATGGAACCGGAAGCGAAGGACAGGATCAGCCACCGCCATCTCGCCTTCGAGCAATTGCGGGCGGCGCTGTTTTGATCGCAAGCAACATCTCCTCACCTGCGTTAGCGGGGGAGGTGTCGCGGCGTCAGTCCGCGACGGAGGGGGCCGCTGCACTATCCCTCTATATCCACTGGCCCTATTGTTCGCGCATCTGCCCCTATTGCGATTTCAACGTCACGCGTGATCGCGGTCAGGCCTCACAGCGCGCCCTGTTCGATGCCATTTTGCGCGATATGCGAACGCAAGCGGAAGGTCTCGGCCAACGCCAACTGGCCAGCGTTTTTTTCGGCGGCGGCACGCCGTCTCTTTTGCCACCGGAGTGGGTAGCGGAACTGATCGCACAGGCTAAACAACTCTTTCCGTACACGGACGATATTGAAATCACCCTCGAAGCCAACCCGACCGACGCTGAGATTTCGCGCTATGAAGGCTTCCAGGCCGCCGGTATCAACCGCCTGTCGCTGGGCGTTCAATCGCTCGATGACGCAGCGCTGAAATTCCTTGGCCGCAATCACTCCGCCGCCGAAGCCATTCGCGGCATCGAAACGGCGCAAACCGTCTTCGGCCGTGTTTCGCTTGATCTGATCTACGCCCTGCCCGGCCAGACGCTTGACGCCTGGGACGCCGAACTGCGTACCGCCGCCGCATTGGGTATTGAACATATTTCGCCTTACCAACTGACCATCGAACAGACCACGCCGTTCGGCCGCGCCGTCAAACGCAAACTATGGTCGCCACCCGGGGAAGAACTGTCCGAAGCCTTCTATTTCCGCACGCTCGATGTGCTGGAATCCCTCGGTTTCGACGCCTACGAGGTCTCCAACCACGCGTGCGGACCAACTGCCCGTTCGGCGCACAATGTCCTCATTTGGGAAGGCGTCGACTATATGGGCATTGGTCCCGGCGCGCATGGCCGCCTGACCCGCGATGGCACCCGCCACGCCACCATCGCCAACCGCGACCTGAAAGCCTATACCGCCGCCGAAAATCCCATCGAGTCCGAAGCCTTAAGCCCTTTGGAAGCCGAAGAAGAGGCCGTCATGCTGGGCCTGCGCCTGAGCGAAGGGGTCGCGTTCAACCGCCTGCCGACCCTGCCGATTATTGAAAAAGCCGCGCCGCTGATCGAACAGGGCTTTATGGAGCTGACACCGGATCGCCTGCGCGCCATGCCGAAAGGCCGGGTTGTACTAGACCGGCTGTTGTTTGAACTGCTAGGCTGACCTTATGGAATCTCTCTTCGCTCCTCCGCCGCGCGCCGTGTCTCCCGGCCTCTATATCGTCGCCACGCCGATCGGCAATCTGCGCGATATCACGCTGCGCGCGCTCGATATCCTGCGCGCCGCCGATGTGGTGCTGGCCGAAGATACGCGCGTCGCCGGCAAACTGCTGGCGGCCTACGACCTCAAGAAGAAGCTGCTGCGTTATGACGACCACGCCGGCGACAAGATCCTGCCGGAAATCCTGCAACGCCTCGCTGACGGCCAGATCATCGCCCAGGTCTCAGACGCCGGCACGCCGCTGATCAATGATCCCGGCTTTCGGCTGGTCAGCGAAGCGCAGAAAGCCGGCGCCAAGGTCCATCCCATTCCGGGCGCCTCAGCGGTGCTGGCGGCGCTCTGCCTGTCCGGCCTGCCGACTGATCGTTTTCTTTTCGCCGGGTTCCTGCCCAATAAATCGGCGGCCCGGAAGACCTTTCTCAGCGAATTCACTGCCCAACCGGCCACGCTCGTCATGTTCGAGACCGGCCCGCGCCTCCATGACTCCCTCACCGATATCCTGAGCGTGCTGGGCGACCGTGAAGCCTGCGTCTGCCGCGAACTGACCAAGCTGTATGAAACCGCCCATCGCGGCAGGCTCTCTGAATTGGTCGCAGATCCCACGCTTCAGGAACCTAAGGGTGAGATCGTGCTGGTCATCGCCCCGCCGGCAGAGGTCGCGCCTTCAACTGACAATCTCGAAGAAGCGCTGAAGCTCGCACTGGAGCAATATGCCCCGGCCGATGCCGCCCGTCAGCTTTCGGCCATTTTCGGTTTGCCGCGCAAAATGATCTATCAAAAGGCGCTGGAAATGCAGGGGAAGATGCGTGGCTGATCGCGCGTCACGGGGGGCAAAGGCGCATAAACGCGGCCATCTGGCTGAATATATCGCGCTCGTCCACCTGATGCTGAAAGGCTACCGCATCCTCGGTTTTCGCCTGAAAATGCCGCAGGGTGAAATCGATATCCTGGCGCAGAAAGGCACGCGGTTGGCCATGGTCGAGGTCAAGCAGCGCCGCTCCCATGAAGAAGCCATTGAGACCGTTTCCTCATTCCAGCAGGAACGGCTGTGGCAGGCCGGACTGGCGCTCCAGGAAAAGAAACCCCGCCTGCGCAAACTCGATCTCGTCATCGATCTCTACACGATCGCACCGGGTCAATGGCCACGCCACCAGATCAACGCTTTTGAGAAAATCGAGCGCTTCTGAACTTGCCATCCACGCGTTCGCGTCTCATATGACGGACAGCATAAAGGAACACCCCATGAGCCTGCGCGTCGCCGTCCAGATGGACCCCATCGAAAACATCAATATCGGTGGCGACACCACCTTCCTGCTGATGATGGCGGCCCAGCGACGGGGGCACACCCTCTGGGTCTACCAACCCGAACATCTGAGCTACGAAGACGGCAAGCCCTTCGCCCGCGCCCGCAAGGTCACTTTGCGCGACGTGAAGGGTGATCACGTTACGGTTGGCGATTATGAAAAACTTGACCTCGCCGATGATCTCGACGTCATCCTTATGCGTCAGGATCCGCCTTTCGATATCGCCTATATCACTGCCACCTATCTGCTCGAAACCGTTCATCCGAAAACCCTGGTGGTCAATAACCCGACCAGCGTGCGTGATGCGCCGGAAAAGCTGCTGGCGACGCGTTTTCCCGGCCTGCAACCCCCGACCCTTATCTCCTCCGATCCGGTAGCGCTAAATGATTTTTTCGTCCGCCACGGTGACTGCATCCTCAAGCCGCTGCACGGCGCCGCCGGCAACGGCATTATCAAGCTGAAAGCCGGTGATCGCAATCTCGATGCCCTGATTGAAATCTTCGGCGGCATAAGTCGCGAACCGCTGGTCCTGCAAAAGTTCATCCCCGCCGTCAGCGCCGGCGATAAGCGCATTATCCTGATCGACGGTGAGATCATAGGCGGCATCAATCGCGTGCCAGAAGACGGCGCCGTCCGCTCCAACCTGCGCGTCGGCGGCACGGCCGAACCGCTGGTGCTAACAAAGCGAGATCGGGAAATCTGCGAGATCCTCAAGCCCGTGCTCAAGGAAAAAGGTCTTATGTTTGTGGGCATTGATGTGATTGGCGATTACCTGACCGAAATCAATGTTACCTCGCCCACCGGCGCCGTGCAGTTAAAGGCTTTTGAAGGCGTTGATGCCGGCGAAATTTTGTGGGATCGCATAGATGAGGCGCTTGAGCAAAACGTCTGACCATCGCGCCTCATGCCCCGGCGGTTTTACGTCGAAATAGTAAAATGACCATCGCGATTCCGCCTCCTTAAAGACAGGGGTAGAAAAATGCGCTTTTGTTCCATTTTTGTTCTTGATTTGTATTTTTCACCGCGCTAATCTGTGGATAATTCCAGTATAGGCGTACCAGTATCATAACCAGTACAGCCGAAAAATACTAACGGGGGCAAGGACATGCCGGCGCGGATCACCACCATTGCGTTTGAAGGCGCCGAGGCGCGCCGGGTCGAAGCCGAGGTTGTCCTGACCAACGGGCATATCGCCTTTCAGGTGGTCGGCCTGGGCGACAAGGCTGTGGCCGAAAGCCGCGAACGGGTACGCGGCGCCTTTGCCGGCATGGGCCTGAGCCTGCCGGGCAAACGGATCGTTGCTGCCCTTTCTCCGGCTGATCTGCCCAAGGAAGGCTCGCACTTTGACCTGCCGATCGCACTCGCGCTGATGACGGTCATGGGCATAATCCCCGAAGACGCCCTGAGCAACTATGTCTGTGTCGGCGAACTGATGCTTGATGGCCGCATCGCCGCCATCAGTGGAGCCCTGCCGGCCGCCATCGCCGCTTCGGAGTTCGGCATGGGGCTGATCTGCCCAGCGGATAATGGCGCCGAAGCCGCCTGGGCCGGGGATGTCAATATTCTGGCGCCCGCCTCGCTGATCGCCCTGATCAATCATTTCAAGGGCCATGCCGTGCTTAATCCGCCGGTGGCCGGCGAAGTGAAAGCCTCCGCCAAACCACTCGATCTCAACGAGGTAAAGGGGCAGGAGGTGCCGAAACGTGCCCTGGAAATCGCTGCGGCGGGCGGGCATAACCTGCTGTTTGTCGGGCCGCCAGGATCGGGTAAATCGATGCTGGCTCAGAGGCTGCCGGGCATCCTGCCGCCGCTGACCTCACGCGAACTGCTGGAAACCTCGCAGGTGTGGTCAATGGCCGGCCTGATCGCCAAAGGCGAACTCACCCGCGAACGGCCTTTCCGCAGCCCCCACCATTCGGCCTCGATGGCGGCCCTGACCGGCGGCGGGATGCGCGCCAAACCGGGCGAGGTATCGCTGGCACATAATGGCGTGCTGTTCCTCGATGAACTGCCGGAGTTTTCACCACAAGCCCTGGATTCACTTCGGCAACCCCTTGAAACCAACGAAATTATCGTGGCGCGGGCCAATCACCACGTCAAATATCCGGCGCGGGTGCAGCTTGTGGCGGCGATGAATCCCTGCCGCTGCGGCTATGGCGGTGTTGGTAAGGGCGCCTGTGGCAAGGCGCCGCGCTGTATCAAGGATTATCAGAGCCGGGTTTCTGGGCCTTTGATGGATCGCATCGATTTGCAAATCGATGTGCCGCCGGTCACGGCCATGGATATGAGCCTGCCGGCGCCCGCCGAAGGCTCAAAAGAGGTGGCGGCGCGGGTTCTGGCGGCGCGGGATATTCAGCTTGATCGCGCCAGACGGCTTGATTTGGCCACGGATAATGGCCTCAATGCCACAGCCTACGGCACTGGCCTGGAGCAGATCTGTGCGCTAGATGACAGTGCCAAAGCCTTGCTGACCCAAGCGGCGCAGCAGGCAGGTCTAAGCGCCCGCGGCTGGACACGCACCCTGCGCCTGGCCCGCACCATAGCCGATCTTGAGCAGTCGGGCCCCGTTTTGCGTCGCCATATCGCCGAAGCGCTGATTTACCGCCGAACCCGTGCCACAGACGAACAGGTTGAGGCCAGAATGCAAAGCCGCGTGGTAATTTAATACTCCACCCTCCGAACATTGGAGCTAACTTAACCTTTTTAAGTTAGGCTGTATTTATCAGCACAGTCAGGTGGAAGAATCCCCATGCAGATTTCGGTTACCAGCCACGACCAGGAAGAACGGCTTTCGCCTGAAGAAAGGCTGAAAGCCCGCGAAGATTTCTTTCGTCTGATGAGCCACGAAATCCGTACACCCCTCAATGGTGTTATGGGCATGTTGTCTTTACTGACTCGTACGCCGCTGTCTCCCGATCAGGCATCTTATGTGCAGACGGCGCGGGAATCCGGCGATCACCTGTTGACCCTCGTCAATGATCTGCTCGATTATGCGCGCATAGATGCCGGCCGCATCGAACTGGAAACGACAGAGGTTCAGCTTGAGCCGCTTTTGCAGAGTGTGGCCGAGCTTCTCTCTCCCCGCGCACATGCCAATCATATTGAAGTCGTGTGGTCGCTCGATCCACGCCTTGATTATATTCATGCCGATGAAGGGCGCCTGCGCCAGATTCTGTTTAATCTCGCAGGCAACGCCATCAAATTCACCACCCGGGGCGGCGTACTAATTCATGTTGGCCTGAGCGACGCCGGCCTCATCTGTTTCAGCGTCCGCGATACCGGCGCGGGCATCCCCGAAGAAGCCCGTGTCCGCATTTTCGAGGAATATGGCCAGGTCGAGCCCAGTCACGCCACGCGTTATGGCGGTGCGGGGCTGGGCCTGGTGGTCGTCAAGAAGCTGGTTGACGTTATGCAGGGCGCACTGACGCTGGAAAGCGAAGTCGGCCAAGGCTCACGTTTTACCGTTGAGTTTCAGGCGCCGTATGGTCTGCGCAACAAGCGCGCCGATACGTGCTATCCACACGACGTCACCCTTATAAGCGAGAATGATATTCTGGCCGAAGGCGCAAAATCTCATCTGGCAGCAGGGGATTGCCGCCTTCGCATTGCCAAACACGTACAAGATGATCCGCAAACTATTATACTGGCAGACCGCGCGGCCTTTAGCATACCTGTAACGGCGCCTTCGCCACGTAGTCTCATTTTGCTGGCGCCGGAACAACGTGATGAAATCAACGCCTGGAAAGAAAAGGGCTGGTCGGGTTATCTCATTAAACCGTTGCGCCGCTCATCCCTTCTGGAGCGTCTTGAAACGCTTCATGATCAGAAACAGAAGATCGAATCCAAACCTCAGAATGACGATGAGCGCATTGTCAGCGAGTCCGCCCCGGATAAATCTGTCCTGTTGGTCGAAGATAATCCGGTCAATGCCCTGCTGGCGCAGATCCTGCTTCAGCGCGAAGGGTGCCGCGTCGAACGCGCATCTTCCGGTGAAGAGGCCATCGATATTCTGAAACACCGGCAGTTCGACATCATTTTCATGGACCTCGGCCTGCCCGGCATCGATGGTATCGGCGCGGCACGCGAAATTCGCGCCATGGGTATCCGCACGCCGGTTATTGCCCTGACCGCCAACGCCTACGAGGAAGACCGCCGCGCCAGTATCCACGCAGGCATGAATGACTTCCTGACCAAACCGATTGAGGTGGTAGCGCTGAAGCACCGCCTCCAGACCTGGACCGGCGAACACCCGGCCGTCAAAAGCGCTTAAACCCTCTTCACAGTTCGGCAAACTGCTTTAGGCTGGCCTCAATTGACTGAGAGGCCGCCCATGACCACATCACCCGCGCCCGCCGCACCTGAAAAGAAAACGCTGTGGCAAAGCCTGAAGCCGTTTTTTTCGCGGCCGGCCCTGGTCATGATCCTGCTCGGATTTTCCTCCGGCCTGCCGCTGTCGCTGATTTTCGACACCCTGTCGGTCTGGCTGCGTACGGCGGATCTTTCGCTGACCACCATTAGTTATTTTTCGCTCGTCACCTTTGTCTATAGCCTGAAATTCGTCTGGGCGCCGGTGCTTGATCGCGTCGGCATACCGGGTCTGACCTTCCTGCTTGGCCATCGGCGCGGATGGATACTGACCAGCCAGGTTGTCATAATGCTCGGTTTGTGGGCGATTTCGACCATGAATCCGCATAGCCAGCTAGGGCTTATGGCGGTTGCCGCCATTGTCATCGGTTTCGCCGGCGCCACTCAGGATATCGTCATCGACGCCTGGCGGATCGAAACGGCGGGCGAGTCAGACTCTCGCCAGGCCGTCATGGCGACCGCCACCGCCTGGGGATCACGGATCGCGCCCTTCGTTTCCGGAATCGTGCCGCTGATGCTGGCCGATACGCTCGGCTGGGGATTCGCCTATGCCCTGATGG
>CAMLIY010000138.1 GCA_946480125.1 uncultured Asticcacaulis sp.
TCGCAATATTTGTGATTAAAGGCATTGTTTTGCTCTCTTTTGAATTCTGACACGAATTTCACGAAAACACCCCTTCTCAACAGCGGGTGGCAACGCAAACGCAACAAAATGGATTTCCTATGTCCCGTACCTTTTCGATCATCAAGCCCGACGCCACCCGCCGCAACCTGACCGGCGCGATTAACGCCGTCATCGAAGCCGCTGGCCTGCGTATCGTCGCCCAGCGCCGCGTGAAGCTGACCCAGGCGCAAGCCGAAGAATTCTACGGCGTTCATAAAGAACGTCCTTTCTTCGGTGAACTGGTTGGCCAGATGACCGCCGAGCCGGTCGTCGTTCAGGTTCTGGAAGCCGACAACGCCGTGCCGAAGTACCGCGAAGTCATGGGCGCCACCAACCCGGAACAGGCCGCTGAAGGCACCCTGCGCAAGCTGTTCGCCCTGTCGATCGGTGAAAACTCGGTCCACGGTTCGGACTCGGACGAGAACGCCGCTATCGAAATCGCTCAGTTCTTTACCGAAGACCAGATCGTCGGGTAAGGGGCGCAAGCTCGGCAAATTGCCGCTGCATAACGCACAGATTTAAACGCCGGGGTGAAAGCTCCGGCGTTTATGTTTGCTGATTGGTTCAGGTAATTTATTGGCATATTTGCCGGTCAGGGCTTATCCAACACCTTGCGCACCGCCTGGGCATAAAGCCGATGCTCCTCGGCCAATACCCGTGTGGCCAGCATATCAGGCGTATCGCCTTCCAGAACCGGCACACGCGCCTGGGCGATGATCTCGCCTTCATCCACGCCACTCGATACCCAGTGAACGGTTGCACCGTGTTCAATCACGCCGGCTTCCAGCGCACGCTCGTGAGTGTGCAGGCCTTTAAACTCCGGCAGAAGGGCGGGGTGGATATTGATCATCTTCCCCTCCCATTGCTGGACAAGCCAGGGCGTCAGCACGCGCAGATAGCCGGCGAGACAGATAAACTCGACACCATTACTACGCAGTTCGGCATCGATCAGGCGTTCGTGGGCCTCGCGATCCTTGCCGAACGGCTTGTGATCGAGCGCGAAAGTTTTCAAGCCATGCGCTGCCGCCCATTCCAGACCGCTGGCATTTGGATCATTGGCGACGACCAGCACGAATTCAGCCGGAAAGTCCGGCGCTTTAGCCGCTTCCACCAGCGCCATCATGTTGGAGCCGCGGCCGGAGATAAAAATGGCCGCCTTGGTTTTCGTCATTACTTTGCCGCCAGTTGACCAACAATAAAGGCGTCTTCACCGGCATTGAGCAGGGCGGCCAGCACCGCATCGGCATCCTTTGGCGCGACATAGAGCACAAAGCCGACGCCGCAATTGAAGGTGCGCAGCATTTCGTGTTTGTCGATATTGCCGGTTTCCATCAGCCACCTGAAGACCGGCGGGAATTCCCAGCCGGCGAAATCGAAGCTGGCGGTCAAGTGGTCGGGCACGGCGCGGTCCGGGTTTTCGATCAGGCCGCCGCCGGTGATATGGGCGCCGCCCTTGATCAGGCCGGATTTCATCAACGGCAGGACCGTCTTGATATAGATACGGGTTGGCTCCAGCAGAGCCTGGGCCAGCGACATACCCTTGGCGAAGGGCGCATCCGACGCCCATGACAGGCCAGACACCTCGATCACCTTGCGGATCAGCGAATAGCCGTTTGAGTGCGGGCCGGAGGAGGCGAGGCCGATGATGACATCACCTTCACGCATGTCGTCCATGCGCGGCAGAACCTTGTTGCGATCGACGGCGCCAACCGAGAAACCGGCCAGGTCGTAATCGTCATTGCCATACATGCCCGGCATTTCGGCGGTTTCGCCGCCGACCAGTGCGCAACCGGCGCGCTTGCAGCCTTCGGCAATGCCGGCGACGACGCGTTTCGCTGTATCGACGTCGAGCTTGGAGGTGGCGTAATAATCGAGGAACATCAACGGCTCGGCGCCTTGGGCCAGCAGGTCGTTGACACACATGGCGACGAGATCGATGCCGACCGTGTCGTGGCGATGAGTCTCGATGGCGATCTTGAGCTTGGTGCCAACGCCATCAGTGGTGGTGACGATCAAAGGATCATCGTAACCGGCGGCGCGCAGATCGAACAAGGCGCCGAAACCGCCGAGAGAGGCTTCCGCACCAGGACGGCGGGTCGATTTGGCCAGCGGCTTGATGGCGTCCACCAAGGCTTCGCCTGCGTCGATATCGACTCCGGACGCCGCATAGGTTAAGCCAGATTTTGAGCCGGGTTCGGACATAAATAAATTCCTGTGATCACTTTGCCCTGTATCGGGGCCATTCGGGTTTGCTATAACTACAAAATGACGCCAATTACAAATACCAATGACCTGATCGCCTTCTGTGAAGCGATAAAATCCGCCCCGTTCATCACGGTCGACACCGAATTCATGCGCGAGACGACCTACTGGCCGAAACTCTGCCTGATCCAGGCGGCCAGCGAGGATCATGCAGCGATTATCGATCCATTGGCGAAGGAATTGGATTTAAAGCCTTTTCTGGATGTACTGGCCGATGAAAAGGTACTGAAGGTTTTTCATGCCTGTCGCCAGGACATGGAAATCTTCGTCAACCTCGGCTGCATGCCGAAGCCCGTCTTCGATACGCAGGTGGCGGCCATGGCGGCCGGTTATGGCGATCAGGTGGCCTATGATTCGCTGGTGCGTCAGAAACTGAAGATCGATATCGACAAAGGGTCGCGGTTTACCGACTGGGCGCGCCGCCCTTTGAGCGAGCAGCAACTGCATTATGCTCTGGGAGATGTGACGCACCTCGCAAAGCTTTTTCCTAAACTGCGAGATCGTCTGGAGCGTCAAGGCCGGCTGGAGTGGGTTTCTGAAGAAATGAAAGCCCTGACCTCGCCGTCGCTCTATTCCACCAACCCTGACGAGGCCTGGCGCCGGTTAAAACCGCGCAAGCATTCGGTTAAATACATGGCGGTTTTCGCCCAGGTCGCCGCCTGGCGCGAACGCATGGCGCAGGAGCGCGACATGCCGCGCGGCCGTATTTTGAAAGATGAGGGCATCGACGAAATCGCCACCCAGATGCCGACGGATCCGGCCATGTTCGATCATCTGCGTTCGACCTCAAAGGGCTTTGGCGCCTCGAAGTTTGGCCTTGACCTGGCCGAGATCATCCGCAACGTCGTCAAAAATCCAGATGCGTTTGCGCCCAAGGTCGAGAAGAGTGCGCCGCCGGTTCAGGTGCCGGCGTCAGTCGTTGAATTGCTGAAAGTTCTGCTGCGAATCCGTTGTGAAGAAGAAGGGGTAGCGGCAAAACTCATCGCTACCGTTTCCGATCTCGAAAAAATTGCTCTCGATGATAATGCCAAAGTGCCAGCGCTCGACGGCTGGCGTATGAAGGTCTTTGGTGAGGATGCCTTGCGCCTAAAACGGGGCGAACTGGCTTTGGTGCTGAATGGCCCGAAAGTGGAAGTGGTCGAACTGGATTAGGGCTTCGCAGACACCTCAATAGGTAATGATATTGAGGTTCAATCTGAAAGCCTGGGCCAGTGCGCGGGCACGCCTGCGCGTTTGCTCACCGAGCAGCAAGTCTTCCCAGCCCAACTTGGCGCTGAGTATCAGTTGTAAATTCTGCTGACGGATATGAGCATAGGTCAGCAGTTTGGCCGATTTGGCAGACAGGTCGCAACCCAGGCGGAGCAAAAGCCCCAGCTGCGTGGCTTGTTTCAACATCTCCTCACCCAGAATACGGTTGATCAGAACCGGTTCTTTTGTGTACGGATCTCCGCTGTAGCGCGTATAGATCGCACAGGTGAGAAAAACGCGTTCTTCATGGTTCTGGCCAGGAATTGGTGCGCGCAACACCTGATCACAGGCAAGATCGGCCCTGTGATCCGGATGTAAACGGGCGCCTATATCCGACAGATTGGCGGCCGCGCGGATCAGGCGCATATCGGGCCGTTCGATTACCGGATCTTCGATACTATCGTAAAAGTCTTTCGCCCAATTGGCCAGGGAAGGGCCAAGATCATCATTGATACCAAGACGATGACCAAGCGAAGCGCAACCGGCAATTAAGGGATCGTCGGTTTTCAGAGGTGCATCAAGCGCCTCAAACAATAAACCTTCGCGCAGGCCAAAGGCTGAAAAGCACAAAGTTTCGAAATGCAGAACTTCTATAAGTCCCTGCATGACAAGTGCGGCATATCCAATATTCTCCAGTCGACGCTTTGAAACCCCCGGTAGCTTTTCCAATGATGAGGGTGACTGGCTGGCAATCAATTTGGCAATGGACAGGGCTTCGCGCGCTGGCAGCTCAAACTGTTGAATAACCTGCAATGGATAATTCTGCTTCTGCATCCATATCAAAGCGAGGTTACGCCAGGCGCCCCCAACCGCATGGAATTGCCGATTGGAAAAGCGGCCTTGAAGAGGCGCCAAACGATCACAGATAATTTTATATGTCTCTGTGACATCCACGGGTTTCGGCGCACCCAGGGCGAAAGGACCTAGCGGCAAGGTAATGCCGCGGTGATCCGCCTCAGTGTTGTGGCACAGGTTAACCAGTTCCAGACTTGATCCACCTAAATCGCCAACCACCCCATCGGCTTCAAGGTGGCCACATTTGACACCCATGGCGGAATAATGCGCTTCCTCGGCGCCACTTAAAATACGAACCTGGAAGCCCGTTATGTCGCGAATGGTCGTGACAAAATCGGGTCCGTCCACGGCTTCGCGGATTGCTGCCGTGGCGACGACATGGACATCCTTAAGGGAATAGGATTCAAGAATGGCCTTAAAGCGCCGCAAGGCGATCAGGCTTTCATGCATGCCGCCCATATGCAGGCTGCCGGTCGTTTTTAACTCGCGCCCAAGTCCCGCAAGCACTTTTTCATTGAAAATCGGCCAGATAGAACGGCCTTCAACGCGATATATGACCAGACGGACGGAGTTGGAGCCGATATCGATGACGGCGGTATTGTAATTCAAGATATCCATTTCCGCATTGCACACCCGAGACTTAACTTCGCTAACGCTTTTGAGCAGCTTTTACCAGCCACTTAGCGCACACGACGCTGACTTCCTCGTGAAGGCTTATTTCCGGGCACCGATGTGATCAAACGCCTGAGGCAGGTCTTTGACTCCGCGGCCGCGGCCAGAGAGCGATGGGTTCGTCATGAAATAATCATGTGCTGAGAACGGCTTGTCGAGATGGCCGACCTCGGTGCGAATGTAACTGCCATCGGATTGCAGATACCAGCTCTGCGCTTCGTCATTCAGATTAGCCACCATGATCTGATCAAGAACCTGGCGGTGGACCGTCGGGTTTTCAATAGGGATCAGAGTTTCGACACGTCTATCAAGATTCCGGCTCATCCAGTCGGCGGATGACATGAACACACGCGCTTGATCCGATGGCAGGGCGTGGCCGTTGGCGAAACACACGATGCGAGAATGCTCAAGAAAGCGTCCGACGATCGACTTGACGCGAATGTTTTCCGATACGCCCGGCACGCCTGGCCGCAGGCAGCAAATACCACGAATGACAAGGTCAATCTGCACCCCGGCCTGACTGGCCTGGTAAAGTTTCTTGATCACGACCGTATCGACCAGAGCATTGAGCTTGGCCCATATCTGGGCTGGCTTCCCCGCTTGGGCATTGGCAATTTCCTGATCAATCAGGTGGATAATGCCAGGTTTTAAGGTCACAGGTGAGAAGTAAAGTTTTTCCATCATTTCCGGACGCGCATACCCGGTAATAAAATTGAAGACGCGCATGGCATCGCGGCCCAATTCCGGATTGGCGGTGAATAACGAAAGATCGGTATAAAT
Source organism: uncultured Asticcacaulis sp. (assembly GCA_946480125.1). The sequence goes on from CAMLIY010000138.1 coordinate 5,818, forward strand.
TTTCGCGGTAATGGGATGATAGTTCCCGGTGCCGAAGTGACAGTAGGTGCGCAAGGCTTCGCCTTCCCGGCGTACAACAACCGACAGCTTGGCATGCGTTTTGTATTCGACAAAGCCATACACCACATGGACGCCGGCGCGCTCCATGGCGCGTGCCCAGCGCAGATTGGCCTCTTCATCAAAACGGGCCTTAATTTCTACCAGGGCGGTAACGTTTTTACCCTGTTCAGCCGCTTCGATAAGAGCGGCCACAATAGGGCTGTCCTTAGAGGTCCGGTACAAGGTCTGCTTTATGGCGATAACATTTGGATCGCGCGCCGATTGCCGCAGAAACTGGACGACAGCATCGAAAGATTCAAACGGATGGTGAACCAGAATATCCTTTTCCCGGATAGCCCCGAAGACATCACCGCCATTGTCGCGGATTCGTTCGGGAAAGCGCGGCTCAAACGGTTTGAATTTCAGGTCATTACGATCACGCGGTATCAGTTGCGACACCTCAGCCATACCCAGTATGCCGGTGATGTTAACGACATCTTCCGCGGCCGCGTGCAGGTGACCCACGATGAAATTGCGAAGATCCTCCGGCATGGTCGAATCAATTTCAACCCGCACAACCGATCCCAGGCGGCGCTGCTTGATCAAGGCTTCGAATTCGCGCACCAGATCTTCGGCCTCTTCCTCCATTTCAATATCACTGTCGCGCAGGATGCGAAAAAGACCGCGTGAAACAATATCAAAGCCCGGAAAAAGCTGATGCAGAAACAGCGAGACAAAATTTTCCAGAGAGATGAATTTACGACGCGCATCGCCTGGCTTGCGCGCGGTTGATTCCACCTCCCAGAAACGCTTGACCCCTGTAGGTATAGGGACCAGAGCATACATCGTCTTGTTGTCCTTGCGGCGTAACAGCTTAAGGACGATCGAGAAGCCAAGGTTTGGAATGAAAGGGAAGGGGTGGGCCGGATCAATCGCGAGCGGCGTCAGAACAGGAAACAACTGGTTGTCGTACAATTTCTCCAACCAGGCCATGTCTGTTTTATTGACATCTTTCGGTGCCAGAAGATTCAGGCCCTGGTCCTGCAATTGATTGCGTATATTCGACCAGATCGACTGCTGTTTGCTCATTAACTGGCTGGCGGCACTATTGACCATTTCCAGTTGTTCATGCGGCGTATGGCCATCGACGCTGAGAACGCGCACCCCTTCGCGTACCTGTCCTTGAAGCCCGGCAACGCGCACCATGTAAAATTCATCAAGATTATTGGCAGAGATCGACAGAAACCGCAGACGTTCAAGCAGGGGATGACGGGGATTTTTAGCTTCTTCGATGACACGCTGGTTAAAAGCCAGCCAGCTCAGTTCACGGTTGATATAAAGCGACGGGTCAAGCGGTTCGTCGGTGCTGAAATCAAATGGCAACGGCTCCGTAGCCGGCGTGTTATCTTTCGCAGCCACCAACGGGCTTGATATCGTCTCTATGGCCATGTTTGAATCACTCATATCCGTTGCTTCATTCAATAGAATCAGTCTGTTTCGGCAATTTTAACGCGAAACCTTTAAAAACCATCGAATTTCATTGTGATACCGGATTTGACGAAGTGTCTTCAAATAAATCCGTTTCATGATCAAACCATGATTTAGCCAGGGCGCGATTGAACGCACGGCCGTTGGCATAATGCTCCAGTTCTGTGACAATTTTTTGCGCAGCACTAACTGAGCGGTCCATTCTGCGTACAATATAGTCGATAAATTCAGGCGATGGCGATATGGCGCGTTGCGTGAAAAGCTTGTTGAGGATGGCGACAAGCAGGTCTTCATCCGGTTCAGGCAGGGTTATAATCCGCATGGCATTGAGCCGACTGTTTAGATCCGGCAGCTTGACATTCCAGGCGATGGGCTGATTTTCTGTCAATAAAACAAGCTGTTTCCCAATTTTTTGAACGTGATTAAAGAGGTGAAAAAGCAGATTTTCAGAAGCCTTATCTGCGTCATCGACAACATAGGATACGGGGTGTAAAGCGGGCAAATCCACCATATGGGTCTCATCAGCCGCCAGGAAGATGCCTTGTGTTTGTGCGGCGAAGATATGTCCCATGTGCGTTTTTCCACTGCCCGGCGGGCCCAGCAGAATCAAATGCGGACTTAACCATTGTTCAGGGTGCAGCAGAACGCCCAGTGTCGCCGCCAGTTCCGTGGTGGCAATGAAGTGATCCCGGCTATAGCGATCGCCGGATTCCAGATCGAGGGGCAGTTGGAGAGACATATACTTAATGTAGAAGTCTGATGATCGAATGACAATGACCGCACCTGAGATATCGGGGGACGACACGGTGAATTGTGAGTAAAATCAGTCAGCCATGTTCGATATATGTGGCAAAAAGCTTGACTTTGCCGTCGCATCATGTGCCCTACGGCGCAACGAAATTCCTTACTCCATCGGCTTTCACATG
>CAMLIY010000139.1 GCA_946480125.1 uncultured Asticcacaulis sp.
CCCGCACGGTTGTGGTGTCCGGTGACAGCCATTGCGCCTGGGCCAACCAGTTGCACGATGGCCTGGGCCAGCCGGTCGCCGTCGAACTGGGCGTCACCGCCATCACCAGCCCGACGCGATGGCTCGATTCGTGGCTGCCGAACCTTAAATTGGCCGAAACCCTGGCCGACCAGAACAGCGAAGTGCTGGCCGCCGATGACGCCTATAACGGCTTTGTCCGCCTGACCCTGACACCGGAAGAGATGCTAGGTGAATGGATGTCGGTCAGCACCATCACGTCACGGCAGTTCACCTGTTTCCCGCAGCGCAGATTTTCGGCGAAGGCGAATGAGATGATGTTGAAGGCGGGCGTTTAGAAAGCAAGATACCCCACCACCACGCCATAAAGAATGGCGCGGTCCCCCTCCCCGACAAGCGGGGAGGAACAAGGCAGTTACATGTTTTCTTTTCTGATCCTCCCCGCTTGTCGGGGAGGGGGACCATGAGCGTAGCGAAACGCAGTTCGGCGAAGCCAAATGGTGGTGGGGTATCTTACTTCCCTTCCGGCCCTTCGTAGTTCCACACCACGCGGTCGTGCAGGTCCTTACCGGCGAAGGCTTCGACAATGTTTTCGCCATCCTTTAGGTCGATCTCCCAGGTGGCGATATGATCGACCACTTTTTGCGCCCCGACCGCCGCGCCATTCAGTGACAGCCGCACCTCATCCATATTGGAGTAGACCTTCACCTTCACATGGCGGATGCGTTTGTGGATATCGCGCGGGCTGGTGATATGGACCATCAGCCGGTCCGACCAGTTGGCCTGATACCAGTAATAGGCATCCTTCTTGGTCTGGCGATCTTCGGTCACCAGGCCCTTGTCATTGATGGCCGGGCGATCACCTTCATTGCGGCGGAAGGACGGAAAATCGAACGCCACCCAGATGAAATCCGACCACAGGTAAGGCCGCGCTTTCAGTTCCTTCCAATTGCCCTCGTGATAGAGCCCCTGATACTGCTCAGGATGCCAATAGGCCTGCGGCACCACGCCTTTCGGCGCGTCTTCCTGATGCAGGATGCTGGCCCCGGCGCCATATTCCGATACGCCGAAGATACGCTTGGGATATTTGGCATGGAGCGCATCGGCCCACTTGCCCATGTCGGCGAAACTGTCGCCATACCAGCCGAAATAGCGGTTGTAGGAAATAACATCGCTGTGGCCCGCTACGGGATCGTCATCGGCCAGGCAGCAATGGGCGTAAACGGTCGGCCGCGTCGGGTCCATGGTCTTGGCCGTGGCCTGCAAGGCGGCCAGCACTGGATTGGGGTCCGGATCGGTGTGGCGGATTTCATTACCCAGCCCCCACAGCGCCACAGAGGGGTGGTTATAATTCTGGGCGATCAGTTCGCGCATCTGCTGGACGGCATTGTCCTGAAAGGCCTGGCCTGCGCTGATCTCATCGACCAGCGGCACTTCGGTGGTCAGCAATATGCCCATGCGGTCGGCATCATCATAAACGCGTTTTGTGTGTTGCATATGGGCCAGGCGCAGGGCCGTGACGCCCATATCATCCATGATTTGCATGTCCTCGTCGATATCGGCATCGCTGACCGCCGTACCTTTACCCTTGCGACCCGGCTGCTGCATATTGGCGCCATAGATGCGATAGGGCCGGCCATTGAGCCGGAAGCCCTTGTCGGGATCAATCGCCACGGTACGAATGCCGAGCGGCACGGTCACACTGTCGGTTCCCGCCTCGACCACCACCTTATAGAGGTAGGCGTCCTTTCGGCCGGCCCACAGATGCGGACGGCGGACGGTGAGCGCCTGTTCGACCGGCAGAGCTTGTCCGGCGGCCAGCGATACGGCTGATTTGGCGGTGGCAACCGTCTTGCCGTCAGCATCGAGAATGCGCGTCTTCACGGTAAGCTTCGCTGACTGCCCGCTGTCGTTCTTCAACAGGAGGCGCGCGGCGATATCGGCCTTTGCCGTGCTGATCGCCTTCGTCGTCACATAAACGCCCGGCCCGCCATGATCCATCAGATCGACATGGACGTCGCCGGTGGTGATCAGCGAGACATTGCGATAGAGCCCGCCGAAAATATTGAAATCACCCGTCAGAGGCGCCACCTGCGGCACGCGCGTATTATCGACCCGCACGGCGATCAGGTTATCCCCGGCTTTGAGGGCAGAGGTGATATCGAAACGGAAAGCCGCATAACCGCCCTCGTGATGGCCAACCGATTGACCATTGACCCAGACATCCGTCACCAGAGCCGCGCCATCGAATTGCAGGACATAGCGCTTGCCGGTCAGCGGCGTGATCTCCAGTTGGCGGCGATACCAGCCCGGTCCGCGATAATAGACGCCTTCCCGCTCGCCCCGCGAAGTGTCACCGCCCTGGTTGGCATCGCCGGCATTGAAGGTATGAGGCAGGGTGACCGGCTGCCAGCTATCGGCGTGGAAATCGACGCTTTTCGCTTCGGGCACATCGGCCTTGATGAACAGCCAGTCGCTGTTGAGCGATATCTGCTCGCGCGCCAGGGCCGGCGTGGCAAACATGACGGCGAGCGCCATTAACAAACGGGCGATTAATTTCATGACGGCGTTTCCTGTTTATGGTCGCACCCTATTCTGACACCGGTATCATGACAAGCTAAAATTCATATGATGAATTCAAGGGCGATCCATAAATATCACGCCAGCGTATGAACGGCATGACCACGTGCTCAAAAGGTAACGCAATTCTCATCGGCGCCAGTGGCGGAATCGGCGGGGCCCTGCTGACCGCGCTGATCGCGCAAAACCGCTACGATCGGGTGCTTCCGTTGTCGCGCACATCTGTTCCGCCGCTGGATCTGCTCGATGAAGCCAGCATAGCCGCCGCCGCGAAAGAGGCCGCGTCACACGGCGATATCCGCCTGGTGATAGACGCCACCGGCTTCCTGCATGACGCGCAGTTTCAACCGGAAAAAAGCTGGAAGCATCTCGATCCGGCGCACATGGCCAGGGCCTTCGCCATCAATGCCGCCGGCCCCGCCCTGCTGATGAAGCATTTCCTGCCCTTGCTCCCCCGCGAAGGGCGCTCTATTTTCGCTACCCTGTCGGCCAAGGTCGGCAGCATCGGCGATAACGCACTGGGCGGCTGGTACAGCTACCGCGCCTCGAAAGCCGCGCTCAATCAGTTCGTCAGGACCGCAGCCATCGAATTGCGCCGGCGCGCCCCGCAAGCGATCTGCGTATCCCTGCACCCCGGCACAGTCGAAACGGCCCTGTCATCTCCCTTTCACAAAACCGACCTGACCGTGCAGCCACCGGCCGAAGCTGCCATTGCCCTGCTGGACGTCATCAATAGATTACAACCCGATCAGAGCGGCGGTTTTTACGACTATAGGGGCCAGCCCCTGCCCTGGTGATCAGAAAGGTGCTGGTGAATGGAAATCGATAACCTCACCGCTGACCGGATGCGGCAGGGTCAGGCGCTCGGCATGAAGTAACAGACGCGAGCTTGAAGCCTCGATCTCTGGCGGCGCGTAAAAGACATCGCCCACAATCGGATGGCCGATCGCCATCATATGCACGCGCAACTGATGGGAGCGTCCGGTGACTGGCTCCAGTTCGACCCGCGTTGTCACCCCATCGTGTACCAAGGCGCGCCAGCGGGTCAATGACGGCTTGCCAATCTCATGATCGACCATTTGCCGCGGGCGATTGGGCCAGTCGGTGATCAGCGGCAGATCGACCTCCCCCTGCCCTTCCAGCCGGCCCGCCACCACGGCGATATAGCGCTTGCTTACGTGCCGATCGGCAAAGGCTTTCGACAGGGCACGATGCGTCTCGGCCCCACGCGCGAACACCATCAGGCCGGAGGTCGCCATGTCCAGCCGGTGCACGGTCAGAGCATCGGGATACGCGGCTTGAAGCCTTGTGATCAGGCAGTCCTTATTTTCCGGCAGGCGGCCGGGCACACTCAAAAGGCCGGCCGGTTTTTTCGCCACCAGCATGTGATCATCGGCAAAATGAATGATCTCAGGCACTACAGAGTCTTGCCCATGCGAACAATCGGCAGGGTCAGGCCGTCCTTCATCAAAGCCTCGGTGTTTTCGATGGGTTCGTAGCCATAAGCGCGATACAGCGGAATGCCGGTCAGGGTCGCGCCCAGCTCAAAGCGCCGGAAACCGGCCGCTTCCGCGGCGGCTTCGCAGGCTTTCAGGATTTGGCTACCCAGGCCGCGCCGCGTCCAGCTGGGCTTGACGAAGAAGGCGCGGATACGTGCGGCATAGACCTTCGGGTCAAGCCGGTTATCCTCGCGCCCCGCCAGCGCATCGGCGCCGTAAAGCGTCTTGCGGAAACTCCATCCGCCGCAGGCCACGAGCTCGCCGGCCGCCTCGATCACGAAATAGGTCTGGTCGATGATCAGCTGCGTATCGACGCCGAAGACCGTGCCAAGTGCCGCCTTGCGCTGGGCTTCACTGTAGTCGTCCGCCTGGAGAGTCATTACGGACTCGGCAATCAGGGTTTTCAGGGTCGGAATGTCCGCCATTTCGGCGGTACGCAGGATAAAGCTCATAAATGGAGCAATACCAGCGCGATCAGGGCAGGCAAGGCCTGAATGAACAGAATCGATTTTTTGACAGTGAAACCACCGTAAAGCCCGGCTACGATCACGCAGGTCAGGAAGAAGACCTTGATATAGAATCCGTCATGAGGTGCCAGCAGGCCCCAGATCAGGCCGGCGGCCAGAAAGCCGTTATAGAGCCCCTGATTGGCAGCCAGTTTGGCGGATGCGGCGGCGAAATCCGGGGTCAGGCCAAAAATACGCCGACCAAACGGCGTCTGCCACAGGCACATCTCCAGAATCAGGAAACCGATATGCAGGGCGGCGATGACGGCGACTATAATATTGGCGATGATGTGCATGACCGTTCCCTGTTGTTGATAACAGGGTGGGCCAGCCCTTGCCAAAGTGCAACGAAAAAAGCACTCTCAGGCGATACTCAGGAGTGCCCCATGACCGACCTCTATAATATCCCGCTGAAACGTATCGACGGCGCGCCGGCAACTCTGGATGCTTTTAAAGGCAAGGTGTTGCTGGCGGTCAATGTGGCGTCAAAGTGCGGCCTTACCCCGCAATATGAAAGCCTTGAAGCGCTCTACCGCGAAAAATCCGGCGAAGGTCTGGAGGTTCTCGGCTTTCCGGCCAATAACTTCCTGGCGCAGGAACCCGGCAGCGACGAAGACATAATCAATTTCTGCTCTACGACCTACGATGTCACCTTCCCAATGTTCAGCAAGATCAGTGTGGTGGGGCCGGACAAGCATCCGCTCTATGATATCTTCACAAAAGCCCAGCCCGATGCCGTCAGTGCCGGTCCGATGCGCGAACGGCTGGAAAAGTTCGGCATTCCGGTCAGCCCCGAAGGCGAGGTTTTGTGGAACTTTGAGAAGTTCCTGATCAGTAAGGATGGCCATGTCGTTGAGCGCTTCGCGCCTGATGTCACCGCCGATGATCCGCGCCTGGTGGCGTCTATAGATCGTGAACTGGCGAAATAGTCTTTGTGCGGCAAATCAGGCAAGATGTGCGAATTATTCGCATTAGCGTTTGACACAGCGGAAGGGTCTGCGTAATAGCGCATGATTGATAATCATTCGCATACGCAAACTGGAGTCTTCCATGCCTGCCCCTTGCCGTTTCGCCCTCCTGTTCATGGCCACTTCGGCTGCCGCCCTCCTGTCCGCCGCTGCCGCTCGCGCCGAAGCGCCAGCCGCTGACAGCGATGCCAGGGAAGTCGTCGTCATCGGCAAGCGGGTCATCAAGGGCTCCGCCGGCGCCACCGGCCTCGATCTGTCTTTGCGCGAAACCCCCCAGTCGGTCACGATTGTCACCAGGGAACAGATCAAGGATTTCGCGCTCAGCGATGCCAATCAGCTTCTGGCCACTATTCCCGGCATCAATGTCGAAGCCGATGAAACCGACCGCACCTATTACAATTCGCGCGGCTTCGATATCATCAATTTCCAGGTCGATGGCGTCGGCCAGCCGCTCGACTGGGGCCTGCAAGTCGGGGCGCTTGATACCGCGGTCTATGAACGCATCGAAGCCATCCGCGGCGCCACTGGTATGCTGACCGGCACCGGCAATCCCTCGGCTACTATCAACTATATCCGCAAGCGCCCCACCAAATCCTTCCAGGCTGATGTCACCGCCGGCTACGGGTCATGGAACAATGTGCGCCTGACCGCCGACGTCTCCGGCCCGCTCACTGAAGACGGCACGGTGGCTGGCCGCTTCGTCTATGCCCGCACCAATACCGATTCCTACCTCGACTATTATGGCGTCGACCGCAGCGTCTATTATGGCGTCCTGTCATGGGACATCACACCTAAGCTGAAGGCGACCGCCGGTTACTCACAACAGGATAACCTGGCCGACGGTGTCACCTGGGGCGCCCTGCCCCTGACCTATGCCGATGGCACGCCTATCCGCTATCCCGTTTCGGCGACCTCCTCGGCGCCTTGGACCTACTGGAACACGCACGATCACCAGACCTTCGGCGAGCTGTCGTACGCCTTCGATAATGGCTGGACAATCAAGGGCATCTATACGCGCAAATCCTATGACGAAGACGCCAAGCTGCTCTTTCCATCGGGCAGCCCCGAGCAGGATACAGGCCTGCAGGCAGACGGCACCGGCCTTTACGCGTATAGCGGCATCTATCCGTCCATCATCAAACAGGATATGTTCGATGTCGTTGCCAGCGGCAATGTCAGCCTGTTCGGCCGCGATCATCAGGTGGTTCTGGGCGCCAACTCGACCCATGCCGCCAGCTATAAATGGGAACGTTTCGCCGATCTGTTCAATTATGATCCGATCATCGGCGGCGTTATCATCGCGCCAAACGAACCGGTCTACCCCGATCCCTACCTCGCCGAACAGATCAAGACAGATACGGCCCGTATCTATGGTGCCATTCACTTGAATGTCACGGACAGGCTGAAAGGTATTATTGGTTTCAACGCGGTCGACCTGAAATCGGTCGGCACCTCCTATGGAGTCGAGGAAAACCGCGAAGAAAACAAGGTCAGTCCCTATGTCGGCGCCGTCTATGACATTACGCCCAACCTGTCGCTCTATGCCAGCTACTCGGACATCTTTGATCCGCAATCGGAAGCCGACATCAATCACCAGCGTTTCGACGCGGCCCAGGGCAAGAGCTATGAAGCCGGCGTGAAGTCTGACTGGTTCGACAATCGCCTTTATGCCACCGCCTCTTACTTCAAGTCAGAACAATACAATCTGGCTGAATTCAGTGGTTATCTGCAAAATACAGATGCCACGGCTGCGGGCTATACCTCTAATGAGGCCCTTGTCGGCAAGGCCTATTACACCGGCATCGATACCTATGTCGAAGGCTATGAACTGGAAGTCGCCGGCAAAATCACGCCGGCCTGGACAGTCAATGGCGGCTGGACAGACCTGTCTATCGAGGACCGTAACGGCAATGACGTCCGCACCTATCTGCCCCGCCAGACGCTCAAACTGTCCACCACCTATAACTGGCCGCAACTCCGTGACCTGAAGCTGGGCGCGGCAGTCCGCTGGCAAAGCGATGTGTCGACCACCTCCACCAGTGGCGCAGCCTTCACGCAGAACGCCTATTCGGTGGTCGACCTGATGGCCAGCTTCCGCCTGGCGGATCAGATTCGCGCCACGTTCAACGTCAAGAACGCCTTCGATGAAAAGTATTATGGTGGCCTGCAATGGGACCAGGCCTATTACGCCGCCCCGACCAGCTACATGCTGACGCTCGACTATACGTTCTGATGGGCGCGATCGCGGTACAATTCGCCGGCGGCCTCCTGTCCTTGTGGGGCTTGCTGGCCATTTTCCTGACCTGGCAACGCAAGGGCATCCGCACGGGCATGTGGCGCTATGGCCTGCCGGCAGGCTGGGCGCTGCTCTGCCTGGGCCTCACCGTCTGGATGGTCAGCACCAACCCGGACCAGGGACTGGCGCTTGGTTCGACCCTGATCATGATGCTGGCGGTCTCCATACTCGCCTGGCAGGGATTGAAACTCACGGGCAAGCCCGCCAAGCCCCAGATCGAACGCGAAAGCGCCACGGATACGATCGTCCTTGGCAAGGGATACTGGGGACGGTTCACCGTCCGCCTGCTCGGCAGCCTGATCGTCGTGCCGGCTTTCGGTCTGCTCACCGGGCTGTTGTGGCGCGATTAT
>CAMLIY010000140.1 GCA_946480125.1 uncultured Asticcacaulis sp.
CGGCCACCGCTGCCGCCTCGGCCATCGCCGGCCATGTCGCCGATCCCCGTCAATTTATGGCGCTTGAGGAAGCCTAAGATGAGCAATCAAGAATCCAATAACAGCTTTTCGTCGCGCATCGTCGTGCTGCCGGAAGCCAATATCGACACCGACCAGATCATCCCCGCCCGCTTTTTGACCACGACCACCAAGGCCGGTCTTGGCAAGGTGGCCTTCAATGACTGGCGTTACAATGCCGATGGTTCGAACAAGGATTTCATCCTCAACACCATCGACGCCAGCGAGCATCAGGTGCTGGTGGCCGGCAACAATCTCGGCTGCGGCTCGTCACGCGAACACGCCCCCTGGGCGCTGATGGATTATGGCTTCAAGGCCGTGATTTCGACCGAAATCGCCGACATCTTCAAGTCGAACTCTCTCAAGAACGGCCTGCTGCCGGTCGTGGTCGATCAGGCCACCTACGACAAGCTGCTCGCCAATCCGCAGCAACGCGTCACCATCGATCTCGAAACCTGCGCCCTGACCCTGGAAGACGGCACCGTCTTCACCTTCCAGGTCGAGGAATTCGCCCGCCAGTGCCTGCTGGAAGGCGTGGACGCCATGGGCTGGCTGCAAAAGCGCCTGCCACAAATCGAAGCTTACGAAAAAGCCAACCACAAGGAAGTTGCCTAATGGGCTCGTTCAATATTGTTGTCCTGCCGGGTGACGGCATCGGTCCCGAAGTCGCCGCAGCCGGCGTATCGGCCCTGAAGGTCATCGGTGAGGTCTACGGCCACACCTTTAATTTCGACGAAAAGCGCATCGGCGGCATCGCCATCGATACCGACAATAATCCCTATCCCGAAGACACCGACAAAGCCTGCCGCGCGGCCGATGCCGTGATCCTGGGCGCCGTCGGCGGTCCGAAGTGGGATCTCGGCAAGCAACGCCCGGAGCAGGGCCTGCTGGCCGTGCGCAAGGCCATGGGCCTGTTCGCCAACCTCCGTCCGATGGACGTCAAGGCCTCGCAGGTGCACCGCTCGCCGCTCAAGCGTGAAGTCGTCGAAGGCGCTGACATGCTGATCGTCCGCGAACTGACCGGCGGCCTTTATTTCGGCAAGCAGACCCGCACCGAGACCACGGCCACCGACGAATGCGTCTATACGGTCGCCGAAGTCGAGCGCGTCGCCCGCGTGGCGTTTGAAGCCGCCCGCAAGCGCCGCAACAAGGTGACCAGCGTCGATAAGGCCAATGTCATCGAGACCAGCCGCCTGTGGCGCGAAACCGTCATCCGCCTGCATAAGGAAGAGTATTCGGACGTCGAACTGGAGCACGCCCTGGTCGATTCCATGGCCATGCACCTCGTCACCCGCCCGACGGCGTTTGATGTGATCGTGACGGAAAATATGTTTGGTGACATTCTCTCCGATCTCGCCTCGGTCCTGCCGGGCTCGATCGGCCTGCTCGGTTCGGCCTCGCTCGGTGCCACCGGCCAGGGTCTGTATGAACCAATCCACGGCTCCGCCCCGGATATCGCCGGCAAGGACCTCGCCAACCCGATCGGCACGCTCAAGTCGGTCGCCATGTTGCTGCGCTTCTCGCTCAATCTGCTGACAGAAGCTGACGCACTCGACGCGGCTATTGATGCGGTCGTTGAAAAAGGCGTGCTGACGCGTGATCTCGGCGGCACCGCTTCGGGCAGCCAGGTATCGGCCGCCATCAATGATCAGATTCGCGCTGCCGCTTCGGTCGCCGCGTAATTCCATACCTCGCAAAGGTAAACCTGGCCTCCGGTGCGCAAGCGCCGGGGGCCTTCTTTATGGAACAAGCGCCGTGAGTTCGGACTCACTTACCCCGTCCATCTCGATCTGCTTGAGGCGCGCCGTATCGCCGGCCACCAGTGACAACCATGATTTCGGCAATTTGAGAGACTTGGCCAGAAAGGTGATCAGGGCTTCATTGGCCCGGCCTTCGATCGGCGCGGCACGGACACGGACTTTCAGGAACCGACGTCCCTGGTCATCCATATCCCAGCCGTCGATGCGCTCGACCGATGACCTCGGCGTCAGGCGTACAAACAACCTAACCAATCAGTTGCTGCAAGGTCATGAAGGCCGGCGGCAACAGATAAATCTTGATGCCCTGGATGCACAGAAAGGCGATGATAAAGCTGATATCGAGGCCGCCTATCGGCGGAATGATGGCGCGAAAGGGCGCCAATATCGGCGTAGTGATCCGATCCAGAACATCCAGGATCATATAGACGCCGCGGTTGCGCGTATTGATGATATTGAACGCCACCAGCCAACTCAGAATCGCCGACAAAACCAGCGCCAGAATAATGATGCCGAACAGGCCATCCACTATAAAATAAAGAAAACCGGCAATACCCACTGGCATATAGAACCCCTGACTTGATTACGTCCGTCAATATAGGACATTCCCTATCGCTTACAAGTTAAGGAGCGCTTGACAGGCGGCAAACTTGCCTTAATAACACACCACCGGACGGCACGGGGCTATAGCTCAGTTGGTAGAGCGCCTCGTTCGCAATGAGGAGGTCAGGAGTTCGAATCTCCTTAGCTCCACCACCGTGCCCCTCCCTGCTATTTTCACCCGCATGCTACAAATAAGCACGCCCCCTTGTCAGGGAATGGGTAAATCACCTATATCAATAATAGGAACGGGCGTATTGCCCATGGCATTTTGCTGGACTATCGTATCTTATGGAAAACCCCCTGGCTGACATCGATGAACCGACAGCGACAGAGCCGCAAGCCAAAGGCAATGAACCCAAGGGCATGGCTGGCGCCCTGACCCTGATGAAGGGTCTCGATGTCCTGACGCGCGTTTCCAAAGGCGATAATACGCTGGGCAAGATGGCCAAGTCGCTTGGCATCAACAAAACAACGGTTCACCGTCTGGCCACCACTCTGGTCGAGGCCAACTATCTCAGCTTCACGCAACGGGATGGCTATAGCCTGGGCACCAAGCTGCTTGAACTCGGCTATGCCGCCTCGCAGCAGATTACCCTCACCCGCGTCAGCCACGGCCACCTGATGCAGTTGTCCGCCGATACCGGCGACACGGTGAATCTCGGTGTGCTCGACCGCAACCAGGTCCACTATATCGATAAGATTCCCGGCACCCGTCGCATCGAGGTGCGCTGCGTGATCGGCGAACGCCAGCCCTTGCGTCATACCGGTCTCGGCAAGGCTCTGCTACTCGATGAGAGCGAAGAAAACCTGCGTGAAATCTTCCAGCGCGAGGCCCTCGAATATCCGCGCTACAAGTATGACGTCAAGCAATGGCTGGATATCATGAAACACTACCGCGCCGAAGATTACGCCCTCGATCTCGATGAAAACGAGGACCATATCCGCTGCGTCGCCGCACCGATCCGCGACATGAATAACCGCATCGTTGCCGCCATCAGCGTGTCTTCCGCCGCGCAATATATGGACGATCAGCGCATCCAGGCCGTCAAGGCCTACGTTCAGGAAACCTGCCTCGCCATCAGCCGGGAACTGGGCTACCGCAAGTCCTGAGAGGCCCGGCCTTACCCTGATCCGATTGCTTTAGAGACGGCATTCCAGGCATCCACAAACCCAGGTCGACGCCTTCCCGCATTGTGATACGAAATCGTACCGCATACCGGAACCTTGCCTGAAAACGTTGCGAAAGTGGCACAATACGATCGGCAGTTACACAAAAATCGCACAAATTCGTTCCGATATATGTACAGACGTGCCGATAAATGTTACGCAAATCTTCAAGCCACCGATGATACGACGGAAATCGCATCCGGTGGTTCAAAAATAAAATGAAAAAGCCGTCAAAAGCAAAACAGGAACAGGAAATGCTTACACACTCAGGCCATTTGTCGCGGCTGTAGCGTATCTGCCGGGCGCCATGAGCCGTACACAGCGCGTCCATCCCGAACAATAGTTTTAACAAGAACCGAAGGCCTACAGCGCCCTGCGGCAGCGTGATCTCTTGTGCGCGCCACCGCAAAGACTGAATTGGGGAGACAATAAAATGAAGACTTACCTTTTAGCCACCACCATGCTGATCAGCCTGGGCCTGCCTTTGATGGCAGCCGCGCAAGATGCCGCGCCAGCCACGCCTGCCGCCGATGACACGACGACCGTTGTTGTCACAGGTTTCCGCTCGTCCTTGCAAAAATCGATCAACCTCAAGAAGGAAGCCATCGTTGTCCGCGACTCGATCGTCGCCGAAGACATCGGCAAGTTCCCGGAAGCCAATGTCGCTGAATCTCTGCAACGTATACCTGGCGTCTATATGAATCGTGACGGCGCCTCCAATGAAGGACAGAGCATTTCGATCCGCGGTCTTGGGCCTGAATACAGCGTCACCACCCTGAACGGCGCGCCGGTCCACGTCACATCGTCATCGAATGTCGGTGGCTCGGCCCGGACCTTCAACTATGACGTTTTCGCCTCGGAACTGTTCGGCCGCGTCGATTTCTACAAGACACCGCTGGCTGAACTGGAAGAAGGCGGTATCGGCGGCGTGGTCGATCTGCAAACCCCAAGGCCGTTCGATGGCGGTGGCAAGCAGATATTCCGTTACGCCGCTTCCGCCTCGTATAATACGGCTTCCGAGCATGTCGATCCCAATATTTCGGCCATCTATTCCAATACCTGGGGCGACTGGGGCTTCCTGATCGGCGCGGCGCACTCGACCAGCGTCAACATGAAGTCGGGCTTTGAAGCCACCGGCGGCTATAACAGCAATTTCCGCGCCGCCAATCCCGTTGTTACCGACCCCACCAAGACGCCGCCCTCCACGGGCAACGGCCCCTTCGCGATGACCCTCGACTGGAGCGATCCGCGCGCCGCCGGCATGCTGGCCAATCGCACGGCGATCGACAACGCCTTCCTGCCACGCTTCTATCGCTATTACGGCGCCGAAAATACCCGCGACCGCGACGGCATCGTGTCCTCCGTCCAGTACAAACATGACAAGCTGAATGTCAGCCTGGATATGCTGTATTCGCATCTGACGGACTCGCGTGATGAATTCACCTTTGGCTTGCCCATCCGCAACACGATCACCAACAATACCGCCGCGCAGCCCGGCGCCCCAGGTCACAATGGCCTGGTGCCGATCAACGTAACCATCAATCCCGATGGCAACCTGCTGGAAGGCACGTTCGGCAATACCTCCTATCTCGGCGAAAGCTACTATTATAACGACGAGACCAAGTTTGGTTACGCCTCGCTCAACGGCAGCTATCAACTGACCGACAGCCTGAAACTGACAGGCCAGGTCAGTTCCAGCGAAAGCACGGCCTTTTACGATAACAAGCGTATCGTCTCGAATATCTACGGCGTCACCACAACCATCGACTGGGGTGATGACCATGTCTATCCGGGTCTGTCCGCGCCGGGCATCGATTTTACCGATCCGTCAAACTATCAGGACTTCTCGACCGCTCTTGACTGGAACCGCGAAGTTGACCGTGAACATACCGCCAGGCTCGTCGCCGACTGGGATTACAGCCTGGGTTCCTGGACCGGCCACCTGAAGGGCGGCGTCGTTTATGTCGATACCAAGAAGCAGAAGACCAAACGCAACGGCACCGCGCTGGCCCAGGCCGCCCTGTCCGCCGTTGGTCCCGCCGGTCTGCGTGATGCCATGCTCGATCATGTGCCGCTCGATAACCTGGTGATCGGTGACGACTATCCACACGCCTGGGCCACCTTCTCGCGTGATTACGTCAACAGCACGCTTGATCCGATTGGCAGCGCCATGGCCTCGCCAGTCGACTTGTCGACCAGCTTCACGGCAGACGAAGCTATCACCACCGGCTTCATCCAGTCGGACTTCATCGGTCAGGCGTTCAGCCGCGAACTGCGTATTAATGCCGGTGTCCGCTATTCGATGACCGATATGACGATCAATAATTACAAGAAAACCGGCGCCGGCGGCACCTACGAACCGAACGAGGAAAAGAACGATTACTTCAACATCCTGCCCTCGATCAGCGCCGCCTACAATCTGACGGATGACCTGATCTGGCGGGCCTCGTGGGGCAAGACCATCACCCGCGCCTCTCTGTCGCTGATCGCTGCCCAGACCGTGATCCCGAACATCTACAACGCCTACGCCACTTCGGGTAATCCGGACCTCAAACCACAGATATCAACCAACTGGGATACCGGCCTCGAATGGTATTTCGGCAGGGGCGCCCTGGTCAGCGCCGGCTTCTTCAAAAAGAAGCTCGTCGATACGACGGTTTCGCAAACCACCAATGTCACCTTTGGCAGCCTGGGCCTGCCCGATACCTCCCTGGCCAATATTTTCTATGACTCGAATGGTCACGTCGATCCCAACCTTCAGATTCAGCTCGCCACCTATTACAATGCCGGCGAAATCAATCTCGACGGCTACGAACTGGCCTATCAGCAAACCTTCAGCTTCCTGCCCGCCCCCTGGGACGGTCTTGGCGCCCTGGCCAGTTACACGCACGTCAATTCGACCGGCTACGACTATTACACGACGGACGGTCGCAAGCTGAACGTCAACACCATCCCGAAATATTCGTACAGCCTCACCGGCTATTACGAAAAGGGCCCGCTTGGCATTCGTCTGACCTATAACTTCAAGGACAAAAACATCATCGAAACCAGTTCCAACGGTTCCGACCTGCAACGCTGGCACGCCGGCGCCGGCTATCTCGACGGCAATATCAGCTGGAAGCTGAATTCCTATGTCGAACTGCGTGTCGATGCCCTCAACCTCGCCAATACGCTGGGCTATGACTATTTCGATGACGTTTCCGGCCAGTACGGCAACGGCAAAAAGACCCGGCTGGACTACGCCAAGTATGACGGGCGGACAATAAAGGTCGGTATCCGCGGCAAGTTCTAAGCTGTTTCCTGTCCGAACCTTATTCCCGCTGCCCTAGGCGGGATGTTCCCAGACTGAGCGCCTGCATCCACCGCGATGCAGGCTTTTTTTTATCTGATTTTCGTATCTATAAATGGACATGATGATCATTATTCGATACGAATTTGACATCAAAAAGATGGGAGCCAAGACATGCAGAGACGCGACATCCTGAAAGCCCTGACGATTGGCGCAGCTGTGCCTTTGGTGGGCTCAGAAGCCGGCGCCGCCACGATCAGAAAAACTTCGATTGAAAGCGATCGCGCCTATATGAGTGGCCTGCTGGCGAAGATGGCCACGCCGGTGCTTACCAATATGTCCCAGGGCAAGTTACAGGCCCGTTTCAAGCCGGAGCTTTCCCCCACCTGGGATGGCCGTCCGGTCGGAGTGGCCTATCTCGAATGTTTCGGCCGCCTGATTTCCGGCATGGCGCCGTGGCTCAATCTGGCCGAAGACGACACCGCCGAGGGGCGTCTGCGCAAGACCTTTACCGAGCAGGCCATCCAGTCCTATGTCCATTCGGTCGATCCTCAGAGCCCGGACTATCTCTTATGGGCCAATGCCGGCCAGGCGCTGGTCGATTCCGCCTATTATACCAATGCCTTCCTGCGCGCCCCAAAGCTGTGGGATGGTCTCGACAGCACCACGAAACAGCGCATCGTCAGCGAGATCAAGGGCCTGCGCCGCGTTTCGCCGCCCTATACCAACTGGCTGCTGTTCGCCGCCATGAACGAGGCTTTTCTGCTGTCGGTCGGGGAAGACTTCGACCCGATGCGCGTCGATCTGGCGATCAAGAAGATGAACGAGTGGTATGTCGGTGACGGCTGGGTGGCTGATGGCGTCCACTTCCATTACGACTACTACAATTCCTATGTCATCTACCCGATGATGGTGGAAATCCTGGAAGTGCTGGAGCGAATCAATCCGAGCTTCAACAATCTCAAACCGGCCGAGGAAAAAGCCAAATGGCTGAAGCGTATGCAGCGTTATGGCGAGCATCTGGAGCGCATGATCTCGCCCGAAGGCACCTATCCGCCGATCGGCCGCTCCATGACCTACCGCACCGCCGCTTTCCAGCCGCTGGGCCTCTTGGCCTGGCGCAAGGCCCTGCCGGAAAGCCTCCCGGAAGGCGCGGTGCGTTCGGCCCTCACCGCCGCCCAGCATCGGATCTTCGACAACCCGACAAATTTTGATGCCGCCGGATATCTGACCATCGGCTTCGCCGGTCATCAGCCAACGCTGCGACTGGTATTCCAACAGCGGCAGCATGTATATCGCTTCGGAAAGTTTCATCG
>CAMLIY010000141.1 GCA_946480125.1 uncultured Asticcacaulis sp.
GCGCCGCCGGCGGATGGTCTGGCCACAAGTGAACTGGATATTGGCGCTTTTGAATTGACGGCGGCGCGTCGCGTTGTCGAGGGTGAAACGGCGGCCATTGCCGCCGCTATGGCCACGGATGAGGAAATCGCTGAACTGAAACAAATTCTCAGCCGCATGATCGATGAGAACAACGAAGGCGAGACCCTGACGCACGATGAGGCGGCCGACCGCGATTTCCATATGGGCATCGCCGGCGCCACGCAGAATGATGCTCTGGTCCTGGTGGTCAAGACCTTGTGGGAGGTACGCGAACGTTCGCCCCTGACCATGGAAATGCTGCGCCGATCGCGATCCGCCGGCGTCAAGCCGCAGATCGACGATCACCGCGCCATCGTAGACGCCATTGCGGCGCGCGATTCCGATGCGGCGCGCAACGCCATGCGCGATCACCTTGGCCGGGTTATAGAAAACCTGCTGATCGTCACCGAAACCGATGCTATCAACCGGGTGCGCAGTGAAACGGAGCGTTTGCGTGGACGCGCAGGACTATCAAGATAGCGTCTACGGCTTGTTTCCCGTAATGCTTTGTGTAATATTGATCAGATAACTTTGTCAGATAAAGAATTTTTCATGCCTTCAGTTCCGCTTTCCGCTATTATTCGTTCCGCGCGCGTCATCGTTACTTCGCCCGGACGCAACTTCGTCACGCTTAAAATCGAGACCGACCAGGGGGTCTATGGCATAGGCGACGCCACGCTGAATGGCCGCGAGCTGTCGGTCGTGTCGTATCTCGAAGATCACGTCATTCCCAATCTGATCGGCAAGGACGCCCAGCGCATCGAAGATATCTGGCAGTTCTTTTATCGCGGCGCCTACTGGCGGCGCGGACCCGTCACTATGTCCGCCATTGCAGCGGTCGATACCGCCTTGTGGGACATCAAGGCCAAGCTGGCCGGAATGCCGCTTTACCAATTGCTGGGTGGCCGCTCGCGCGAAGGCGTGCTGGTCTATGGCCACGCCAATGGAACCGATATCGAACATACGGTCGATGAGGTCGGGCGATATATGAGTCTGGGCTACAAGGCGATCCGCGCCCAATCAGGCATTCCCGGCGTCAAGGGCGCCTACGGCGTCGGCCGCGGCGATATGTATTACGAGCCGGCTGACGGCACCCTGCCGACCGAGACCCTGTGGAACACCAGTTCTTATCTCAATTTCGCGCCCAAATTGTTCGATAAGCTGCGCGATGTCCACGGCTTCGGCATCGAACTGCTGCATGATGTCCACCATCGCCTGACACCGATCGAGGCCGGGCGTCTTGGCAAGGATCTCGAACCTTATCGCCTGTTCTGGATGGAAGACGCGACGCCGGCGGAAAACCAGGAAGCCTTCAGGCTGATCCGCCAGCACACCACGACGCCGCTGGCTGTCGGTGAGATATTCAATACCATCTGGGACTGCAAGGACCTGATCCAGAACCAGTTGATCGACTATATCCGCACCACGGTGGTTCATGCCGGCGGCATTACCCATCTGCGTCGGATCGCCGACCTGGCCTCGATGTACCAGGTACGCACGGGTTCGCACGGCGCGACTGACCTGTCGCCGGTGTGCATGGGCGCGGCCCTGCATTTCGATACCTGGGTGCCTAATTTTGGCATTCAGGAATATATGCGCCACACGCCGGAAACGGATGAGGTCTTCCCGCATGATTACAGCTTTGCAGACGGGTATCTCAAGGTCGGCGATACGCCCGGCCATGGCGTCGATATCGACGAAGCCCTGGCGGCGAAATACCCTTACCAGCCCATGCAGTTGCCCGTCGCGCGTTTGCAGGACGGCACCATGTGGAACTGGTAATGCTTTACGCTATATGATGACGGCGCGGACCATGTATCCGCACCGCATTTCTGATAAACGGGCACGATTTTGAAAGGTCAACGACTGATGTCGTCTGCTCGTTTGTTCGCATGTCTATGCGCCTTGTTTGTGATTGTGACGCTTCCCGCTGCCGCTTCGCCGTCTGACCGTGAGATTGCGGGGCCATGGCGATCGGCTCTGTTCGAGGCCGATTCCAACGGCAAAATGCCCGGCGCTGACGGCGCCTATCAAGCCCCGGACTATGCCGATGCGGGCTGGCAAAGCGTTTCGGTGCCGCACAATTGGCAAGGCTACAGCTATGCCCGACAGGTGGTCAACGGCAGCCGCCATGGCACGGCCTGGTATCGCAAGGCGATAGACATTCCCGCTCATGGCGTCGATGAACGTGTCTTCCTGATGTTCGAGGGCGTCAATGCCTACGCCACCATCTGGCTGAACGGTCAACCCGTCGGCAAGCATGGCGGCGGCCTGACCACCTTCACGATCGATGTCACCGATGCGGTGCGCAAGGGCCAAAATAACGGCAAGTACCTGCTGGCTGTGCGCGTCGATAATCCGGCCGGCATCCGCGACCTGCCGTGGGCGCCTGGCGACGACAATCCGATGAACGGCTTTGCGGAAGGCTCGCAACCCTTCGGCATCTTCCGTCCGGTGCATGTTATCGTCAAATCGGCCCTGCGCGTTCAGCCGTTCGGCCTCTATGCCTCGGGGACAAAAACGACCGTCACGGCTGCCAGCGCCACGCTCAATGTCCGCAGCGAACTGGAAAATCTGTCCGCCACCGCGCGCAAGTTTCAACTCATCGATGAACTGGTGGATAAGGACGGCCAGGTTGTCGCCACAGTGACGCGAAATGCTGGACTGGCCGCCGGCGAAAAAGCCGGCATCGATCAGGTGTTCCCGGCCATTGCCCATCCGCACCTGTGGTCGCCCGCCACACCCTATCTCTATACCTTGCGTGCGCGGCTGATCGAAAATGGCAAGGTGATCGACGAATCCGAAACGCCGTATGGTATCCGCTATCTCGAAATCGCCACCAATGCCGACAGCACACGACAATTGATGATCAATGGCCAGCCGTTCTTTATTCATGGCACAGCCGAATACGAACACCTGCTCGGCAATTCGCACGCCTTCTCACCGGAGCAGATCCGCGCCCGAATTGAACAGGTCAAGGCCGGCGGTTTCAACGCCTTCCGCGACGCCCACTATCCGCATAACCTGCGCTATCAGACCATCCTTGAACTGGAGGGGATGATGTGGTGGCCGCAGTTCAGCGCACATAACTGGAATGACAATCCGGCCTTCCGCGCCAACTTCCTGTCGTTGCTCGCTGATTGGGTGCGCGAACGCCGCAACAACCCGGCGAACTTCATGTGGGGTCTGCAAAACGAAAGCGTTCTGCCGGAAGACTTTGTGGCCCAGGCCATGAAAGTCATCCGCGACCTTGACCCGACCGCTTCGGTCGAGCGCCTGATCGTCACCTGCAATGGCGGCAAGGGGGCGGACTGGAATGTGCCGCAGAACTGGTCCGGCACCTATGGCGGCGATCCCGAAAAATATGGCGATGAACTGAAGACGCAAAGCCTCGTCGGCGAATATGGCGCGTGGCGCTCGCTCGGTCTGCATTCGGAGCGCCCCTATCCGGTGACGGCAGCCTATGACGAAAGCCGCATGACCAATATCCTGGAGATCAAGTCGCGCCTGGCGGAATCGGTCAAGGATCAGGTGGTCGGTGATTTCGTCTGGCTGTTGACGACGCACGAAAATCCCGGCCGGCCGATGCGCGTCGATGGCACGCAGATCTTTGACGGTATCCGCCCGCTCGAACATATCGGGCCTGCCAACAACAAGGGCCTGATGACCCTGTGGGGCGAGCCGCTCGATGCCTATTATATGCTGCGCGCCAGACAGGTTCCGGTGACGCAAACTCCGATCGTCTATATCGTGTCGCACACCTGGCCGGACCGCTGGACGGAACCGGGCATCAAGTCCGGCATCGAGGTCTATTCCAACTGTGACCGCGTTGAACTGTTCAACGATGTCACCGGCCAGATATCGCTGGGTGTGAAAGACAAGGCCGCCGATGGCAGGCCGTTCGTATGGGATGGGGTTGATATTCGTTATAACGCCCTGTCGGCCACCTGTCTGATCGGCGGCAAGGCAGCAGCGCGTGATGTGGTGACGCTCAACAACCTGCCGTCCGCGCCGGATATATCAGCATTGGTCACTGATCGCACTGATATTACCAAGGGCGTGGCGGGAGCCAGTTACCTTTACCGAGTCAATGCCGGCGGGCCAGACTATACCGATGCGGATGGACAATTATGGCTGGGTGATCGTCACCTGACGGATGGTGCCAAGTGGGGCTGGAAAAGCTGGGCCGACGATTATCCGGATCTCGATCCGGCGCTCGGCAGTCGCCGTGTCCAGTATGATCCTGTCGAAGGCACCTCTGAGCAGGCACTATTCAAGACCTACCGTTTCGGCCTTGATCGCCTGACCTACAGCTTCAATGCGCCCAAGGGGGATTATGACATCGAGCTTTATTTCGCCGAGCCATGGTATGGCCGCACCGGCATCAACGCCACCGGCTGGCGGCTGTTCGATGTCGCGGTCAATGGCAAGACGGCGCTGACCGATGTCGATCTCTACAAGGCTGCCGGTTTCGAACATGCGGTAAAGAAAGTCGTCAAGGCGACCTCGATTGACGGCCGGATCGTTATCAGCTTCCCGCGTGTCGCCGCCGGACAGGCGGTGATCTCCGCTATCGCCATCCGCAAGGCCGGCAAAGGCGCGACCTACGCCAACGATGGCACGGACCTTATCGACGGCAAAGGCGCGCACAGCTTCCTCGATAATGGCGATGCGGTTGGCGAAAGCAAGCTGACCTGGAGCCATTTGCCGATGGATTTGCTTGACAGCGACTGGGCGATTGGCGCTTTTCGCACGCGGATCGATTCCGATGTTTATCTGCCTCTGAAAGCCGAGGAAACCGCACCTGCCGGCTGGAGCGAGACTGACCTGAAAGCCCAATGGACAGGTGAGGGCGGGGCGCCTGTACATTTCGTCAGTCGCCGTTTTGGCGCTGGTGAAACGGTCGCGGTCGATACGGTCAACCCCTTGC
Organism: uncultured Asticcacaulis sp.; assembly: GCA_946480125.1. The sequence goes on from CAMLIY010000141.1 coordinate 4,991, forward strand.
TGGTGCGCCGTCATCTGCCGTCTCCCTATGCGCCGGGCGTTTTCACCTTCACCAGGACCACCGGCTTGTTCGAGGCAGAAACCGCCAAATTCGTCCAGGGCGTTGTCGCCTCCAGCCTGAAAGGCTATGGCGGGCCAGGCTATGTGGAGGTCCAGGCCGGTGGCAATATTACCTGGTCGGTGACCTATGGCGCGGCGGCCATGCATAGCTTTAAATTCCGCTATCAAGGCGCCACTACCGGCCACCTGACCCTGACCGATGAAAGCGGCATTGCCGCCGTCGATATGGCGGTAAATTTGCCAGCCGGCGAAAAGGGCGTCTGGCAGGAAACCACGATCGAGACGCCCACCCTGATCAATGCCGGCACCTATGCGCTGAAATTGACCACGGATAGCGGGGTGGTCGTGGATTCGCTGCGGATGCAATAAAGTACAAAGCGCACCAGAGCCGATAAAAGGCTTTGGCGTGCTGTTGGTTCTTGTCTAGTATGCGCCGAAATCACGCATTCCCAAGGTAAGACCTGTATGACCGGCGAAAACGTCAACCCGATCCCCAACCTCCTGACCGGCGTCCGCCTGGTGTTCGGTGTGGTGATCTTCGTCCTGCTGGCCGGTATGGCGGGAGGGATTCCGTTTCTCAACGCGCAGTCTGACATGCTGTTCAGCATGCAAAGGTGGAGCGTCTATATCTTTGTCATCGCTGCCCTGACCGACCTGTTCGATGGTATACTGGCACGCAAGCTGCACGCCGAAAGCCAGTTGGGCGCCATTCTGGATCCGATAGCCGACAAGATCCTGGTGTGCGGCACCATCCTCGGTGTCTTCGCTATTCATTCAGGTGATCCGTGGTTCGCCTTGCCGGCGGCCTTCATCCTGTTTCGTGAATTCGCCGTCAGCGCCCTGCGTGAAACGGCGGCAGCAAAAGGCGTCAAGGTGCCGGTCAGCTTTCTCGGCAAGATCAAGACGACGATTCAGCTTATCGCTCTCGGCGTGTTGCTGTTCGCCGACGCCTGGTCGGCGTTCGGACTGGCGCCGTATGGGTCTGGGGCCGTTTTGATGATCGGCTACGCTTTGGTATGGATCGCGGCGATCATTTCGCTGTGGACAGGTATTGCCTATTTCATCGCCGCCAGCAAAGATCTGTAAATCTGACTCTCAAGCCTTCAGATTTACGCGCTGTGAATTTGGTATGAAACGGCTGCCGTCGTTGCGTTGTCCGCAAACGGACATTTCAAAGGCGCGGCTTTAGCACAACAGGTCACATCCGTAACCTATGTTACGCCGATTTAATTAGACCTTTATCAAAAACTTATAGATGTTGCCCCTATCGTGCATAGCGCACTTAAAAGTGGTAATATGTCCCTAGCCTTATCGACCCTGATATATGAATGGCGGCGCTACCTGGCGGCCGTTATCGCCCTGGCCTGCGCCGGTCTGCTTGTGCTTGCCGTGACCGGCATGTTTATGGGCATGGCTCTGTCCTTTACGGCCACGGTTGACCGCTCACCGGCGCAGATCATGATCCTGCCGCCGCAGGCCGATGGCATCTTCGGCGATTCCGGCCAACCGCGCCGCATGATTCCGCTGGTCTACCAGCATCCCGATGTACTCGAAGTCCAGCCCATGATCATGAACTGGGCGATGTGGTCGAACTTTCCCAAGGACGGTCAGCCGGCCAAGGGAGACGGGGTGCGCGTCGTCGTGGTCGATCCGGTTCGGGGCGCCGTGACCCTGCCCAGCGATTTTTCAGATGCCACCATAGAAGCGCTGAAAGAACCGTTTTCGGTCATTATAGACCGCACCAGTTTAGGCAAGCTGGGGGTCAAGGTGGGTGACAAGGCCAAGATGAACGGCCGTACTGTCACCGTGGCCGGCGTGGTCGATGGCTATCCAAATATGTTCAATACCCAGGTCTTTACCTCTTACCAGACAGCGAAACTGATCTATGTCGCTGATGATGGTCCACGTGTGGGGCCATTATTGGTCAAGTTGAAGGACCCGACGAAGGCCAAGGAAGTCGCTGGCGAACTCAACAAAATTGGCGCCGGTCAGTTCAAGGCGTGGACACGCGAGCAATTGTCCAAAAGTTCGCAAATGGGCATGATGAAAGAAGGCGGTATCGCCATCATGATCGGTTTCATGGTCTTCGTCGGCATTGGTATTGGCATTATCATCACCTGGCAAACGCTTCAGGGCGCCATCATGGCCAATATCAAGGAGTTTGCCAGCCTGCGCGCCTTGGGGGTGTCAATGGGGGCTTTGCGCCTGATCATTATGGAATTGAGCTTTTGGGTGGGTGTTGCCGGTTTGGGCATGACGGTCTTTCTGGTGGCGGGTGTAGGCCTGCTGGCCCGATGGGGTGGGGTGCCGATGAGCTTCCCGCTGTTCGTTGATATTCCGGTCGCCATCATGCTTAGCGTCATCGCCCTCCTGTCGGGCCTGATTTCGCTTGGCGTCCTCAAGAAAAGCCAGCCTGCGGATCTGTTAAGATGACCGGTAAACTCGCATTGCACGCCACGGGCCTGTCCAAGGGCTATAAGATTGGCAAGGTAAAACAGCAGGTGCTGAAAAACGTCGATTTCACCGCTTACCATGGGCAAGTCACCATGGTCATGGGGCCGTCCGGCTCCGGTAAATCGACCTTGATTGCCGCACTTTCGGGTTTGATGAAGCCTGATGAAGGTGAGGTGATGGCGCTGGGTGAAAGCCTGTGGAAGAAGAAGCGCGGCAAGATTGACCGATTCCGCCTCGATCATTGCGGCTTCATTTTCCAGGGCTTCAACCTGTTCCCCTCGCTCGACGCCATGCAGCAGGTTGAGCAGGTGCTTAAATATCAGAAGGTCAAAAAAGACGAGGCGCACCGCCGGGCTGTTGAAGTTTTGAGTGCCGTTGGGTTGAGCCATCGCCTTAAGCAAAAGCCGGCCGAGCTTTCCGGCGGGGAAAAGCAGCGTGTGGCTATTGCGCGCGCCCTGTCAAAAATGCCGTCGCTGATATTCGCCGATGAACCCACTTCGGCGCTCGATTCAGTCAGCGGGCAGGTGGTTATCAAATTGCTGCATCAGGCGGCCAAGGAGCGGGGGGCGGCGGTCGTCGTCGTGACCCATGATCCGCGTCTGGAAGCCTATGCCGACCGCGTCATTCACATGGAAGACGGCAAGATACTGAGCGACACCATGATCTC
>CAMLIY010000142.1 GCA_946480125.1 uncultured Asticcacaulis sp.
TGAGCACCTTGTCGGCACGATCGGGGAAATGGGCGCGCAGCCATTCCTCGAACAGGGTCTTGATCTCGTGCGGCAGGCGGATCAGCACGCCGCCGGCCCGCGTGGCGCCGGCAAGAGCGGCCGCTTCCATGATTTTCTCGATCTCATGATCGGTCAGGCCGGGAATGACCGGCGCCATTAATACGCTGGTCGGGATGCCGGCATCGGTCAGGGCGCGCACCGTATCCAGCCGGCGGGAAGGTGTAGCGGCGCGCGGTTCCATGACGCGGGCCAGGTCGCGATCAAGCGTGGTGATCGATAGCGTGGCCTTGAACAGGTTCAACGCCGCCATGGCGCTGAGGATATCAATATCACGCTGGATCAGGGCCGACTTGGTGACAATATGGACGGGATGGCGGAATTCATACAGCACCTCAAGGATACCGCGCGTCAGCTTTTCCGATTTTTCCGTTGGCTGGTAAGCGTCGGTATTGATGCCGAGCGCAATGGGCGCGGGGGTATAGGTAAGGGCCGACAGTTCCTGACGCAGGGCGTGGGCCGCATCGGGCTTGCGGAAGATACGCGTCTCGAAATCCATGCCGGGCGACAGGTCGAGATAGGCGTGGCTCGGTCGGGCGAAGCAATAGATACAGCCGTGTTCGCAACCCTTGTAAGGGTTTATCGAACGGTCGAACCCGACATCAGGCGAGGTGTTGCGCGTAATGATGCGGCGAACGGTATCGACGCCTAAAATGGTCTTGCGTCGGGCCCTGGCCCAGTCTTCGCGGTCATGGTCGCTCCAGCCGTCGTCGATCTCGTAACGGTCCGCCAGATCGAAACGATGGCTCGGCCGGTTGGAGACCGAGCCGCGTCCTTTGCGCGGCAGGTCGGGCAGGCCTTCGTCATCTTTAGTGCGTGTATTGGGTGGTGGGGCTGCCATGGCCCCATCTTATGCCAATCCTAGAACAAAACAAGAACAATATTACGCGGGATTACGCGGCTTTTTGGGCCTTGCCATTCGCGGCCGGCTTTACCGGCGCGGTGACGCCGTCATCGAAAAGGATCTGGCCGGGCGTTGTGGCGTCGAGCGAAAAGCGCGGGGTCAGCGGGCTCTTGCCGCCTTTGAAGCCGCCGGTCATCTTGACGATACGGGCGAGGATAATTTTCAGAGGTTCCAGGAACTTGGGCGAATGCGCCAGCGTTGGGTTCAGCCCGAACCAGCGGCGCAGCACCCCGTTGGCATAGATGACATTGGCCCGCCACAGGGCGCGTGGCGTCATGAATTCGATCGACAGCGATACATTGACCATGCCGTGATTGACGATGCGGTGCGGCGCGTTTTGCACCCAGGTCATCATCTCGCCGGGCTTGAGATCATGAACCAGGGCCTGGCCGTCAAAGGCCGGATCATAGGGCAGTTGCTCGTCGCTTTCGCGCAGGGCCACGCCTTCGAGATGACGGTCGTCGACGCACGGTTCGGCGGGCGGATAGAGGTAAAGCTTCTTGACGCCGCGAATTTGCCACAACGTCACCAGCGGAATATCGAGATGGTAAAAGACGTGGGCATTGGGCGAAGAGATCAGCAGGCCCAGATCCTGTTTCAGGGTGGTGGTGCCGCTCTCCGCCTTGATTTCGGCGAACATCTGCTCGCAGAGGTCGTTAATCGCGGCATCGGACGCATTGACCTTGCGCAGGTTCAGCCACAGGCGTCCGGCCTTGACGCCCGCCATGAGGGCGCGGCCGTCTAAATTGCCGCGTCGGCCGAGATACCACTGCTTCCAGTTGGCCGGATCATAGCCCATGGTGAAAACTTCCAGCCGGTCGCGCGGATAACGGTCGATCAGGGCGATCAGGGCTTCGTCCGTGAACAGGTCGCTCTTGTCGAGTTCATGATTGAACAGCAGGTTCTTGCCGGCGAAATGGGCCTTGTGGTCGGGTGTCCAGGTTAAAAGGGGCATACAAGCACTTTCCGAAAAGTGTGACGCACTTTTCGGATTAAAAAGTGCGTCAAAATAAAATTAGCGTCCGGGTGGTTTCGGTTTCAGCAGGGCGGTGCCGTAGAAACCGACTTTGAAAGGGGAAAACCAGATCAGCTTGCCGCAGCCGCGCGCCGCCTTGTCGAGCTTGTCGGCGCTGGCTTCACGGCCCAGGATCAGCAGGACCAGGCCCCACAGGCCGAAGATAACGGCCTGGGCCAAACCCTGAAGCATCCAGGCGGCGGCGGTAAAAGGCTTGCCGTCATGAGCGGCGGTATAGGAAGGGCCCTGACCGTAGGCGAAGGCACGCAAAAGCGTATAGCCCAGCCGGCTGCGGGCGGCGGGCACATCCTCGAAAACGGGCGCATCGGCTGCCCAGGCGATGGTGGCGCCGCCGGTCATCAGGCCGTGGAATAACTGGTCGTCCTCGCCGCCCATATCGTTGCGCTCGATGCTGAAAGGCGCGTGATCCTGCGGCAGGGCCGAGCGGCGGACCAGGCTGTTGCCGCAGCCGTAATAGCTGCTCAGGGTTTGCGAGTCCGCCGGACCGAAGCGTGAGAAAAAGCGGGTGAAATAGGTGTCGTAACGCGTCGCGCCATTGGCCAGGCGGGCCTCGACCGGACCGAAAACGACATCGGCACCGAACTTTTTTTGTGCGGTCATCAGGCGGGCCAGCCAGCCAGCCGGCGCTTCCTCATCATCGTCGAGAAAGGCGATGAAGTCGGCGTCACAGGCGCTGACGGCGCTGTTGCGGGCATTGGCGACGCCGGTTTTCGGTTCGTGGATATAGATGATAGGGAAGGGCGCCTGGACGCTTTCAACCAGTCCGCGTGCCGAGGCTTCCGGGCTGTTGTCGCAAACGATCATGGACAGTGCGGTGACGCCGGTTTGCGCCACGATCGAGTGTATCGCCAGCGCCAGTCCCTGGGGGCGGCGGAAGGTCGGGATGATGACGCAGACGGAGGCTGTGTCTGCGGTCAGAACGGCATCCGAATAAAAGGCGGTGCTATCCGGCATCGACGGCTCCGAGGCGGCGCGGAATACTGGAGACAGCATGTGCGACTCCTTTCGCGCGGCTGACAAGATCAAGTTCGAGGCAGGCGATCTGGTCAAAACGCCGGCCGAGGCGGGTCACGACACCCGACACCCGGTCGCCCATGGCCTGCTGAAAGCGGCCAGTGGCCTGTGACAGAGTCTGGCCAAATCGTCCGGAGGCGGAGGCGCCGTAGATGCCCACATGACGCACATCATAGGCCGTATTACTAAAGGAGTTCTTATAATGGCTCTGTCCGGTGGAAAGATCGTAATAATTGACCCCGGCGGCCTTGAGCACGGCCTGGCAATCGGTCAGGAAAATCGATCCGGGTGAATAGGCGCGAAACGCCGGGTCATAGCTGGAGACCCATGGGTGCATATGGTCGCCAAGTCGTGGACCATAATGGAACAGGGCCGGTTTGCCGCCGATCGTCATGGTGAGGAGCGCGCCGTGAAGATCGTCTTCGGGCGCATCGAACAGTCGGTCCAGCAAGTCAGCGGCCCAGGGCGGCGCCAGAAAATCGTGCAGGCCATTGTGATGAAGCTGATCGCGTTTCAAGCGAAGCATCAGGTTGTAATGGTCACGATTGCGGTCTGTCAGAATGAATTCGATCGGGCCATGCGCCTCTATCAGGTTGCGGCGATGGCGGTTGATATTCTTGCGATGCTTGCGTGTTACATTATTGGTCGTTTCGTCAAAACCGAGATCTATACCATAAGAGATATCCGCCTCGCCGCCTGTATCGCCAAAGAGATTATAAGGGTCGATAAGGCCTATCGCCTGAAAGCGGTTGATACCCGCAGCGGCCAGGGCTGTTTGCCCGTTCAAAGCCACGTCTGGAAAGGTGATAAGCGCGGTATAATCGGAAAAAGGCGCCCCGACCGGGCGCGCAAAGCGGTGTGGGCGGCGGTGGTGCGGCAGAAAACCGATCGCTTCTCCGCCGTAGCGGAAGATTGCTACATATACGTCATCACGTCCGGTAGCGACGGCGCGGGTGAACTCTGGCGACAGCAGCGGCGAACGGAAAAGCGGCGTGGCGCGGCACATGGCTTTCCACGATTCCAGATCACGCGGGACTAACGCATCCGGCCGTACGAGTTCGCAATTTAACATAACAACCTTTAATACTTACAAATGCCCCTGGGCCCTCTCTTGCAAGGTTTAGGCCAGTTTACCTCAGGTTACATATGAAAGTTGAGGGTGCTAAAATACCATCAAATTTTATCAGTAATGTAAAGTTTCGCAGTCATTGTGACAAGCAAGCTTGACATATCATTTCAGCCGTGTTGTAAAGCGTCCTTGTCAAAGCGAAGGGGTGTTCATTATGGCTGTGCCAAAATCAAAAATTATCGCCGGTTTTCTCGTTCTGGCACTCCTGGGTGGTCTATTAGGTGGCTTCAATATGAGTTGGAGCCGCGCGCCGTCATTTCCACTTTACGGCCTGATTATAGATATATGCGCTATCCCGGTCATGATCATGCTGATCCTTTATGTGCGGAAACTGAAAGTGGCTTCAACCGATGAATTCAGCCTCACCAAGAAACGCTATGCGGCGCAAAATGGCTTTATCATCGGCTTTGCCCTCTTCCTGATCAGCGGCGTCTTCCCGATTTTTTTCCCCGATCTCTATCGTCAGCTTATAGCCAGCCTCGATGGGGCGCATGAGGGCTTTCTGATGGGGCGCGTGGCGGGTATGGCGCCGTTTGTGCTGGGTTTACTGATAGGTCAGATCAGCGCCTGGCTGAAATATCGCTGATGAGAAACCGCCTGAAAATACTGCGTGCCGAGCGCAACTGGTCCCAGGCTGACCTGGCCGACCGGCTGGCTGTCTCTCGCCAGACCATCAACGCCATCGAAACGGAGAAGTACGATCCCTCCCTGCCGCTGGCATTCAAGATTGCCGAGCTGTTCGCTTTGCGCATAGAAGATATATTCACGCCAGTATAATTGGCCCGTTTGAGGCTTTGGGGGATTTATGATTTCCGGATTGAAGACCGGCCTCGCTGCGGCCGCCATCCTGGTAAGCTGCGTTTTCGCGCCTATGATCCGCGCCGAAACGCCGGCCCAGATAAAACCGGCCCAAATAAAGCCAGCCCAGATAAAACCGGCCCAGATAAAACCCGCCATGTGGGTCATAAGGGATGCCGATTCGACCATTTATCTGCTCGGTTCTATACACGTCATGAGGCCGGACACGCCCTGGCTGACGCCGGTGATCCAGAGCCGGTTCGACAGTGCGCAGGATGTGTGGTTCGAAATTCCCGATCTCGATGACAAGGCGGGCGCCGGCGCCATTGCGCAGAAATATATGTTCGATGCCTCCGGCGATATGACCAGCGGCCTGACGCCGGAAGAAGTGACGCAGGTTGATGTCCTGCTCAAGCCGATGGGATTGAACGCGGCCATGTTGAAAGCCATGCGCAAATGGGCGGTCGGGCTGATCATTACCATGCAGCGGGTCAATCAGCTGGGTTATACGACAGAAACCGGCGTCGATGTTACCTTGATCACGCAGGCGCGCGCCAAGGCCAAAACCGTCCATGGCTTCGAGACGATGGAGTCGCAGATGCAGGCTTTGGTGCCCGATAATGCGGCCGAAGAACTGACCGCCCTGCGCACGACTCTGACCGACGTGGCCACCCTGCCGCAGGATCTGGGTGATCTGTTTGGCGCCTGGAAGCGAGGCGACACGACAGACCTGAGTCATCTGATGATCGACAAGATGCAGGCGGAAGATCCGAAAAGCTATCAGCGCCTGATCGTGGAGCGCAACGCCGCCTGGGAACCGCAGATCGAGCATATACTTGCCGGCAAGGGTACGGTTTTCATCACCGTCGGCGCCGGGCATCTGGTCGGTCCAGACAGCGTTATCGCTCTATTGAAACAGCACGGCATCACGGCAGAGCGCCTGCCGGACTGACCTTCCCGGCGCGCCCTGAATGAAACCTTGAAACGGCCCCAAAGCGTGGTGGCGAAATTGCGGGCACGGTCATTGCGGCAAGCGGCCGGCTGCGGCTTTAGAAACGGGGCACAGTCATGCATGAAACCTTGCGACACCAAGGCCGGCATGCGTGACTAAGGCCTGTGAATATTATTGACAATACGGTGATTATTCGACAAAAGGCCCGCCTAAGCCCCCAACAGCTTAGACGCCTTCTTTCCCTTGCGCGAGGTGCGCAGGGTTTTTCGCCGTTTTTGGGGTATTGCCATGGCTCAGTCTGAAGATCATTTGTTCGGTGTGTACGCGCGGGCGCCTATCGAGGTGGAACGCGGCGAAGGCAGCCGGCTTTATGACCGATCGGGCCGCGAATATCTCGATTTCGTCCAGGGCATCGCCGTCAATGGTCTGGGACACGCTAATCCGATCCTGATCGAAGCGCTGACCGCACAGGCCAAGAAGCTGTGGCACGTCTCCAACATCTTCCGCATTCCCGGTCAGGACGAACTGGCCGGCAAGCTGTGCGATGCCTCTTTCGCCGATCAGGTGTTCTTTACCAATTCCGGCACGGAGGCGGTTGAGTGCGCCCTGAAACTGGCGCGCAAATATCATGCGGCCAGAGGCCACGAAGACCGCATCGACATTATCGGTTTCCAGGGCGCCTTCCATGGCCGCACCTACGCCGCCGTCACCGCCGCCGGTAACCAGACCTATCTCGACGGTTTCGGTCCGCGCCTGCCGGGCTTCGTCAATGTGTCGCTCGATGATCACGGCGCTATCCGCGCGGCGGCCGAGGCGCCGACGGCGGCGGCCATCCTGGTCGAGCCGGTGCAGGGCGAAGGCGGCGCACGCGCCCTGACTGACGGCGAACTGCAAATGTTGCGCGACCTGTGCGATCAAAACGGCCTGCTGCTGATTTTTGACGAAATCCAGTGCGGCATGGGCCGGACCGGCAAGCTGTGGGCCTATGAACATTCCGGCGTGGCGCCCGATGTGATGTGTATCGCCAAGGCGCTGGGGGGCGGGTTTCCGATCGGCGCCTGCCTGGCCACGCGTGACGCGGCGTCGGGCATGGTGGTGGGTTCGCACGGCTCGACCTTTGGCGGCAATCCCTTGGCTATGGCGGTAGGGATCGCGGCTTTCGATGAAATCTCTAAGCCGGCCCTGCTGGAAAATGTCGTCAAGGTATCAGGCTATCTCAAGCAACAGCTGGAAGGCCTCAAGCAGACCTGGCCCGACATGATCGAGGACGTGCGCGGCAAGGGTCTCCTGGTCGGCATCAAGCTCAAGCCGAACAACCGTGAAATGATGGCCCTGGCGCGTGATAATGGCCTGCTGGTAGCGGGCGGCGGCGATAACTGCATCCGCATGCTGCCAGCGCTGAACATCACCGAGGCCGACGCCCGTGAGGCGCTCGACCGTCTGGAAAAGACCTTCGTGGCGACCCGCGAAAAGGCCAAAGAAACCGCATAAAAGTTCAATAGGGGTCATGAAGGTGGCCCCAAGGGGGAGTCCTCCATGATCCGTCATTTTCTCGATATCTCCGATCTGACCAGTGAACACCTGCGCGCCATCGTTGATGACGCCCACGCCCGCAAACGTCTGCGTCGCACCTGGCATAAGGGCAAGCCCGATGCCGACGCGCCAGCGAGGGATCGCGTCCTGGCCATGATTTTCCAGAAGAACTCGACACGCACACGCTTTTCATTTGATGCCGCCATCCGTCAGCTCGGTGGTCAGGCCATCATCTCGACCTCGAACGACATGCAGCTTGGCCGTGGCGAGCCGATTGAAGATACCGCGAAAGTGCTGTCACGCATGGTTGACGCCATCATGATCCGCGCCAATGAACATGACGATGTGCTGCGTCTCGCGGCGGCCTCCGCCGTGCCGGTGATCAACGGCCTGACCAATGCCTCGCACCCCTGCCAGATCATCGCCGATATCCAGACGATCGAGGAGCACCGAGGCGCCATCGAGGGCAAGACGCTGGCCTGGATCAGTGATGGCAATAATGTCTGCAACAGTCTGATCCACGCGGCGGCGCGTTTTAACTTCACCCTGAAAATTGCCTGTCCGGCCGCCTATAAGCCATCGCAGGACGCCATGGTCTTTGCATCGGAATCGCGCGCCCACGTCACGCTAACGCAAGATCCGGAAGAGGCTGTGCGCGGCGCTGATGTCGTGCTCGCCGATACCTGGGTCAGCATGGGCGATCTCGATCAC
>CAMLIY010000143.1 GCA_946480125.1 uncultured Asticcacaulis sp.
ATCGACGCCATGCGGGTCATGGGGATCGATCCTTATGAAGCCCTGGTCGTGCCGCGTGTTGTGGCACTGGTCATCATGACGCCATTGATCACCTTTATCGGTATGCTGGCCGGTATGCTGGGCGGCGCGCTGGCGATCTGGGGTGCGCTTGGACTAGGGCCGGCCTTCTTCGTCCAGCGGCTTTATGATTATGTTCCCACGGTTAATCTGTTCGTCGGCATGATCCGTACGCCGGTTTTCGCCATAACGATCGCGGTTGTTGGCTGTCGTCTTGGCATGACGGTCAAGGATGATGTGATCAGTCTGGGTCGTCAGGTCACGACCGCTGTGGTGCAGTCGATCTTCCTGATCTTCATGATAGATGCTGTCTTCGCCATTCTCTTTAACGGATTTGTATTCTGATGAAGAGAAAAGTCCTTGCCCCGCTGAATGATGAAAACGCTGATCCGATCGTGATTACCGGGCTGAACAACAGCTTTGGCAGTAATGTCATACATGAAAATCTCGACCTGACCGTCAAGCGCGGCGAGATATTGGGTATTGTCGGTGGCTCCGGCTCTGGCAAGACGGTGCTGTTAAATTCGATCCTTGGCCTGCAAAAGCCGACTTCGGGCGATATCCATATTTTTGGTCACCGCCTTTACGAAGGTGATGAGAATACGACCCGCCAGATACAGGCCAAAACAGGTGTGCTTTTTCAGAGCGGCGCCCTATTCTCCACTTTGACCGTGGCGGAAAACATCATGGCGCCGATGATGGAATTCACCCGTCTCAGCCGCCGCGAAGCGCGCGCCGTGGCCTTGCTGAAAATGTCGATGGCCGGCCTGCCGCTGACCGCCGCCGATCTGGCGCCGTCAGAACTGTCCGGCGGCATGATCAAGCGTACGGCCCTGGCGCGGGCTTTGGCGCTCGACGCGCAACTGCTTTTCCTCGATGAGCCGACGGCCGGTCTTGATCCCATTGGTGCGGCCGCTTTCGATACGCTTATAGGGGAACTGGCGGGTAGCCTCGATCTCACAGTCTTTATGATTACGCATGATCTTGATAGTCTCTATGCCATTTGTGACGAAATCGCCGTGCTGGCCGATCGTCATGTGGTGGAAAAGGGGCCTGTCTCGCAACTGGAAAAATCGACCCATCCGTGGATACACGAATACTTCCACGGTCCGCGTGGGCGGGTGAAGGATTAGGAATAGGATATGGAACGTCAAGCGCATTACGCACTGGTCGGCCTTGCTACATTTGCCCTCGCACTTGTGCTGCTCGTCTTTGCCTTCTGGTTCATCCAGTTTGATTTTAACAAGAATTTCGGCACCTATGAGGTCGAGTTCAACACGCCGGTCGATGGTCTGACCAAGGGCGCGGAAGTCCATTTCAACGGCATCAAGGTGGGCGAAGTGACCGGCTTGCGGCTTGGCAATGCCAATACCCATCAGGTTATCGCCACGGTGCAGCTTGATGAAGGCACGCCGGTGCGCGTCGATTCCGTCGCCTCGCTGGAACCGCAGGGCATTACCGGCCTGTTCTATATGCAAATTTCGCCAGGCTCTGCCAATGCGCCGCTGCTGAAACACAAGCCGGGCGCACCGCCGCCGCTGATACACAGTCAGGAAAGTGCGCTCAGCAAGCTGTTATCGGGTTCCGGTTCGGTAATCGAGAATACCTACGAGAGCCTGAACCGCGTCAATCGGCTGTTGTCGGATCAGAACATCAAAACCTTTTCGGACAGCCTGAACAATCTGGAAGCCATCACGGCCGAGTTGAAAGGTCGCGAACAGATGATCGATGACGCCCATGCCGCCATTGTCAGCGCGGGCGAAGCGGCGGACGCGGTGACGCGCCTGGCCAATTCGACCAATGGCGTCGCCTCGGAAAAACTGCCGCAAACGCTCGATCAGATAAACGCCGCCACCAAGAAGCTGGCGGATGCCGCCGAGCATGTGGAATCTCTGGCTGACGCCATGAAGGCACCAGCGGATCAACTGAATTCAACCACCCTGCCGGAATTGCAGGAAAGCCTGCGTAACCTCAATGACGCGTCGGAATCGGTCAAGGACCTGGTCGATTCGGTGCAGGCCAGCCCGCAGGGCCTGATCAACAAGCCCGTCGCCAAGGAAAGAAAGGTAAGCCAATGAGAGCGCTGATAAAAACCCTGACGGCGGTTACTACATTGGGAGTGGCGCTTGCCCTGACGGGCTGCGTGACCTTGCTGCCAAAGACGAAACCTGCACAGCTTTACCGTTTTGGCTATACGCCTGACCTGGTGGAAAAGAAATCTGAAGGCTCCGCCGCGACGAGTGCCGTGGGGCAGATGCCAACAGGGATTGTTTTCGGCACGGTGACTTTTCCTCAGGACAGTGCCGGCGACCGTATCGTTACGGTGGAAGGCAGCGAAGTGGCCTATGTAGCGGAGGCGCGCTGGACCTCGGCGGCCTCTGGCCTGTTCAAGGACGCGATCTCGACGGGCTTTGCCCGTGGCGGCCAGACGGTGACGCTTGAGCCACGCGGGCCGACGGCGGCCAATTTCCGCCTCGATATCAGCGTACGCAAGTTCGAGACCGACTATACGCGCAATCGGCCCACGGTTTCGGTGGCGCTCGATGCCCGTTTGATCCGTTTGTCGGACCGCATGGTCGTTGGCCAGAAATTCATCCGCGCAGATGTGCCCGTGCGCAAGAGCGATATGTCGTTGATGGCCGATGGCTATAATGAGGCGACGACCCAGGTGGTGAGCGGCCTGATTGCTTTCAGCGAGGAAGCCTTGGCGGCGTTCCCGCAGCCGACCCCGCCGATGGGCATGGTCAAGCCGTCAGCGGCCCTGAAAGTCGAAGGACTATAAGAAAAGCCCCGAAGATAACTTCGGGGCTTTTCTTATACGGCCACTTCGTAGGCGGCTTCGGTCTTTTCAGCGATCTCTTCCAGCGTGACGTCCGGCGCCAGTTCGATCAGGCGAAGGCCCGACCCATCCGGCTTGACCTCAAAAACGCCGAGATTGGTAATGATCAGGTTGACCACACGTGTGCCGGTCAGCGGCAGGGTGCAGGCTTTCAAGACCTTGGAGTCGCCGTGCTTATTAGCGTGATCCATGACGACGACGACGCGCTTGACGCCAGCCACCAGATCCATGGCGCCGCCCATGCCCTTGACCAGCTTGCCGGGGATCATCCAGTTGGCGATGTCGCCGTTTTCGGCCACTTCCATGGCGCCCAGGATCGTCAGATTGATATGGCCGCCACGGATCATGGCGAAGCTGTCTGACGAGGAAAAAAAGGACGTTTCGGGCAGTTCGGTGATGGTCTGCTTGCCGGCATTGATCAGGTCGGCATCGATTTCATCCTCGGTCGGGAAGGGGCCCATGCCGAGCATGCCGTTTTCTGATTGAAGGGTGACGGTCATGCCTTCGGGGATATGGTTGGCCACCAGGGTCGGGATGCCGATGCCGAGATTGACATAGAAACCGTCTTTCAGCTCTTTCGCCGCGCGGGCGGCGAGATCATCGCGTGTCCAGGGCATTTATGCCTCCTCTTTGGCGCGTATGGTGCGTTGTTCAATGCGCTTTTCAAACGTGCCCTGCACAATGCGATCAACATAGATGCCGGGGGTGTGGATGCCATCCGGATCGAGCGACCCGACCGGCACGATTTCCTCGACCTCGGCGATGCAGACCTTGCCGGCCGTCGCCATCATCGGATTGAAGTTGCGCGCTGTCTTGCGGAACACCAGATTGCCGCGGGCATCGCCCTTCCACGCCTTGATGATGGACAGATCGGCTACCAGGCCGGTTTCCAGCACGTAATCGCGATCGCCGAAGCGCTTGATTTCCTTGCCTTCGGCGACGATGGTGCCGACGCCGGTGGCGGTATAGAAGCCGGGGATGCCCGCCCCGCCGGCGCGGATACGTTCGGCAAGGGTGCCCTGCGGATTGAATTCCAGTTCCAGTTCGCCGGCAAGATACTGCCGCTCGAACTCCTTATTTTCGCCGACGTATGACGAGATCATCTTCTTGATCTGGCGGGTTTCGAGCAACTGGCCGAGGCCGAAGCCATCGACGCCGGCATTGTTGGAGATGACGGTGATCCCTTTGACACCGGAATCGCGCAGGGCGGCGATCAGGTTTTCAGGAATGCCGCACAGGCCGAAGCCGCCGGACATGACGGTCATGCCATCGAAGGCCAGGCCTTCGAGCGCGGTTTTGGCATCGGGAAAGACTTTAGGGGAACTGGTCATTGAGTCCTCATGGGAGGTTTCATTTGCCCTGACCTAAGCGCAAATGGCAGCGGTTGTCACTTCAAATTGTGCGCCGCCAGATGGTTACTTTTGTAAGTAGGGCTTTAGGGGAACGTCAGGATCGGCGATGGCATCATCCAGGATAATGCCTTTGGCGATGAGCAGTTTGGCGGCCATGAAATCGGCGGGTTTGCTGACGCATTCGGCAGTCATCAGGCGGCCTTCATCGTCGAGATGGAAAACGCTGAAAGCGCCGCTGGCCGGATCGCCACGAACGATAGCGCGGCAATCGGGACGCAAAAGGCCGGCGATTTGGAGCTTGAATTCATACTGATCCGACCAGAACCACGGCGTTTCCACGACCGGCGGCTTGTAACCGGTGATGGCGGCGGCCGCTTGTTTGGCCTGTTCGAGCGCATTGGGCACGCTTTCCAGACGAAAACGGCCGTCATAGATGGGCAAGGTGCGCGAGGTGACATCACCGATGGCAAAGATATCGGCATCGCTGGTGCGCGCCTGTTCATCAACGATAATGCCGTTCCCACATTCCAGGCCCGCGGCCTGAGCCAGATCATCATTGGCCAGCGCGCCAATGCCGACCAGCAGCAGGTCGAACTCATGGGTACGGCCATCGGCGAGGTGGACGACCTTCTTGTCGCCATCGCCCAGCGACAGTTGGGTAATGGCGGCTTCGGTGAAGATGCCGACACCGCGGCCCATATGCATTTCGGTGAAAAAGTTCGACAGGGCCTGCGACGCGACGCGTGCCAGAATACGGCTTTCGCGTTCGAAAACGGTGACCTCGCAGCCGAGATAGCGGGCGGAGGCGGCGACTTCGAGCCCGACATAGCCGGCGCCGATCAGGCCGATGCGATGACCGGGTTGCAGGGCGTTTTTGAGGGCTTCGGCGTCATCGAGCGTGCGCAGCAGGTGGTGCGGCACGCGATCGGCGCCCGGCACCGGGAAGGGACGTGCCTTGGAGCCCGTGGCGATGATCAGATGGTCGTAGGGAAGGGTGATGCCACCCAGCAGGGTCACGGTCTTGGCGGCGCGATCAATCGCCACAGCCTGCGTGTTGACACGGGCATCGATGTTCTGGTCGGCATAGAAGGTGTCGCCGCGCAGATAGAGGTCATCAAGCGACGCCTCACCTTTGAGCCAGGCCTTGGAAAGCGGCGGGCGCTGATAGGGCAGGTAAGGCTCGGCGCCGATCAGGGTGATGCGACCGGTATAGCCATATTGGCGCAAAAAACCTGCGGCAGATCCTCCCGCGTGGCCGGCGCCTATGATGACAACGCTTTGGGACATATATTTCTCTCAGTTGAAAGTAAGCCCCCCACCACCGCATCTTACAGCTTCGCTGCGCGCCCGAAGGCGTGGCGGCGGGTTTCTTTCTTAATTAAACGCCTTCCGGAACCGGCAGGTGATTTTGCAGACAGAAGGCCTTAATCGTGTTGTTGAGCAGGCAGGCGATGGTCATGGGGCCGACGCCCTTCGGCACCGGCGTGATGGCCACTGCCCGATCCTTGGCGCCGTCGAAATCGACATCGCCGACCAGTTTACCCTTACCGTCCACCTCGATGCGATTAATCCCGACATCGATCACATAGGCGCCGTCTTTTACCCAGTCACCGGCGATGAACTTCGGACGGCCGACGGCGGCCACCAGAATATCGGCGGCGCGGCAGACCTCAGCCAGGTTCTTGGTCTTCGAGTGTGCGATGGTGACGGTACAGTCCTGATTTAGCAGCAATTGCGCCATCGGCTTGCCGACAATGTTGGAGCGGCCGACGATGACGGCGTTCTTGCCCGCCAGCGCATCGCCATGAGCGGCAACGGCATCCTTCAGAAGCATCAGCGAACCGAGCGGCGTGCAGGGCACTATGCCATCGAGCCCCACGGCCAGCTTGCCGGCATTGATGACGTGGAAGCCATCGACATCCTTGTCCGGGTTGATGGCATCGATCACCTTAAGGGAAGACATTTGCTTCGGCAGCGGCAGTTGCACCAGTATGCCATTGACGACGGAATCGCGGTTCAGGTCGTCTATCAGGTGAAGCAGTTCATCTTCAGAGGTGGTGTCGGGCAGACGGACGGTGCGCGATTCCATGCCGATCGCCTGAGTCATCTCGCCCTTGGATTTGACATAGACCTGGCTGGCGGGATCGTCACCGACAATGACCACGACGAGGCAGGGCGTCAGGCCGTGGGCGTTTTTCAGATTGGTGACATGGACCGCCAGGCGGTCGCGCAGGGATTTGGCGTAGCCGGCGCCATCAATGATATTGCCGCGCTTGGCGGTGATCTGGTGAAAAGCGGTCATGGGCACACCTGTTAACTAGAGGGCCGCCACAAGCGCCTCGACAAGCGGGCGCAGGGTCTGACTCAGGGGGGCGGCGATGCCAGCGTCATACAGGTGCGGTGTCCTAGAGTCTAGGTAAGTGTCCTGAACAATTTCAATCTGGAGGGCCTGAATCTGCGGAGACAAGGCCCCGTAATGGCGCGTGGTGTAGCCGCCCTTGAAGCGGCCATCCAACACGTGGCTGTAGGTGTCTGTTTTGGCTCGCCAATCCTGCAACGCCTTAAGTGTATTTCCACGCAAGGTCGCGCCCGAATTAGTGCCGAAATTGAGGTCGGGCAGACGGCCCTCGAACAGACTGGGAATCACGCCGCGAATCGAGTGGGCATCGATCAGCAGCGCCTTGCCGTGATGCGCCATGGCGGTATTAAGCGCGGCTTTCAACTGGTCGTGATAGGGGCGCCAGTAGGTCTCTCGGCGAAACGCGATCTCGGCGGCGCAGGGGTTATGACCTTCCGGATAGATCGGGTTACGGTCGAAATCGCTGACCGGGCACAGGCCGGTTTCGAACTGGCCGGGATAGAGATTGGCGCCGGCCGGATCGCGGTTGAGATCAACGACATAGCGGGAATGGGTGGCGAAAAGCGTGGTGCCGCCAAGCTTTCGCGCGAAATCAAACAGCCGGTGGACGTGGAAATCGGTCTCCCGCACGGTTAGTCCGATCTCGTTCAGCTTCGCGGCGATGTCAGGCGGGATATAGGTGCCGACATGCGGCGCGGCGATGACAAGCGGCGAGCGGCCTTCGGTGAAATCGAAAAGCGGATGATCCGTGGGCTGATGGTCAGAAGGCATGGTTTCAATTGAACCTATGCCGGTGCTATCTGTCAAGGTCACGCATTGTCGGGACCGGAGAGTTACCCCGGTCCCTGCGCTCACATCAGACGATGCGGCCTAGACGATGCGACCTTGGCGGATGACCTCCCTGTACCAGAGCGCGCTGAGTTTAGGCGTGCGTTTCTGGGTGGCGAAATCGACATAATGGATGCCGAAGCGTTTGGTATAGCCATCCGCCCATTCAAAATTGTCCATCAGGCTCCACAGGAAATAGCCCTTGAGCGGATAATCTTCCGCGACGAGGCGGCGGAAGTTATTGAAATAGTTGCGCAGGTACATGACGCGGTCGGCGTCGTCGATATGACCATTGACGACGGGGTCATCGGCCGAGGCGCCATTCTCGGAAATATAGAGGGTCTTTGGACCCCACAATTCGCTGACCAGGCGCGGTCCCCAGTAGGCCACTTCCGGCCC
Source organism: uncultured Asticcacaulis sp. (assembly GCA_946480125.1). Next base: position 7,835 of record CAMLIY010000143.1, read on the forward strand.
GACCACCAGCCACGGCGAGGCCATGCGTGGGGAGGAGGCGATGTGCGGGATAGTGACATAGCCGCTGGGGCCGTCATCGGCACGCACCCATTCGGGCGTATAGATGTTGAGCGCCACGAAATCGAGCGGGCTGGAAATCGCGGCCATATCTCCGGCCTGCACCTTCGGCGCGGCGGCGCCCTGTTCCGTCAGATATTCGTCGATATAGCGGCCTTCCATGATCGCGGTCAGGAACATGGCGTT
>CAMLIY010000144.1 GCA_946480125.1 uncultured Asticcacaulis sp.
TGGGCGTCGAGGAACAGTTCTACCTGTTGTTTCCGCCGATCCTCTATGTCCTGCACCGCTGGGCGAAACGCCTGATGTGGCCGGCGCTCGGTCTGCTGGCCCTGTGGTCGCTGTGGTTCTCGCAAACCCGGTTGACCGGACACCCGGAAGTGTCGTTCTTCTTCCCGACCTCACGGGCGTTTGAATTGCTGATCGGGGCCCTGTGCGTTGGTATCGACAGGCGCCTGAGCCTGCCGCCGATCGTGCAGAAATGTCTCAGCCTGGCCGGTCTGGCCGCGTTGGTCACCGGCTTTATCGTCATTAATGAGGAGGCCGCCTTCCCCGGTCTATTGGCCGTGGTGCCCTGCCTGGGCACGGCCGCCCTGCTGGTATCGCCGCAAGGCTGGACCAATCGCTGGCTGTCCGTTGCACCGCTCACCAGAGTCGGCGATATCTCCTATTCGCTTTATCTGTGGCACTGGCCTTTGCTGGTTTTCACACGGTTTGTTTTCCCTGACATGCCATGGATGATCGTCATCGCCCTGAGCGTGTCCGGGGGGCTCGCCTGGCTGTCCTGGCGCTATATCGAGACGCCGTTTCTTAAGCCGACCCAGAAACGCCCCCTGCCCATCTGGGCGTTCGGCGGGCTTGCCATGGCCGCTTCCATCGGCTTGTGTCTGTGCATCTATTATGCCGGCGGCCTGCCGCAACGCTTCTCGCCACAGGAGCGCGTCTATCTGGCGGCGACCGATGACTATAATCACGACCGCAACAAGTGCCATATGCGCTCTGACCGCCCGATGGCCTATGACAAGCTGTGTGTCTATGGCGCGGCCGAGGTGCCGGCCAGCTACGCCGTCTGGGGTGACAGCCACGGCGCCGAGCTGGCCAAGATGTTAGGTGAACGCCTGACCGCCAAAGGACAAAGCCTGAAGTCGATCACCATGTCCGGCTGCCCGGCCACACTGAGCCGTAAAGCCGTTTGTCGTCAGCACAATATCGATACACTGGCCGCGGTGAAAGCGGATCCGAATATGCAGACCATCATTCTGGTCGGCAATCTGCACGACGACAACGCCTCATCACGCGAGGCCATCCTGGGCATGGAACACACGGCCCTTGAGTTGAAAAAAGCTGGCAAGCAAGTCGTCATCGTCTTCCCGATCCCGACCTTCGACTATGATCCGCCGTCCAAACTGGCGCTGGAATCACGCGCCGGACATGCCCCTGAAACGATCGGTACGCCGCACACGGTCTACGAAAGACGGCGCGGCCATATTCGCGATGAATTTGCCCGTTTCACCGAAGTCAACGGCATGGTCGGCATCCGGCCAGACAGCCTTTTTTGTGACACCATCTGCCACGTCTATCGCTCAGGCGCCGGTGTGCTCTATTTCAACGCCGGCCATCTGAGCCTGACCGGCGCCGGCCTGCTGGCGGATGAAATCGAGCGGACTCTGGAAATGCAGTCCGAGGATTGATCCACAGGCGCTTGAAACCTGTGCATGCTTTTATTAACCTTTCGGCGCGGCATTTACCTCGCGTCACAGGCTCTTTAGGATAGTCTAGTCCTGAGAAAGCCCATCATGAACGCTCACATCAAGCCCGAAGCCTCGCCCGAAGTCACCGCTCATGTGCTGCAACTGCCGCATGCGGCCGGCCTGGCCCTGCCCGCCTATGAAACCCAAGGCTCCGCCGGGCTCGACCTGCGGGCCGCCATCGCCGAGGGCGAGGACATCACCCTCAAGCCGATGGCCCGCGCCCTTATCCCTACCGGACTGAAGATGTCGGTGCCGCTGGGCTATGAGGTGCAGGTACGCCCGCGCTCCGGCCTGGCGCTGAAATTCGGTATCACCTGCCTGAATACGCCGGGCACGATCGACAGCGACTATCGCGGCGAGGTTGGTGTTATTCTGATCAATCTTGGTTCGGAAGATTTCGTCATCCGTCGTGGCGACCGCATCGCGCAAATGATCGTGGCGCAACACGCCCGCATCGTCTGGGAAACGCCGGAAACCCTGGAAGCCACGACGCGCGGCGAAGGCGGTTTCGGTTCAACCGGACGCTGACCATCATAATAGGCGGCAACACGTGCAAACAGCTAACCGTCGCGTAATGGCTTAAAAAGGTAGCCTAAAACCGTCTAGGCCGCGCGACTTTCGCTCGCTTTATGGCCAAAACACATCGTTTTTTGATTTTTCGTTAACCATGCTATCTTTGATTATCGCCTCATTTCGGCGGAGCGTACCCTTGTGCCAGTCTCTCGTAACAGTGACATCAAAAAGGATACCTTATGGACGATATCTGGACCTTCTTCGTGGGCTTGAGCAACGGTTTCCGTGCCGCGCTCGGTGACGTCAACCCTCTGCCCATTCTGATTGTGGCCATCGTTATCGGCCTGCTGCAACCCAGATCTGACAAGTATGCGATAAAGGCGGCCATTGCCCTGCTGATCGTGATGGCCTTCAATATCTTCCTGCCGCTGGTCAATGGCGGCCAGCCCAACTATCCCGATTTTCGCCATATCGGCGCCATAGTGCAGCTGTTCCTGCTGTTCGTCTTCGCTTACGGCATGATCGGCGTACTCGGCAGCCTGAAAGCGGCCATGAAACTGGGCGCCGCCAAAAGCGCGCACTAATCCAGGCCGTAAACCTAGAATCCCAGAACGTCCTGCATATCGTAGATGCCGGTCGTTTGCTTGCATCCCCACAGGCCGGCCTGAATAGCGCCGCGCGCGAACAGCGTGCGGTCGCGGGCGCTATGCGCAAAGGTGATCAGTTCGTCTTCCGAAGCGAACAGAACGCTGTGTTCACCAACAATGCCACCGCCGCGAATGACGGAGAAGCCGATATCGCCGTCGCGGCGCGCCCCGGTGATGCCATCGCGCGCGACTACCTTCACGCTATTCAGTTCGACGCCACGGCCTTCAGCGGCGGCGGCACCCAGCATCAGGGCAGTGCCGGAAGGGGCATCGACCTTGCGCCTGTGGTGGGCCTCGGTGACTTCGATGTCCCAGTCCTCGGCGCTCAGGCGGGCGCTGGCCTGCTTCAGAAGGCCGATCATCAGGTTGACGCCAAGCGAATAATTGCCGGATTTCAGCAGAACCACCTTCTCCGCGAAAGGCTGGAGTGCGGCTTCCTGTTCCGCCGTAAAACCGGTGGCGCCGATGACCTGAACAATAGGCGCGCCCCGGCGGTCGCCTTCCGCCGCGCAGGCTTGCGCCAATTGCAGGGTGGCTTCGGGTGTTGAAAAGTCGATGACGACATCCGATTTGCTCAGATCGAAGGCATCGCCCTTGTCAAAACGGGCGGAGATGGTGTGTCCGGCGGCTTCCAGCACACGCGCGATGGCCTGGCCCATGCGGCCATTGGCGCCATTGATGGCAAAGCGTGTGGTGGACATGATCAAGCCTTTGTTTCGTCGTGCTGCCTTCCGAATAGGCACAAGGGTCTTTCAGGTCAACTGTCGAGTTATGGGGTCAAGGAGCCTTCCGGCCACTTGTACCTGAATACTTTTGCCTTAAGTGGTTTCGCCTGCCCGAAATCCGGCACCTCATATTCCGCCAGCGGCGCCAGCATATCAAGCGGCAGGGACTTGCGGCCCATATCACCGACCAGAATGTCGATACCCGCCACCACACAACCGGTCAGAAAAGCCGATACCTGTTCCGCCAGTCTTTCCTCATAAAACAGATCGCCGACAAGGATCAGGTCGGTCTTAGGCGGCGCGGTCATGTCAGCCTTGGAGGTGGTGACGATTACGCCATTGGCCTCCGCGTTCAGGGCCGTAGCCACAAAAGCATTCGGGTCGATATCGACGGCCATTACGCTCAATGCCCCAACCTTCATGGCGGCGATGGCGACGACGCCCGAGCCGCAGCCAAGATCGATGACGCGTTTGCCGCGCACGCTTTCAGGGTGATCGAGGATATACCGCGCCAACACCGTTCCGCCAGCCCAGTGATAAGCCCAGTAGGGGGGCATCTGGCCCAGCCGCGACAGACGGCTGCCGGTATGGGCACGATAAAGAACGATTTCCGGCAAGCTTGGCGCCGGCTCGAGACGCAGATTTTGCAGAATGAAGTCGCGCACGTCAGGCATTAGGACCAATAGCAAACAGATGACCGGCAGCGCTAAACCCTGCCGGTCAGATATTACACTGTTTTTGCTTATTCGATATAAACAACCCTGCCACCGGTCTCCTTGTCGGCATCCATAATCGCCTTTTTAACTAATCCGGCAAGGTGAAGGAAACCATTCGCGAACATATCGAGGCCCGCCATCATCGCCTTGGTAATTTCCGGTTCACTCTCCGAAAAGAGCCTGGCCAAGTGTGCACATTCCTCACGCATTTGCGCCAATCTGCCATTGGTGTCTTCGAATACGGACGGATGCGATCCCGGTGCGGCGCCGGAGGACGTGCGTGCGGCCAATCTTTGCACCGCTTCCGGCGTTACCGCGAGATTATGAATCGAAATCCTTCCATTGGCTATGGTCATGCGGCCCTCACAGTTGAAAGGAACTTGTCCATTTCATGGTGCAGGCGTTCGGCCTGCTCTGCCAGCTCACTCGATGAACTGAGAACCTGCGCGGCGGCGGCCCCGGTTTGCTCGGCCGCCATGGCGACGCCGGAAATATTTGAGGTCACTTCCGTCGTGCCTACGGAGGCCTGACTTACGGCCTGCACAATTTCCTGAGTGGCGGCATTTTGCTGCTCCACCGCAGAGGCAATAGCGGTGCTTGTGCTGCTGATATTCTGGATGGTGCCGCCAATATTCTTCATCGCCAAAGACGCCCGCCCCGTCGCCTGCTGGATTTGCGTTATTTTTTCCGAAATCTCTGTGGTTGCCTTGGCCGTTTGCCCCGCCAGCGCCTTCACTTCGGACGCGACGACCGCGAACCCCTTGCCAGCTTCACCCGCACGGGCCGATTCGATTGTCGCGTTGAGCGCAAGCAGATTGGTCTGATTGGCCAGACCGGAAATCATATCAACAAAACCGCCAATACTCACGGCAACCTCGTTGAGTTCATCCACAATCGTAGCGGCCTGGCTGGCCTCAGTCAGTGCGTCGCTGGAAATCTGAGCAGAGGTCTCGATCTGGCGGCCGATTTCCGAGACGGATGCGCCCAGTTCTTCGGTTGATGCCGCAACAGAGGCGACATTGGCGCCAGCTTCTTCCGCCGCCGAGGATACCGCCATGGACTGCGCGGAGGTTTCCTGAGCGGTTGAGGTCAGTTGCGCCGCCGCTGCCTGCATTTCGGTGGCTGCGCTCGAAACCAGGGTGACGATCCCCCCCACCGACTTCTCGAAATCATCCGCCATCTGCATCATGACCTGTTTGCGCGCGGCTTCAGCCTGCGCCTTCTGTTCGGCCGCACCCGCTTCCAGCTCTTTGTTCTTTATGGCATTTTCCTTGAATATGGCCAGTCCCTTGGCGATGTCACCGCATTCATCGCCACGATCGGCGCCGGTGACAGATGTGGCGAGGTCGCCGTTTGCCAGCTTGCGGAGTTCTTCAACCGATTTGTTCAGTGGTGCCGAAATGCCATAATTTGCCAACAAAAGCCCGACAGCGAAACCGATGATCAGGCCGCCACTGGCCACACTGATCAGGACGGTAATCGCGACCTGCCCTTCGGCCTTGGTATCCGCAGCCAGTTTTGTGCCCTTGGCGTCAAGGGAATCGGCATAGGCCTTGATAGCCGTCTGCAAAGTGTCCGCATTGCCCCGATTGGCGCTGACCAGCGTGTTGATTTTCTGCTGGGCCTCGCCAAGTGTGACCTCTCCTCCTGTCCGGTTGGCCACTTCATAGGTTTGATCCAGCCCGGCGGCATACGAATCGTAAGCCGTCTTCACATCGCTCAACTGCTGCTTTTCGGCATCCGTAGCCGCGGCCATGGCCTGTTTCAGCCGGTCATCAAATTGCTTGCGATTGATATCGAGAATTTCTTTGGCGCCGGCCACATTATCTGCCGAGGGGTCGGAAGCGACCCGATATTCCGCCCGGCTGAGGCTGATGACATTTTGATTGAGGCGTGCGCCCAATAGTGCAAGACTATCGGCCTTATCGACCTTAATCGTACTTTCATTGGCATGATGCAGCCGGGTTACACCAAAAAAGGATACAACACCGGTAACCGCGCTCATCAAGACGATAAGCAATAAAAGCTTTGTCTTAATTTTAAAATCTTTAAGTTTCATTTTGCCCTCCGCGAATAATCGCAATTCGTCAGAAGCAAAACGCAACTACTAAATGCGATACAACAACCCAGTGTCAGGATTAACTGTGTTGGTAACGGAGTTGTTAATGAAATAAGGCGGTTTAATCCTGAAAATGACGCTTAAAATCTCTTTATTTCCAGCATGGGTTGAGAGATTTTTAATCGCCGCGGCAAATGAATAGTCGCCTGTCATTTGTAATATGAAAGCGGGCGCCCGCTGTCAAAAAGGCTCTGAGAACAAATTCGACGCTTTTGCGCCTGAACTTTCCGGCCAGTATACCCGTACTGGAAACAAAGCGATTAATGGTCGTCACTGATAAGGCGGAGCGGTTGGCGGCTTCATCATACGTCCAGCCAAAAAGCGCGCACAAGGCGCGCACCGTAGCGCCCGTGGCCAGATTTGCCGCTTCGGCGACGTCGGTCTCCGCTAAATCCGCCCTGATGTGGTCTACCCTCTGCTCCCTCACCACGCCATACCATTCCACAATATGACCCTGCTTGTCTTTCACCGGAAACCCTTGGGAAATATAGGGTCTGTCTATCCCGTCTTCGCAGATGACATTGACCGAAACCGCATAGGCTTTTCCGGTGGCCATGGCTTGGCGTGTTACCGCAGACACCTTTTCGCGCTGATCTTCCCGGATGGTTTCCAGCCAGGCGCGCCCCAGAACCGTGGCCCCTCTCCGGCGTAGATTTCCCCTTAAGGAATAGTCGAAAACGTCCCCCTGCTTGTCCTTGCGCCAGAAGCCATCGACATTCAGAGCACGCATGATCGTCTCCACACGTTCCGCCGCATTCTGACCCGCCTGAGACAACAACATCTGTTGTGAGACATCCTGCGCAATCCCGATAAACCCCTGCGCGTCGCCCGTGTCGTCCGCTATAACTTCAAATTGCAGGTTTATATAGGCCGCCGCGGCTGTGGAACTGATAATGCGAAACACCTTTGCCGGCGGCACATAGCCATCATGCATCAGTGCCACGCCGTGCAAAAAGCTCGATGCGGCCTATGCCAAGCTTTTGCTCCATAAGCGACAAGGTCTTAACGGAAGACAGTTTCCTATCGTATGACACAATCTGTTCGCTTCGCCTGAGGATCAACCAAGTCAACGGATGCGAACAATAGCGGGCTGAAACAAATTCTCAACAATAAGAAAACAAAATTCCGCCGGATTCCGACGGGATTTCGATACTATGATACCTTACGGACACAGAACCAGAGTTTGTCTTCACAGGCTACTGAGCCGCAGCGCCGGTGATATCTTCCCAGAAGCGCTTGGCCTTGTGCATAAAGCCCTGCGACTGCGCATAGGACTGTTCCTCCGAGAGCGCGGCAAATTCCTTCATCAGCTCCTTCTGGCGAGCGGTCAGGTGCTTTGGTGTTTCGATGAAGAGTTCGACGATCAGGTCGCCCTTCTTCTTCGAATTGAGCACCGGCATGCCGCGTTCCTTGAGCCTGACCTTGTGACCGGTCTGGGCGCCTTCGGGTACATTGATTTCCAGCTTGCACTGACCATCGCAGCCCTCGCCACCCATCAGGCACGGCACGTCGAGTTCCCCACCGAGAATGGCGGTCGCCATCGGCACGGGGATCGAACAATGCAGATCGGCGCCGTCGCGCTCGAAAATATCGTGCTCGGCCACGGTCAGGAAAATATAGAGGTCGCCCTTGGGGCCGCCCTTCGGACCGGCCTGGCCTTCGCCCTTAAGCAGGATGCGCGCGCCATCATCGACGCCGGCCGGGATGCGGACCTTGAGGTCTTTATTCTTGCGAACCTGGCCATGACCGCGGCAGTTATCGCACG
>CAMLIY010000145.1 GCA_946480125.1 uncultured Asticcacaulis sp.
GGAATCTTCCGTACACTGGTGGTTTTGGGCGTATTCCATTTGATTTTTTCCGCGGTGACGCCTATTGACCGGCAACCTCACTGGTTTCGCGCCGCCAAGGTTTATCCGCTCAGCGTTAAATGCGCCAAGATCATCCAGGCCTTCATTCCGGCAAGTACGGGTGTCGCCAATAAGGTGGTCGAGGACAATCAGTAATCTGACCCTCCGGTCTCCCCAGTGCGGACGGTCGCTGCGTTTTAGAAAAGAGATTCCATGCTGTTGTCTCAGCCTGAACTGTCTGCTCTCACCGATCCTCAAGCTCACTCGCGCGAATCCGACGACGACCGCCCCCGCCTCGAATGCGGTGTATTCGGCGTTTACGGCATAGATGACGCCAGCGCGATCACCGTCCTCGGCATGCACGCGCTCCAGCACCGCGGCGAAGAAGCCTGCGGCATCGCCACCTGCGACGGCAAGCGCTTCTACACCGAACGCGAACATGGCCTCGTCGGCGACGTCTTCACCCAGCCCGATGTCGTCGCCCGCCTGAAAGGCCGTTCCGCCATCGGCCACACCCGTTATTCCACAGCTGGCGGCGCCTTTATCCGCAATGTCCAGCCGATGTTCGCCGATCTGGATGATGGCGGTATCGCTCTGGCCCATAATGGCAACCTCACCAACTTCATGCACCTGCGCACCAAGCTGGTCAGCGAAGGATCCATCTTCCAGTCAACCTCCGATTCGGAGGTTATTTTGCACCTGATCGCCCGCTCACGCTCGATCAAGATCATCGATCGCTTCATGGACGCTCTGCGTCATATCGAAGGCGGGTTTGCCCTGGTGGCCCTGACCCGTTCCATGCTGATCGGCGCCCGCGACCCGCTAGGCATCCGCCCTCTGGTCATCGGCAAGCTGGGTGAATCCTATGTCTTCGCCTCTGAGACCTGTGCGCTCGACATGATCGGCGCCACATTTGTGCGCGATGTCGAGCATGGCGAAGTCGTCCAGATTGATGAGACCGGCTTGACCTCATATAAGCCATTCGGCGTCAAGGCGGCCCGTCCCTGTCTGTTTGAATACATCTATTTCGCCCGTCCGGACTCCGTGGTGAATGGCAAATCCATTTACGATGTCCGCAAACGTATGGGCCGCCAGCTGGCGCTTGAGCACCCCGCAGATGCTGACATCGTCGTGCCCGTTCCTGATTCCGGGGTACCCGCCGCACTTGGTTTCGCCGAGCAGTCTGGCCTGCCGTTCGAACTTGGCATTATCCGCAATCACTATGTCGGCCGCACCTTTATCCAGCCGACGCAAGGCATCCGCGATCTCGGCGTGCGCAAGAAACACGCGCCAAACCGTATTGTGCTCGAAGGCAAGAAGGTCATCCTGATTGACGATTCGATCGTGCGCGGCACTACCTCGGTCAAGATTGTCCGCATGGTTCGCGCCGCCGGCGCCAAGGAGGTCCACCTGCGCTCGGCGTCGCCGCCGATCATGTGGCCTGATTTTTACGGTATTGACATGCCTGACCGCGAAAAATTGCTGGCCGCCAATCACACCCTGGAAGAAATGCGCCAGAAGCTGGAATGCGACTCATTAGGCTTCTTGTCCGTCGACGGCCTTTACAAGGCTATGGGTCACGCGGGCCGTGACAATGCTCATCCTCAATTCACCGACCACTATTTCACAGGTGAGTACCCGACGCGCCTGACTGATCGTGAAGGCGCGGAAGCCGATGGCGAAAATGCCGGCATTCAGCTCTCCCTTTTGGCCAACGCTCACTAAGAGATCATATCCATGACCGTACAGACCGGCCGCATCGCCCTTGTAACCGGCGCATCAAGGGGCATCGGCCGCGCCTGTGCGCTGGCCTTGGCAAAGGACGGTGCGCACGTCATCGCCTGTGGCCGCGCCAAAGCGGCACTGGAAGAACTGGATGATGACATTATCGAAGCTACTAGTCAGCATGCCACGCTTATTCCGTTCGATATTACAGATAATGATGCTTTCGATCGCCTGAGTTCGATCCTGTTCGAACGCTTCGGACGTATCGACGTTGTCGTCCATGCCGCTGCCATTTCCGGCACTATTAGTCCGGTTACGCATCATGAGCCAAAGGATTTCGACAAGATTGTCGCTATCAATCTCGGCGCCACGTGGCGGCTGCTGCGCGCTTTGGAGCCGTTGCTGCGCCAATCCAGCGCCGGACGCGCCATTTTTCTGACCACGGGTGCCAGCGTAACTGGGGGGCGCGCTTTCTGGGGTCCTTATGGCGCCACCAAGGCCGCCATGGAAACCCTCGTACGCGCCTGGGCTGATGAGATCGAGATTACCCCCATTCGCGCGGCAATCGTCTCGCCCGGCGCCATGCGTACCCGTATGCGCGCCGCCGCCTATCCTGGCGAAGATCCTGAAACACTACCCCTGCCGGCCGAAATCGCGCCTCTAATTCTTGAGCTGGCCGATCCCGGCAAGGTGCCGCCGCTCGAAACAATCAGCTTTCCGGACTGGAAGCATATGGCGGCGCAGTCCGCTTAATCAATTTGATCTAAAGCGCGATCATTTTGCTGAAAACAGCTTTCATTTTGCACCAAGCTGGTTCAGACTGGCAGAATGAACAGCTATACGCCCCCCGCCTATCCAAAAGCGCAAAGCGCGTCCATGTTGGAAGAACTCGGCAAGTACGTCATTGCCGAACCCTATCCCTTCGTGGTCGATCTGGCCAACAGCCAGGGCATGATTCTGGCGACGGTAGATGGTGACCGCATTACTGATTGGTGCGGCCTCTATGGCTCCAAGCTCCTCGGCTATAATCATCCGCGCCTGTTCGAACCGGACTACGCCCGCGAACTGGTTTTGGCCGCCAACAACAAGATGGCCAATCCGGATTTCCTGACGCCGCAATGCCTGGCCTATTACCGCCTGCTGCACCGCCTGGCGCCAATCTGCATGCGCGATCAGCACGTCGAGGTCTATGCCGTTAATTCGGGGGCTGAGGCCGTCGAAAACATGATGAAGTACCTCATCAATCTGCATAATCACAAACAACAGGCCAAGGGCAGAACAGTCCTCAACCATCGCTTCATCTATTTCGAACAAGCCTTTCACGGCCGTACGGTTTTTGCGCTCAACATCACCAATTTGTCGCACGATCCAGTGGCGACGAAGGACTTCCGCGGCATTATCCACGGCAATCTTCAGGTGCCTTTCCCGGACTATGACGCGCGCCGCTCCAATGCCGAAAACGAGCTGGAAGTTGATCGCTGCCTGACCCTGATCGAAACCTTCATGCGTGAACACCCCGATGAAATCGCCGGCGTCATTCTCGAACCTTTGCAAGGCGCCGGCGGTCATCGCCTCGCCCTGCCGCGCTTCTATCAGGGGCTGTCTCAACTCTGTCATCAGTATGATGTCGGTTGGGGTCTCGACGAGGTACAGACCTCTGGCGGCCAGACCGGCGCGGTCTTTTCCATCGACCTGTTTGATGTGCCCTACCCGCCTCAAGCCATCGCCGTCGCCAAGAAGTTCGGCAATGGCGCAGTTTATATGCTGAACCCGATGGAAGATGTCGGCGTGCTCGATTCGACCTGGGGCGGCACCCTTGCCGACATGGTACGCTTCGTTCAGGAATGGCGGATCGTCGAGGATGAAGGCCTTCTTGAACAGGTCGGCGAAAAAGGCAAGCACCTGTTCGATGGACTTAATCAACTGGTTGAGCGCTTCCCGGACCTGATCAGCAATGTCCGTGGTCTCGGTCTCTATCAGGGCTTCACCGTTAATGACCGCCGCAATAAGGGCCGTCTGGTAGACTTGGCGCTGGAAAGCGAAAACCTGCTGATCCTTGGCGCCGGCATCGACAGTATTCGCTTCCGCCCGCCGCTTGACGTCACCATCGTCGATGTAGATGCGCTTCTGGTCAAACTGGCGCGGGTCCTGGAAAAGCTGTGAAATTGAAAAACCGCCCAGTTGCCTGAGCGGTTTTTTTAGCGTTTGCCGCGGTTGCTGGTCGATCGTACGGGTTTGGCCTTGGCGCGACCGCCCGGCCCGGCGGCGCCCGGCTTGGTGCTGGGCCCCATGGCCTTGGCCTTCACAGCTTTTGCCTTGCTCACCTCGGCCCGGTCCTTCACCTTGACCTTCGGCGCGGCGGCGACCGTCCCCTTGGCCTTCTGACGGACGCGGTTCGGGTGCGCCGGCTTTTCGCCGGGCTTATACTTTGGCTGGGCACGGACATGCTTGAAACCGGCCGGCTTGCCACCATCCGACGTATCGCCATCCACGAACGGATTATTGGTCGAATTGGCCTTCACCGTCAGGCGGATCGGCACACCTGGCATATCAAAGGATTCACGCAAGCTATTGATAAGATAGCGGGTATAGTGTTCAGGCATGGCATATGACCGCGCCGCGAACAGCACAAATGTCGGCGGTCGCCCCTTGGTCTGGGCGACATATTTCGGCTTGATGCGCTTGCCGCTAACGGCGGGGGGCGGATGCCGCTGGATCGCCAGGGCCAGCCAGTCGTTCAGGTCGCGCGTCTTGATCTTGGCCGACCAGTTGCGATAGGTCTTGAGCACGGCCGGCATCAGGCGCTCCAACCCCTTGCCGGTGGCGCCGGAGAGCGTCACCAGAGGCGCACCGCGCAGCTGCGGCAACATGCGCTCGGAGATCTCAAGAATTTCAGTCAGGCGCGCCTGCGGGCTTTCGACCAGATCCCATTTGGAGACGGCATAGACCAGCGCCCGGCCTTCACGTTCAACCAGATCGGCGATCTGCAAATCCTGCACTTCAAAAGCGTTGGCCTCGTCCATCACCAGAACCACGACTTCGGCGAAGGTGATGGCGCGGATGGTGTCGCTGGTGGAGAGCTTTTCCAGCTTTTCCTGCACCCGCGCCTTGCGGCGTAACCCGGCCGTATCCACGAGGCGAATGGTGCGGCCTTCATATTCCCATTCGACGGAGATCGAATCGCGGGTGATGCCGGCTTCGGGACCGACCAGAAGACGATCCTCACCCAGCAGCTTGTTGATCAGGGTCGATTTGCCGGCGTTCGGGCGACCAATAATGGCGATGCGGATCGGCTTGGTTTCGTCGTCTTCGTCGTCAGACTCTTCTTCGTCGACGATCCAGTCGCCCTCGAACTGCTGGCGGTACTTTTCGACTTCGTCGTAAAGCTCGCTGATGCCTTCGCCATGTTCGGCTGACAGATGCAGGGGTTCGCCAAAACCGAGCTGATAGGCTTCAGCCGCACCGGACATGCCGGCCTTGCCTTCCGCCTTATTGGCGATCAGCAGGACCGGCTTGTCCTTCATGCGCAGGATTTGTGCAAATATGCGATCGAGCGGCGTCACGCCTTCGCGGGAATCGACCACGAAGAAAGCCACATCGGCTTCATCAATGGCTTTTTCGGTCTGCATCCGCATCCGGGCTTCGAGGCTAAGATCGGCCAGGTCTTCAAAACCGGCGGTGTCGATCAGTTCCAGATCAATGTCGCCGATGCGGCCGGTGGCATAGCGACGGTCACGCGTGACTCCGGGCTGGTCATCGACAATGGCCAGCTTCTTGCCTGCGAGGCGGTTAAACAGGGTCGATTTGCCGACATTAGGGCGGCCGACAATAGCAATTTTTAAAGGCATGGCCGCCTTATAGCGAAAAACGCCTAAATAGCTACCCCTTTAGTCGTCTACTGAATAGCGACGAGCTTGGCGTCATCAGTAACGACAAACAGCTTGTCGCCGACAGCGATCGGCGCAATGAAGCCGGCGCCACCGAGCTTGATCGTTTGCTGGCGATCACCAGTCTTGGGATCGAAAGCCACGGCTTCGCCGAGAGAATTGACCATGACCAGACGATCGGAAGCCAGAATCGGTCCCGCCCACAAGGGGATTTTGCCGACCTTCTTTTCACGGCCCATGCCAAACAAGCCCTTTTTGGTCTTCTGGAAGCCTTCGTTGAGATCCTTTATCCAGTACACCTGGCCGCTCTCACGGCTGACACAGATCAGTTCACCTTGCAGACTGACCAGAAAAATAACATCCCCAGCCAGCCAGGGCGTGTTGATACTGTCAGTGTCGACTTTCCATGTCGGATTACCGGTCTTGGCGTCCATGGCCTGAAAGACACCCGAATGGCTGGCGGCAAAAATAGTGCCGTTGTAAAGCACAGGCCGGCCGGAAATATCACGAATTTCAGACAGCGCATTGGTGCGGCTCGATTGCGCCAGAACCTGCTGCCATATCGGATCGCCGGTTGTGGTGCTCAACGCCACCAGTTCGCCTGAAGAAAATGGCGCATAGACAATATCACCGGAGACCACAGGCGCCGAAGATTTCAGCAAACGGGCCGGTTCAGCGATAGCCTGATAGGTCCAGACCATTTCTCCCGTCGTGCGATCGAAGGCAAAAATCTGATTGTCGACGTCGGTAGCGAACACATAGCTGGCATTGACGGTCGGGGCGGCATGGAGTTGGGTATCGACAATCTTTTTCCAGATCTCGGCGCCGGTGGCCGCGTCAAGCGCTTCCACGAAACGGAATCCGGAGGTGACATAAAGCTTGCCGTTATCGAGCGCCAGACCGCCGCCAAAGGCTGTCTTGTCGCGCTTGTTATGCGGATTGAGATCGACGCTCCAGACCTGATTACCAGTGGCGACATCGTGGGCGGAAACACGCGCTTCACCATCAATAGTATAGATTAACTGACCATCAGATACCGGTTGGGCCAACACTTCGGTCGGTCCCTTGCTAGCCGCGCCGATCGACTTGCTCCAGGCAATTTTGAATTCTTTCGCAGAAGCGGCGTTTTGCACCAAGGTCTCCGGACCGCTGGCCAGCGGCCAGTTCGGCACAGGCGCGGCCGGCGGCAGATAATAGCCAATACCCTTCAGACTCTTGGACGGTTGCAGCTTCTGATCAAAGGCCACGATGGAGATACGCTTGCCCTGCGAAGCGACGGCGCCCTGATTACTATTATGATCTTTGAACGGGTTCAGCTTACTCGCCGTGGCGCAGCCACTCAAACCAATGGCCGCCGCCGCCGCCAGAGCCAGCAGGCTGGCACCCTTACGTTTGGCACCTTTAAAATCAACCATCGACAAGCTCATATGCGGGTTTTCCATAACAAGAATTCTGAATGTGACTGGCGATCGCCGAGCCTGAAGGTTTATTATTGCGCCGGTGCCTGTTGAGCATCCTGTGGCATGCCCTGCATTTGCCCGGCAGGCATTTGCGGCATGACCGGCATAGGCGCTTCCGGCATCTTTATCATGGCTTGAGCCGTGCTGATGGCGCCCGAATCAATAGCGGCAACAAAGGCGCTGGCACGCTGCTTGACACCATCAGGTGTGCCCAGCGTCACCGAAAGCACTTGCAAATCAGTACGTGCGCCTTTGACATCACCGGATTGTAACTTGGCCATGGCGAGCGCTTCCTTGGCCATGGCGACAAACGGACGCCCCTCCTTCATCAAGGGGGCCAGGCGCTTCTGCGTGTCAGCCAGACTGCTGGTATCCATGGCCAGCAAGGCGGCCTTGAGGGCGGCGCTATCACTGATCAACGCGCTGTTAGAGGCCTTGGCGGCCGCGTCAAGATCGCTGATCGCTTCGGCCGTCTTGTTGTCTTCGAGAGCCAGACCAGCCAGTTGTTGTAATGCCAGTGCCTTATAAGTGGCATTTCCGGCCTTCACCGTTGCTTCAAGCTGAGTTTTAGCCACGGCTTTGTCGCCCTTGCCGAGCGATTCGACAGCCTGACCATAACTTTCTGACGCCTTGGCGGCGATATTGGCCTGCCAGCTTTGATAACCCCATACGCCCAGAGCGATTACCAGGGCCAGGGCAAGCACCCCCGCCACCCACGGCCAGGTCTTCTTGACGATGCTCACCCATTTGTCAGCGCGCAGGTTCTCTTCGGTTTCGTCAAAAATGTCGCTCACAGCGAATCCTTCATTCATCATATTCATCAGGGGAGTGCCCGTCAGGCGCTCCAATTCGGCGCGAACCTAACCTTTGGCACGGGTTAACGC
>CAMLIY010000146.1 GCA_946480125.1 uncultured Asticcacaulis sp.
CCGAACAGGATATCGAACTCGACTTCGCGGAACGGCGGGGCGATCTTGTTCTTGACCACCTTGACCTTGACGCTGTTGCCGATGTTCTCGTCACGTACCTTGATGGCGCCGGTGCGGCGGATATCGAGGCGAACGGATGCATAGAATTTCAGCGCGTTGCCGCCCGTTGTCGTTTCCGGAGACCCGTACATGACGCCGATCTTCATACGAATCTGGTTGATGAAGATGACAATGCACTTCGACTTCGAAATCGAACCCGTCAGCTTGCGCAGGGCCTGCGACATCAGGCGGGCTTGCAGACCCGGCAGGCTGTCGCCCATATCACCTTCGATTTCGGCGCGCGGCGTCAGGGCCGCCACCGAGTCGATGACCACGATATCAACGGCACCGGAACGGACCAGCGTATCGGTGATTTCCAATGCCTGCTCACCATTATCCGGTTGCGACACCAAAAGGTTGTCAAGATTGACGCCCAGCTTTTGCGCATAGGTGGGATCGAGCGCGTGTTCAGCATCGACAAAGGCCGCCGTGCCGCCCTGCTTCTGGATTTCCGCGACGGTATGCAGGGCCAGGGTCGTCTTACCCGACGATTCAGGGCCATAGATTTCAATGACGCGGCCTTTCGGCAGGCCGCCGATTCCCAGCGCCATATCGAGGCCGAGCGATCCGGTCGAAACGGATTCAATATCCGCCACCTTGCCATTCTTGCCAAGGGTCATGACCGATCCCTTACCGAATGCGCGATCTATCTGCGCCAGCGCCGCTTCCAGAGCGCGCTGCTTTTCACCTTCGTTCTTGCCTACCAATTTCAATACCGCCTGAGATGACATAACCAAACCCTCCTATGTCACGATTCCCCCGCCTGCGGGGCCTGTTTTCATCATCGTGAGACTTAGCGTGTACCTCATTTGTTCCAAGTTCGCAATATGTTCTCATTTTTAATTTACAGCGTCCCACCCGATTGTGCCGGCTTTAATATGGCTGCGAATATAAGTCGTCCGCAGCATTTATTTCGTTACATTTCGCTTTGACATTATTTTAAAAATTGTGTTACTTTTAATATAAATCGCTATGAAACGAAACTTTCTTTTCGAGATTAATAGTAAATGGGGAAGACCATGACGCTGGCCGGTTTACGCATACGCTGTCTGGCGTTATCAATTCTTGCCGGCGCCTTGTTCGCTACCGATGGCCGGGCCCTGAGCGCATCTCCGCCCGCCGCGACAGTACACGCCCGTTTTACCAATACGACAGATGACTTCGCCAATCCCGAACGCGGCTTTTATCACGCCTCAAAAGCGGGTCTGGAAGCGCTCGATGCCAATGAGATGGTGCAGGCCTATGCCGATGGCTACCGGCTCATCTATGCCCGAATCAACCTGGATGATTACCGCAACGGCGATCTGCCGCCCGCTTTCCTCGACCGGCTTGACGCCGGTTTTGCCGTGGCCCGTGCGGCCGGCGTCAAGCTGATCGTGCGCGCCACCTATAATTATCCCCGCGGCGAGACCGAATATCACGACGCCAAGGACGCCGCGCTGGCGCAGGTCAAAACCCATCTGGCCCAGCTCAAGCCTGTCCTCAATCGCAATGCCGATGTCATCGCCTTCATGCAGGCGGGTTTCATTGGCGCCTGGGGCGAATGGCATACCTCGTCAAACGCACTCACCACGCCCGAAAACCGCACCGCCATCAGGGACGCCCTGCTTGATGCCGTGCCCCCCACGCGCTTTATTCAGTTTCGTTATCCCCCCTATATTCACGACTGGTATCCGAACCTGCCCGGCGTGGCGGCAGCCCTCAAGAATAATTTCCGCATCGGCTTCCACAATGACTGCTTCCTGGCCAGCCAGACCGATGTCGGCACCTATTCGGAAGACCCCAAGACCCGCGCCGGCGAGCAGCAGTTCACCGATGCGCTGGGGGATATCGGCCCCTTTGGCGGCGAAACCTGCAATCCGGCGGATGACCCCCACGCTATTCCCCGCACCGCTTGCGCCGATATTCTCAGCGAAGGCGCGCGCTATAATCTCACCTATCTGAATGACGGTTATTATCGCCGGCTGTTCCATGACAACTGGACCAAGGGCGGCTGCATGGCGGAAGTGCGCGATCACATGGGCTATCGCCTCACCCTGGTCAGCGTCAGTCATCCGTCCGTCGCCACCCGCAGCGGCGACCTGGCCGTCTCGGTTGTCATCCATAATTCAGGCTGGGCGCGTCTCTATAATGCGCGTCCGGTCGAAATCCTCCTGCGCGATCCGGTATCCGGAGACATACGCCGTCTCGAAGCCAAAGGCGCCGATCCACGCGGCTGGTTACCGGGCGCAGAGGCCACCGAAACCCTGAACATCAGGCTGCCCGCCGATTTGCCGGCCGGCCGGCGCGAGCTGTGGCTGGCCCTGCCCGATGCCGATAGTCGCCTCAAGGCAGACCCGCGTTTTGCCGTGCGGCTGGCGGATGCCGATGATGCGGCAAAAGGCCAGAGATGGGATAAGGTCGTGGGCGCCTTCCGGCTCGGTACATATGTGGATATCCAGTAAGTCTCAGAACAGGCTTTTGAATCCCATTGCTGGTCCGGGCAGAAATCTGACGAAGCACCGGTATATGGCGACCTCACATATGCGCCCTTAGCCGACACGTTTTTCGGACCGATAACCGTGAATGAAGGCCAGCGCCTGATCAAGTCAAAAATCGCAATAAATATACAAAATTCGTAATAAAATAAACAAGCTCCCGATAACCACACTTGAGTTTATAAAATCACCATAAGTATCAGGTCAATCTACGCTAATTCTTTACTATTGTTTGTCACGGCATTCTAAAGCAAAGGAATGTGCATGCGATGTTTCGACTATTTTTAAAGCGTTGTTTTCTGTCGAAATCGGGCAATGTCGCTCTTATTTTTGGCTTATGCGCCGTGCCCATCATGGCGGCGGTGGCCGGCGTGATCGAAATCAGCGGCATGGTGCAGGAAAAACAAGCCCTGCAGGACGCCGTCGATAACGGCGCCTTGAGCGGGGCGGCCCGTATGAGCGTCGCAAATATGAGCGGCGGCATCCAGGGCACGCTTGATTATGCATCCGCCACCGCCCGGCGCGCTTTCAACGCCGCCGTCAAATCGGATTCGGTTTCTCAATTCAACGCCGCCTTCAATACGACCGACAATTCAATCACCGTTCATGGCCAGTCAAAACACAAAGCGCTTATAGGCTTTTTGGGATTTGGCAATCAGACCCTTCACGCCGAGGCGACAGCCACCAACATGGTGTCCGTGCCTTTGTGCATACTCCAGACCGGAACAGGTAATAAAGGCGGCCCGGAAGGCCCGCCCGCCCCTACGCCCCCGTCCGGTGCGCCAGCCCCGACCGGGCCCGCCGGTGCGCCGGGCGGGCCTGAGCTCAAGGGCGGATTAAGCCTCAACGATTCTTCGCGCATTACGGCAACAGGATGTGCCGTCCACGCCAACCAGAATATCAAGGTCGGCGCCTCCGCAATGCTTCAGGCCAGCCGTACCCAGGCGGTCGGCTCAATAACCGGCGCGATCAGCCCGGCGGGCTTTTCCGGCACCCTGCCGATCACCGATCCCTTTGCCGGCATGGACCTGAAGGCGCCGACCGTCTGCGAAGGCAAGCCGGAAAAGATAGAGCAGAAGACAGCGGGCACGATATTTCTGGCGCCCGGCGTACATTGTGAGCACTTCAAGATCGAAAAGGACGCCGTGTTGCACCTGCAACCGGGCGAACACTATTTCATGGACAATCTGGAAGCCAAGGATGGCGCGGCCATTGAGGGTGACGATGTGGTCCTCATATTCGGCGATACCAAGGTGATCAATTTCGCCGATCATGCGGCGGTCCGGCTGACGGCCCGCAAGACCGGCACTTTTGCCGGGTTCCTGATCGTCACCAGTCGCGACAACCATGAGAAGTTCGTCATCGCCTCGAACAATGTCAGCGAATTGCTCGGCACCATCTATATTCCCAATGCGGAGCTTGATATTGAAACTGGCGGCAGCGTCGCCCAGGATTCGGCCTGGAGTATTATCGTCGCCGATCGCCTGGTCCTGCGTAAAAATCCGTCCCTGGTCATCAATAGCCAATATATTGGCTCCGGCGTGCCGGTGCCCAGCGGCGTGGGACCGGGCGCCGGCAGCGTAACGCTCGCCAGATAAAGCTGGCGAGCGTTACGGAGACCTATATCAATCCGGCATCCTTATAGACCTGCTCCAGCACATCGAGCGGCACGGCGGCGCACAGAAGCCCGGTGTCATGGAATTTTTTGATGTCGAACGCCCCGCCCGCCTTGGCGGTGGCGGCCGCGCGCAGCTTCAGCCATTGTATCTTGCCGACCATATAGCCCAGCGCCTGACCCGGCCAAACGGCATAGCGCTCGATCTCGGTTTCGTTTGAATCACCCAGGTGGGTCATCATGAACGCCATGGCCTGTTCGCGGCTCCAGCGCTTGGCGTGCATGCCGGTATCGACCACCAGCCGGCAGGCGCGGAAAAGCGCGTCACTCAGATAGCCGATATGGCCGAACGGATCATTGTCATACATGCCCATATCGGTGCCGGCCAGTTGTTCGGCATAGAGCGCCCAGCCTTCGATATAGGCATTGAAACTGGATATCTTGCGCAGTTCCGGCAAGGTCTTGTTCTCCTGCTGGATCGATATCTGCAAATGGTGGCCGGGAATGGCCTCGTGATAGGTCAGGGTCGGCAGGGTCCAGCTCGGCACTTCCTTGGTGTCGCGCAAATTGATGTAATATGCGCCCGGGCGTGAGCCATCGAGCGAGGCGCCCTGATAATAGCCGCCGGGCGCACCCAGTTCGGTCGCCTTGGGCACGCGCTTCACCGTCACCTTCGATTTCGGCAGCACGCCAAAGAACTGCGGCAGCTTGGCGAAGACGACTTCGACCTGTTTATTGAGGTCGGCCAGCAGCTTGTCCTTGCCGGCATCGGTGTTTTCATACCAGAACTTCGGGTCCTTGTGCATCGCCGCCAGGCGTTCGCCGGTCGTCCCTTTCGTCATGCCCTGGGCCTTCATGATGGCATCCATCTCGGCCGAGATTTCCTTCACCTTGTCGAGGCCGATCTGGTGCACCTCGTCCGGCGTCATCGTCGTCGAGGTATTGGCACGAACGCCGAAGGCATAGCGCGCCTCACCACCGGGAATATGCCACACGCCGGCATCGTGCGTCGCCTTTGGCAGGGCCGCTTTTAGCGCCGCGATCTGGCGGCCGAGCGCCGGCAGCACGGCCTCGTCATAGGCCTTGGTCGCGCTCGCCGACCAGTCGCCGGCGATGGCTTTTTCCCTGGCGCGGCGGATCAGCGATTGCACCACCGGCGAGGCATCAGCCTTGGTTCCGGCCTGGCTTTCCATCTGCCTGATCGCCTTTTGCAGCGCGAAATCGGGCGGCACAATGCCATCGCCGATGCTGGCATTAAAGCGCGCCGTTTCCTGATCGAGCACCTGGGCATACTGGCCGAGGCGCGACAGATAGGCGTCGGCATCGTCCTTGGTCTCAATACTGTGCTGGCTGTCGAGGAAATCCGGCACGGACTGGTAGCTGCCTGTCAGCTGGGTGATCGGATATGGCCCCCAATAGGTGCCGCCATCGCCGTATTTGTAAGCCTTGTAGCCTTCCGATTGCAGGCTGAAATCCCACAAAACGGTGTCGTAATTGATGCGGTCCATGCCGGACAGCGTGGTGCGGTCGATGGCTTTTAGCTTGGTCACTGAGGTATCGTAAAAGGTCGCCAGACGCGCCCGTTCTTCCGGCGTGGCGGGGTCTATCTTCGCCTTCAGGCCAGCCAGATTACCCTTGTCGAGCCCCAGCGAGGTCGCCAGCATCGGCGAATTGGCTACCTGCTCGTTATAGATCGACTGGAACAACGTATTGAGATCAGCCCCCTTGGCCACCGGTTTCGGCGAACAGGCCGCCACGGCCGCCAGAGCAGAGCCCCCGGCCAGCAGATTACGACGATTGATCATATTATTTCCCTTTTTCATCAAATCATTCCAGCCGTTTTGTAGACATCATCCAGCACATCGAGCGGTACAGCGCCGCACAGCAGTCCGGTATCGTGAAAACGCTTGATATCGAAACCCGGCTTCGCCTTCGCGGCGTCGCGCAGTTTCAGCCATTCTATCTTGCCGACCATATAGCCCAGGGCCTGACCGGGCCAGACGCAATAACGGTCAACCTCGGCCGTCGCCTCGCCCTGCGCCTTGCCCGCCGTATCCATCATGTAGGTGATCGCCTGTTCGCGGCTCCAGCCCGCGCCATGGATGCCGGTATCGACCACCAGCCGCACCGCGCGGAAAAGCGCGTCATGCAGGTAACCGATGCGCCCGGCGGGGTCGGTATCGTACATGCCCATCTCGCCGGCCAGTTGTTCGGCATAAAGCGCCCAGCCCTCGACATAGGCATTGAAACTCGACAGCTTGCGGATCATGGGCAGGCCTTTGGTTTCCTGCTGGATGGTGCCCTGCAAATGGTGGCCGGGAATGGCTTCATGATAGGTCAGGGTCGGCAAGGTCCAGCTCGGCAGCTCGGAAATATCACGCAGATTGATGTAGTACATGCCCGGCCGCAGGCCATCGACCGATCCGGGACTATAATACCCCCCCGGCGCCCCGGCCTCGGTGGCCACCGGCACGCGTCTGATCTGCACCTGGCTGTTCGGCCGCACGCCAAACCATTGCGGCAGGCGGATCTGAACCGCCTTCACCTTGTCGTTCAGGTCGTTCAGCAGCTTGGCCTTGCCGGCGTCGTCATTGCCGTAAAGATATTGCGGATCGGCATACATGGCCTTTATCCGCTGCCCCACCGTTCCTTGTATGCGGCCCATCGCCCGTAAGAGGGTATCCAGTTCGGCGGTGATACGGCTGACCTTTTGCAGGCCCAGGGTGTGGATGTCCTTCACTGTCAGGCTCGACGAAGTATTGAGCTTGACGCACTGGTCGTAATAGCCGTGGCTATTAGCCAGATTGCGGACGCCGGCATAATGTTTCGCCACGCCCTGTTGCGCGGTCAGAGCCTCGATCTGATGCCCCAGCGCCGCCTTTACCGGCCCGCTGACAATGGCTGTGGCCTGGGCCTGCCAGTCGCCGGCTATGTTTTTCGCGGCCGTGCGCGTCACCAGAGACGTCACCAGGCCGGAGGTCGCCGGATCGCTATCGCGCAGTTTGGTCAGGGCCGTGATCGTCTGGCTCAGGATGAAATCGGGCGGCACCACGCCGCGCGCGAAATCCGCCCTGGCCCGCGCCGTTTCCTGGTCGAGCACGACGGCGAAGGCCGTCAGCCGGCTGAGATAGGCCTGCGCGTCCGCCGCGTTTTCAATAGTGTGCTGGCTGTCGAGGAAGTCCGGAATATACTGCCACGCACCCGAAAGCTGGCTGATGATATAGGGGGTGGGGAAGCCACCGCTCCACGACCCGCCGCAGGGCGCGCTGTCGCCAAAGGTGAAATTGCGCGCCAGGGCCAGTTGGTTGCTATTGTCCCACAGCACCGAGTCGTAATTGACCCGGTCGGTGGCCGCCAGCCGATCGCGTGGAATGGCACTCAAGCGATCGACCGCCCTTTGCAGACGCGTGACATGCGCCGCCTGTGCGCTGGCGCTGCGGTCATCAAGCTTCGCTTTCAGCGTGGCGAATTCGCCATATTCCGGCTTGTCGAGGCCGGCATAGGTGGCCAGCACCGGCGAAGCCAGCAGCATTTCGCGCAATACAGCCCCAAAGGCCGCCGTAAGGGTTTCGGCCACCTCTGGCGGCGTTACAGACGGAGTAACCGGCTTGGGCGGCTCGACGGGCCTGGCCGCCGCGGACTTTTTATGAACAGTCCGGGCCCCGGTCTTCTTCGTCGTCTTGCTTGTCTTTTTCTTAGCCGCCGCTTTCTTTTTTACGGCGGGCTTTTTCTTTTTGGCGGCGAGATCGGAAGAGCGTCGTGTAGGGAAAGAGTGTAGATC
>CAMLIY010000147.1 GCA_946480125.1 uncultured Asticcacaulis sp.
CTGTGCAACTACGCGCAGGCCGCTGAGATCCGGATTACTACGAAGTTGCCGGCAAACCTCAAAACCGTCCATTACCGGCATGCCGATATCGAGCAGGACGACTTCCGGTTTGAACTGGTCCGCGACCTCAATAGCCGCCTTGCCATCAAAGCAGGTTCTGACCTCATACCCGTAAAGTTCCATGGCCCAGGTGAGCGTCATGGCGGAAGGCTCATTGTCGTCCACGACCAGGACGCGGCACGGCGGTTTTCTTGTGAGGTCTGGCATAGGCTGCGCGGGCATATTTGGAATCCTTCAGTCGCATTTTGCGTTTTGCAATCCGCTGAGCTTTATCCGCCGGGTTCAACACAGAGACTGAATAATTCGCCTGAAATGTTGATACACAGTTAACCAAGATCTTCGGCGACCGTGAGCGGGTTGCGTGTTTAGATGTTCAAAATTTCAAGGGTCCTTGGATCCGCCACACCTTCGCACCACCAGTCCAGAGCGGCTCGAAAAATCGAATCCACTTGGCCGTCAGCGTGCGCAAACAAAGTCATGGAGGACCGGAATTTGAGATCGTCAGGAGATCCGAAAATCGCGCCCAGTGACGGTGCCTTGGCGTCGATCACGGCTTGGGTGGCTTCCCGGAGCCGGTGACCCAGCACGGGATGGTGAAGGTAACGTTTCGCTTCGTCCAGAGAGGCAAGGCCGAACAGGTCCGCCATCGCTGAACGGCCAAGGCCGCGCAACTGCGGGAATATGAACCACATCCAGTGTCCAACCTTGCGCCCTGCCCTCAATTCGGCAAGCGCCCCGGCGTACACCGACGCCTGAGCGGCCTCGAATCGCTCGAGGGAAAAATAGGTCTGTCCATGCATCGCACGATTCCCCGGAATAGCGCCTGCCGCCGCCGCGGCTTAACTGTTAAATGCCGTCGCCGTCTTCGTCTTCGTTGCCACCCTCGGTATTGCTCTCGTCGTCGTCGTCAAGCCGAATGTGGCGCTTGGCGGGCTCATCCGGATCTACGCCCGTATCATCGCGGACGACACCATCCCCTGCCGCGCGCCGCGGGCGCACAAACTCTGTTTTGCCAATCCCGTGGTCTGCCACCGGCGACTCCTTTTTGAGTGAAGGGTGACTGTATAGGAACCGGCATAAGCGCGTGGCGGTACGCGATGGGTGGAAGCATAAGGTCTTGATGTGGCGCGCAGCCCTGTCCTACTCTGGGTGACTGATACGGATCATGTCCCGCTGGAATGAGATGCGCGGAAAGCCACGCCCCGGCCTGGGATCGTCTCCGTCCAACAGGTCTTCCGGCGATATATCAAGCGCTTGGACGATCTTGAATAGGTCCCGGCGCTGCATGCGTTTCCGCCCAGCCTCATAGGCACGCAGCGCGACCGGATCAATTCGGGTGCGCTCGGAAATCGACTCCACCGAGACGCCGACGGTCTCCCGCCGCATCCGGATTCGCTCCCCTATCAATCTGTCGATCCACATAGGCAATCTCCCATCGATTGGACAGTCTATGCCCGGAGGCATCGGTATGCCGTCACAAAATAACGCCGTTTTGCAAAGACTCGATCAGGCGCCTCGCTATTGTACTTCCCGACTGAAAACTTACGCCAACCTTGCTAGCCCTGTGAGTCGCATCACTCGAAGAAACGAGGCTACACATGGCAATACGCCCCTACTGGAGCGGCACCATTCGCGTGTCGCTCGTCTCCCTGACGGTCGACATGTTCACGGCAATCGACGCGGGGCAGAAGATCGCCTTCCACCAGATCTATAAGCCCACCGGTGAACGCGTCCGCCAAAAGCTGGTGGCCGGCGAGGTCGAGGTTGATCGCGCCGATATCGTCAAAGGGTATGAGGTGGAGAAAGGCGAATATGTCCTGTTCGAGCCCGACGAGATCAAGGAACTGAAAATCCCGTCGAGTAAAGCGATGGAACTTGTCCGGTTCGTACCTTACGATGCCGTAGATGCCATCTATTTCGACACGCCCTACTACCTGGCGCCCTCCGGCAAAGGGGATCTCGCCACCTTCAGCGTCATACGCGACTCCATGCGCGAGATGAAGGTGATGGGCCTGGGGCAGATCGTCATTTCGGGCAGTGAGCGCCTCTGCGCCGTAAAGCCATGCGGGCCGGGGCTTCTTCTCGAAACGCTGCATTATGCCGACGAGATCAAGAAGAGTGGCTACGTCTTCGGTGACATCAAGACCGTTGCCGTTGACGGCGATGAGAAGGATCTGGCCAAACAACTGATCAAGCGGAAGGTTGGCGAATTTCAACCCGAAGAATTCCATGACCGGTATAGCGATGCGCTGAGAGAACTGGTTGACTCCCGTCTCGAGAACCGCGAGCCCGTTGTTCCGGAAGAGCGCCCCGCCGCCAAGGTCGTCAACCTGATGGATGCCCTGCGTGCCAGCCTCAAGGAACCCGCCGCAGCTAATGACAGCGCCGACAAGCTAACCCCGAAACCCGCGGCCAAGCCAAAGGCGAAGTCGGCGCCTGCGCGTAAGGCAGGTTGAGAATGGACGCTCAGGGTCAACGGCCGGGAAGGACAGTGATGCGCCAAACAGGATCGGCGAAGATCGGTTTCCGGGAACTGGAATTGGCGACCCTGGCCGACGCCGTACCCACCGGGCCTGAGTGGGTTCATGAGGTTAAATTCGACGGCTACCGCACCCTGACCGTTATCGATGGCAAGACGGTCACCATGTATTCCCGGTCAGGCCTGGACTGGACCGCGAAATATCAGGACATCGCTCGGCGCCTGAAATCCCTGAAGGTGGGCAACGCCATCCTCGACGGCGAGATTGTCGCGCTCAACGAACATGGCGCTTCCAGTTTCTCCCGTCTCAAAACGGAATTGGGAGCCGGCCGAAGCGACGACCTGCAGTATTACGTATTCGACCTCCTGGCGCTGAACGGAGAAGAGCTTTCCGCCCTGCCCCTGCTTGAACGAAAGGCGCGCTTAGCGGCGTTGTTCGAAGGCCAGGATTTCGAAAATCACGTCATCTACAGCGAACACTTTGCAGAGAATGCCGACTTCCTGCCGCACCTGTGCAGCCTTGATATGGAAGGCATTATCTCGAAGCGGATAGACGCGCCATATCGTGGCGGACGCGGCAAGGTGTGGCTCAAGGTCAAATGCCACAAGCGCCAGGAATTCGTCATTGTCGGCTTCACGGAGTCGTCCCATGCCGGCCGGGGATTTCGCTCGCTGTTACTGGGCTATTACGAAGGTGAGACCTTGAAATTTGCCGGCAAGGTCGGCACAGGCTTCAACAGCGACACCCTGTTTGAGATCCGAAAGAAGCTCGACAAACTAAAGGTCATTCCCAAGCCGTTCAGCAAGCTGCCGCCGGATGTCGGCCGCGGCATCTGGGTTGAACCGACGCTGGTGTGCGAAGTCGAATTCACGGAGTGGACACCCGAGGGCCGACTGCGCCATCCGTCCTTCCAGGGCCTGCGCGAGGACAAACCCGCTGAAGGCATCGGGCGCGACCGCGAGGCGCCCGTCAAATCAGCGGCGCGCGAAGCAGAGGCCGAGGTGAAGGCCGCGCCGCCGAAATCGGTACGCCATCCGTCCGCGCCGCTAAAGGCGACCGATCGGATCGATGTCGGCGGTATAGGCATCTCGCACCCCGACCGGGTCGTTTTCCCTGAGCTGGGCATCACCAAACTCCAACTGGCCCAATTCTACAATACCATTGCCGAGCGCATGCTGCCCCACATTGCCAGCCGCCCCCTTTCACTCGTCAGAGTGCCGGACAATGTCGACGGACAACAATTCTTCCAGCGCCATCTGCCGGAACGCGGCGGCCTGCATAACGTCTTGGCGGTCAACGTGCCCGTCAAAGACCGGACCGAGGAATATATGCAGATCACCGATCGGCTGGGCATCCTGTCCATGGTTCAATGGGGCGGTATCGAATTCCACCCGTGGGGCAGCCATTCCGACGAACCCACCCTGCCCGACAGGATGATCTTCGATCTGGACCCGGATCCCGAGGCGCCTTGGCAAAACGTTCTCGACGGGGCAGCCGAGGTGCGTGACCGGATGAAGGAACTCGGCCTCGAGAGCTTTCTAAAGACGACCGGCGGCAAGGGATTGCACGTGGTCGTGCCCATCGAACGCGAATTCAGCTGGCCGGCGATCAAGGCGTTCACCCGCGCCATCGCCGAGTCAATGGCGCAGGACAGCCCAACCCGCTTCATCGCCAATATGAGCAAGGCCAAGCGCAAGGGCCGGATCTTCATCGACTATCTGAGAAACGATCTGACTTCCACGGCAGCATCTGTGTATTCGGTCAGAGCGCGCCCCAATGCCGGGGTGTCCACCCCGCTTTTTTGGAAGGAGCTGAATCCGCATCTCGTGCCTGGTGCCCACTCAATGCTTACCCTTCCAGACCGATTGAAAAAGCAGAAGACCGATCCATGGGCGGACTATTTCAGCACGAGGCAAACACTCAAAGCGGAAATCCTGAAGGCATTGAAAATACCGACAGCGTGACCGCATTCGTCGTAGGTTTCGGGTGAAGTCTGCATGTAAAAAGTGCGATTTCGTGTTTAGAGCGAATTGCGCTGACCCGCGAACCTGGGCTATACCTCCGCAGTAGCGTAGGAGTATGCCAATGGCGCGTTTTATGCTGTCAACCTTGCACGCCTTGCTCGCCGGTGATGTATCGGCGCAAGACGCTTGCTACACCATTTCCGCCCACCTCGCTTCGGTGGAGGCGCCCTGCGGATGCGTGACGCCTAATGACAGCCAAATCCAACCCCACATCAAACGTCTGGTTCAGAGTGTAGCCGTTGGGACGCTCAGTGCTGAAGACGCGACGCAGCGGCTCGTCGCTCTCAAGCAACACCTTGTCAATGGCGGCACGTTAAACGAATTTTCGTTTCAGGTGAGCTGACCTTTACGAAATACAGATCGAATGGAGGTGTCCCGACTCCTGATTTTTTACGAGCCGTGCGTCACTCTCTCTTCACACAGGAGAGTCCCATGTCAAAACAAGGTGTTTATGTCGAGCCGCGTGAGCAGGGCGACTATGCAGTCCGCAAGGAAGGCTCGAAGCGCGCCAGCGCGACGGCCCCAACCCAGAAAGAAGCGATCGCTCGCGCCAAAGAACTTGTGCCTGACGGCGAGATTCATGTCGCGCGCGTGCGCAAAGGCGGCGACGGACCTGATAAATTCCGCGAGGTCTGAGCGGGTCGTGTGTAATGATTACGAGCAGCACGTAAAGTGGAAGCTCTATCAGGATGACCTGACACATGTGAACATCGCAACATCAGCGTCGCAAGGCCCTGCGGCCCTGCGCCAGGCCGATGATATAAAAATTGCCGAACCAGGTCCCGTGCTGCGCATCGCCGGCAATGGCGTCGAGGTCGTCGATATGAAGTTCGGATTTCCCGCAGCCCGGCCGAAGCGGCCCCGGGTCTTTAACTTCATTTCGGAAAAGCGCGATTTCAGCAATAGCCAGCGGTGCGCCATCGTCGCGTCGGCGTTTTTCGAATTCACTGGGAAGACATACCCGAAAGCGAAGCACCGTTTCACCCTGGCGGACCAGCCTCTGTTCTTTATTGCCGGTCTCTGGCGAGACAATCCGGACGACGGCCTGAGCTTCACAATGCTGACGACCGGACCCGGCGCGGATATCGCACCCTACCATGACCGACAGATCGTCGTTCTGCCCCCCGACGACTTGCCCCACTGGCTTTACCTGAGCCGGCCGCAAGGCGATCTCTTGCGCCCTCTGCCTGCGGGCACCCTTTTGGTAGAAACGGTGCGTGCCGGCAGCGACAGCAGCGCCCATAGCTAGTTTCCGACTTGATCCGCGGTTTTAAAGACATCGAACACTCATGCCGACGACGACCGAGCCCGGGGTGCGCGAAGCATCCCGCCGTAACCGATCGTGAGCAGCCCCTGACCAAGCCCCCCCGGCCAGAGGCGTTTCTTACATGGCCATGAGCTCGGACAGACATTTGGAAGTCTGGAATTTTGCATCGCTTTCTTATGCGAAACGCCGGAACTTTCTGAGATCGTCCTCTTGAGCCGATCCAGCCTATGCCCTCAAAATCAGCCCTGAATTTGACCAATCTGGAAGCGCTCGGCGCCACGCGGCTGGCGGAGCTGCTTCTTGATGTTGCAACCGGAGACGCGAATACGAAGCGCCGCTTGCGGATGGAATTGGCAGGGGACGAAAGTCCATCCAAGCTCAGCGTGGCGATCCGCAAACGCCTGAGTGCAATCGGCGGAACCGAGCGCTACATTGGTTGGCGTGCCCTGAAACCATTCATGGCCGATCTGGATGCCCAACGGGAATTCATTGTCCGTCTTGCCGAGTTTGACACGCCTGACGCGCTTGAGCTGGCCTGGCAATTCCTGGGCCTTTGCACCACCGTCCTCGAGCGTACGACCGACCCCTCCGGTGATGTCCTGGCGATCTTCCAGCGCATGGCATCGGACATAGGTGGCATGGCGACCGCTGCCACGACCCTGCCTAAAACTTTCATTGCCGATCTGCACGAGGCGATACGCGTAAATGTTTACGGCCAAAGCGATGGCCTGATACTGAGCGTAGCCGACACTATCGGCCATAATGGATTGACGCATCTGGACGCGAGCCTGCACGCCAGTCCACCACTGGCTAGTTCGAAAGGCCATCCTGGCAGACGCGTGTCACGATGGGTCCGCGGGCGTACCCTCGAAACCGAAACCATCGCCCGGCGCCGCCCCAAGGACATATTATGGCTCGCGGACGTCGAAATCGCCGACGGACTGGGCGACGTCGACCGGTACATTGGGTTGCAGTCCGATCCGGCGGCGCCCGCTGTCGCAGCTGCCATCGCTGAGCGCCTGATCGGCGTGGGCCGCGCTGAAGAGGCACTTAAGCGGATCGATCAACTGGCTAATCGTGACCGAACCTTCCCGGAGAACTCGCCGTACCTTCGGCTGTGCGCGCTGGAAGCGCTCGGGCGCGACGAGGAGGCGCAGGCCTTCCGCTGGCAGGTGTTCACACAGATTCTGGATTCGGCAATACTGCGCGACTACCTGAAGAGACTGCCCGATTTCGATGATGTCGAAGCTGAAGAACGCGCAATGAATTGGGCCCTCTGTTTCCCTGACGCCCTATCCGCCTTACGCTTCCTGACCGCCTGGCCCGCGCCCGCCGCAGCGGCAAGTCTGGTCATAGCCCGAGCTGACGAGATTGACGGCGGCAACATAGCTGAGCTCCAGTCCGCAGCGGACAAGCTGGCCCCGCGTTATCCGCTGGCAGGCGTGCTTGTCCTGCGCCTTGTGGTGGAACATATCCTCGCGAACCAACTGACCGGCGACTACGAAGCCGCGGGCCACCTGTTGGCGGACCTAGGTCGCCTCTCGGCGCGCGTACCCGATTGGCAGGGCAAGGCAGACGACGCGCGTTTCAACCAGGGCCTCTGGGCGAGGTACGGATCTGTTTCTGCGTTCTGGCGGGCGGCGGTATAGATGTCGCCTCGTCCCCGCACAAACTTGTCGCCAACAGTGCGGTCAGTGAAAGTTTAGATGGCGGGGCCGCCGAACCGCCCAGCACGACCGAAGTCGCCAGGATAAAGAGTGCCGTCGTGACGCGTTTTAGCCGCATGGGTTATTCCTGCGGCGAGAGTACGCACAGGCCGTTATGCCGCCTCCATCCGGCGCCCCGGGCATCTACGCCCTTACCGCCGGCACGGGATCGGCCTCTTGACTGAGGAATGTAGCTACGTCCAGAGCCGGCAAAAGGTGATCCGTGCGGTCCGCCAGTGTGATCATCCGGACCAGTATCTGGGCGGTGGTCTGTTGCGGATAGGATAGGGACAGATCGGCAGATGTCATCGGGATTCTCCTCGTGACAAAGGAGATAGGCGGCCAACCAGCGAGCAATCCATTACGAACCTC
>CAMLIY010000148.1 GCA_946480125.1 uncultured Asticcacaulis sp.
AGGGCGGTAACGGAAGCTGTGGTCATGATGGGTCTTGTTATGATCGTCTCAGGAACTAAGTATGGCGCATGACAGGTGAATTTCCGATTCTTTTGCTGGCCCTGTGCGAGCCCGCCAAGGCCTTGAGCCTCAGCGGCGTCATCGCGCGCCTGAAACAGGAAGTTCCCCATGCCCGGATTACATTGGCGACAACACGGGAATCCGCGGCGCTGTTCCAAGATGACGACTTGGTCGATGAGATACAAGCCTTCGACGGCGCCTTATTTAAATTGAAATCGCTTCATGGCCTGAGTGAACTCAGCCGGCGCAAATGGGGATTGTGCGTTGATATCGGACCCACGCTTATTTCCCGTAT
Source organism: uncultured Asticcacaulis sp. (assembly GCA_946480125.1). The sequence continues at coordinate 356 of CAMLIY010000148.1, forward strand.
GATGAAGGCCAAGACGCGTTTTACGCTCAACCCGAACGATTCGGCCGGTGTGCTGGAGCAGATTGCCGGCAGGCTTAATCTCAATCCGCTGGAAATGACTCCGCGTCTGCGGGTTTCGCCGCGCCGCGAAGCGCAGGTGCGCAGCCTGATAGACAACGGCCGCGAAACGGCGCCGCTGATTGTCATGGCGCCCGGCGCTGGCTGGCTGGGCCGCCGCTGGCCAACGGAGCGTTTCGCTGTGCTGGCGACGAGGCTTATGCGTGAGGAAGGACCTTTTGCCAATCATCGCCTGCTGATAATAGGGTCGGAAGACGAGCGCGATACCTTGCAAGCCCTGCGCATGGCGACGCCACGCGCCAAGGTGATGGAAATCGGCGGTGAGGTGACGGTGCTCAATGCCTATGCGGCATTGCGTCAGGCGGTACTATTCGTGGGCAATGATGAACTGTGGCTGCATCTCGCGGCGGCATCAGGCGCCGCCACCTTCGGATTGTTCGGACCGTCAGATGAGGCCGACGCGCCGATCAGCGGCAATGTGCTGACCATTCGCGGACCGCGCAGCCTGGCGGACATTCAGGCGATCGATCCCAGGCTCAGGCAGAATGTATGCCATATGCTCGATCTGACCATAGATCGCGTGGCTGCGGTGATCGAAAAAGATATGACAGATCGCTAGGCATTCGCTTCACAACACGGTGCGGGGCCTTGCGGTCAGCGGGCACGAGGGCTAGTGTCCGGCCACTGATCTGACTGTTAGGAAGCCGCCATGCCCCGTAATTTCGACCTTATCATCCGCAATGCAGATATTATCAATCATGCCGGGCGGGGCAAGGGCGATATCGGCATTACTGGCGGCAAGTTCGCGGCCTTTGGTGATTTGTCGCAGGCCTCGGCCGGAGAAATATTTGATGCCACCGGCCTGCTGGCCATGCCGGGCGTGATCGATACGCAGGTCCACTTCCGCGAGCCGGGGCTGGAATGGAAGGAAGACCTGGAGACCGGTTCCCAGGCCGCCGTTATGGGCGGGGTTGTGGCCGTTTTCGAGATGCCCAATACCAACCCGACCACCACCAATGCCGAAGCCTTTGCGGATAAACTGGCCCGCGCCCATCACCGTATGCACTGCGACCATGCCTTTTATGTCGGCGGCACGCATGAAAACGTCCATCAACTGGGAGAACTGGAGCGCATCAAGGGCTGCTGCGGCGTCAAGGTGTTCATGGGCGCGTCTACCGGCACCCTGCTGATCGCCGATGATGAGGGCGTGGCCAAGGTGCTGGCCAATGTCAATCGCCGCGCCACCTTCCATAGTGAGGATGAATACCGTCTGGCCGAGCGCCGTCCGCTGGCGCGGGAGAACGACTGGACCAGCCATGATTTCGTCCGTGACGCGCAATCGGCTATCCAGTCGACCCACCGTCTGGTGCGGCTGGCGCGCGAAGCCGGCAAACGCATCCACGTGCTTCATGTGACGACGAAGGAAGAGATCGAATTCCTCTCTGAAAACAAAGACATCGCCACGGTCGAGATCACGCCGCAGCATCTCACCCTGGTGGCGCCGGAGGCCTATGAACGTCTCAAGGGGCTGGCGCAAATGAACCCGCCGATTCGTGACCAGTACCATGTCGATGGTCTGTGGCACGGCATAAATGGCGGCATCGCCGATGTGCTGGGGTCTGATCACGCCCCGCATACCCTCGAAGAAAAAGCCAAGCCTTATCCGCAATCGCCTTCGGGCATGCCGGGTGTGCAGACCTTGTTGCCGGTTATGCTGACCCATGTCGCCAATGGCCGGATGTCGCTGGAGCGGCTGGTTGACCTGACCTCAGCCGGTGCGCAGCGCGTCTTCGGCGTGGCTGGCAAGGGCCGGATGGCTGAAGGTTTCGATGGGGACGTCACCCTGGTTGACCTCAACCACAAGCGGGTTCTGCGCCATGCCGACATGCGTACCCGCAGCGGATGGACCCCGTTCGACGGTATGGAAGTCACCGGCTGGCCCAAGGCGACCATCATCCGCGGCAAGGTGGTCATGCGCGATGACGAGATCATCCGCCCGTCGCAGGGTGAGGCCTGTCGCTTCATGGAAAGCCTTTAGGACTCTGATCTTTGGCCGATTAGTGCGTTGGCATCGCTTGCGGGTATCAAACATACCCGCGTCGCTCGCCGCCTATTACTCGTCACAAAGCTCAGGCCTTAAAGGGGCCTGATCGCAACAGTCAAAGACAAGCTTTGAGAAGCTTCGCCTTATGCGCCTCATATTCCGGCGAGGGCCTAGAGCGCGAAACGAACAGGTTGGGCGACAAGGCTATATCAGGCGCGCCCATCCATTTGCCTTCGGTATCAATGATCAGGCCGGGCAGACAGGCCGCGGGCCCACGTGGCAGGGCGAACAGATCCACCAGATTGGCGGAGCGGTCGGGCCGACGTTGCAGCAACCATGCCTTGTCGCCGGCGATGATCACCTCGCCATTAACCGGAAGCACGTAGCGGTCATTGCCAACCTTTTGCGCGCAGCCCGCCTTAAGCGGATTGCCGGAATCGACCGACATATCGCGTGTGCACAGACCACGTGCCTGAAGGGTGACGGCATTTTCCACGGAATAGGCGGTGAAATAGGTCGCGAAGGTTGCATCCTGCACACCGATACGCAAACCGTCGAACAAGCCGCGCTGAACGCCATCGAAGCCGGCCGGACTCACCAATACGTGGCGACCGGAAGTACCGACCGGGCGCCAGAGATCCGGGCTGTAGGTCGAGCCGGTTGGCATCATGACCGATAGATAGGCGATGCCGGTTGCATCGGCCTTAAGCAAGGGGTGCCAGCGTTTTTTGACCAGGATTTCGCAGGCTTCCTTATCGCAATCACCAGGACGGACTTGCACCGAAGGCATCTGCGCCTTGGCGTCTGTGGCGGGGAAAAGCTGTATCTCTCCCTTTGTGGACGGCGTCGGAATAACGTAGGACGGGCCTTTTTCAGGTTTTGTAAGCAAATCGCAGCCGCCGAGAAACGCCAGGGCCCCTATGGTTGCGCCAATCCAGAGTTTCATGATCGTCTCCATTGCATCGGGAACGTGTTACCGCAGCAAATCGGCATGAAAAAGGCCCGCGGAGCAAAAAGCTTCGCGGGCCTTTTCAGCTAACATTGCGTTTAGTCGGCTGAGGCGTAGGTACCATTACCGGGTATCTGGCACTGGACCGGATCACCATGCGACTTGGCGATCTTGCATGGCACCGAATCGGTCAGCTTGTCACGCTTGGCGGACAGGATGGCGATATAGCCGCGTTTGTTGGCGCAGGCGATCTCGGTAATGACGGCGCCTTCGATGCCGTCGGATTCGCCAATGTAACGCACATCGCTGACATCGCAGTCCTTGCCGGGCTGCGCCACCTTGATCAGCTTATCAAGCTGGGCGCGCAGTACGGATTCGGTAACCAGGGTGCAGTTTTTGCGGTTTGTCTGATCGATGAAGCAATCGTTCATACGCAGGCTGGACGTGCTGCCCGGCTGCGGTACGAAGCCGATCAGGCCCCAGGGCTGTTCCTTGCACTTAAACTCAACATAATCGCGCTTTGTCTGCTCCTGAGTACCGACGACATTATAGTCTTCGACCGTGCAGGGGAAGCCACCCTTGGCCAGTTGCGCTGAATAGGTGCCTTTGGCGTCAGCGGCAGCTACGCCGGCATCGGTGAACTTGCAGCCGCCCAGACCTGCGGCGCTGGCGCAGGGAATGTTACGCTGCACGGTATTGTCGAGCTTGGTGAGAACGATGAAACCAGGCTTGTTGGCACAGCCAAATTCATAAAAATTGCCGTCGTTTTCCTTGTTAACGCCAATAAAGCGCGCATTATTGACCTGGCAGTCCTTGTCTGCGGCAGCGGCTATAGGCTTTAAACCCGCCGTCATTTGATCCTTGGTCGTGAACTCACAGGCGGAAGTAGTGCCCTCAACGGCCAGGCAATTCTTGAAATCGACCGGTGCCTTGGCGCCAAGCTGGGCATAATCGATGACGCCGCCAGCCTGGGCGCCGCAACCAACTTCATACCGGTCAATCAGCGGGGCGGTAGAGGTTGAACCGATGACGCGGACATTGCTGATTTGGCATCCCGGCAGGTAGGGCTGGACCACCGGGGTGAGCCAGGCATAGTGCGGTTTGTTTTCGGGCAGGACGCATTCAATAGAACCGGGGTTCTTAAGCGCCAGTTTGGCCGCGAGCGAACAGGTAAAGGCCTGGCCGACTTCAGTGGGGGAAACGCTGGTGACGATAAAACCAGGACCGGTCTTGCAGGCCACTTCATATAACTGGCCCTTGACCTTGGTACCGTCGGCCTTGGCGAATTCGGTGCCACCCAGAAGATAAGCATCGGCTGGGACGCAATCGACCTTGGCCAGGGCAATAATGGCCGGAATATCGGTCATGCTCTTGGCCTGGACAGCGGGATCGATCTTGAATTCGCCCGCCGGGACTGGCTCTGCTTTTTTCTCGTCGGCATAGGCGTTTTGCGCGCCGGTACTGGCAATCACTGCCAATCCGAGGGCGATGGCAAGGGTCTGCGCCCTTTGTGCCAACATTTTGAAATTAATATATTTTTTCATTTGAGGAGACTCTCCGCTGCTCCAGACCTGTGACGTACTCTGGCGGTTTGCCCCGCCGTGAATTAATTTTCAATAAGTTTATTTCCCGGTTGTGGCGAATACAAGGCGTCTTTGATGCCCCTCAAATGCTGAGAAGCGCGCGCATCATGCATGGCGGGGCGTCGGCCTTGCCAAATTTCATAAGAAATTTGGAGAAGACAAGGGTTTAGGTCGGGATGCAGTTGCCGTTAACGTCAACTTGCGTTATGCCTGAGATTAAACAGGGATGTGAAAAAAAATGAGTGATGTCATAACCCGTCTCGACAACGGCGTACTGAGGCTCAGGCTCAATCGGCCTGGCAAGAAAAATGCCCTGACCAAAGCCATGTATAGCGCTCTGACAGATGGACTGGCGAAAGCTTCCGCTGACGCGGCAGTACAGGTGGTTGTGATTTCCGCTGAAGGCAGCGATTTTTGCGCCGGTAACGATATTGCTGATTTCGCCCAGGATCTGCCTTTATTTCAGGATGAAAGCGTTGATCATGACGATATGCCGGTGTTTCGTTTCCTGAAGGCGCTCACCTTTTTTGACAAGCCTCTGATTGCGGCTGTGCAGGGGCAGGCGGTAGGGGTCGGAGTCACCTTGTTGCTGCATTGTGATCTGGTCTTGGCGGCCGATGATATTCGCCTGAGCCTGCCGTTTCTGAAGCTTGGGCTGGTGCCGGAAGCGGGCTCAACCTTATTATTGCCAGAACGGATTGGTCACGCGCGCGCTTTTGCCTGGCTGGCGCTGGGTGAGGTGATCGGTGCTGAAGAAGCGCGTCATCTAGGGCTGATCAGCAGCATAGCGACGCGTGACGGACTGGACCCAGCCGTTTTAGCCATGGCGCATAAGCTGGTGAAGCTGTCACCGTCCAGCCTGCGGCATACCAAGGCTCTCATGCGTGACCCGCAAAAAGTATGGCAAGTTATCCGGTCGGAAGCCGCTATTTTTCGTCAGCAACTGGCCAGCCCGGAAACGCAAGCTGCCTTCATGGCTTTTCTGACGAAATAAACCGATGCAATAATTGCGGGCAGGTTCATTGACCTTGTCATCCATTCGTCTTATTCCGCCCTCAATATTGACGTCGTATCTATTGTAAAATGGGAACGGGCACTTGGCTCTGAACGCACTGGCTTTGGATTTTACGATTTGTCTTGAGACGCCGGATCTCGATCAGCCTATCCGGGAACTGACCGATCGCGCCTTCGGGCCGGGCCGCTTTGTCAAGACGGCCGAACGTCTGCGGGAAAATTCACAGATTATATCAGATCTTAGTTTTGCGGCCCTGCAAGATGAAAAGCTGCTTGGCAGCGTGCGGATGTGGCCGATTTTTGTACACAATTTTGAAGCCAATAGTTATGAACCGCTGGCCTTTCTGGGGCCAATCGTGGTGGATGACAGCCAGCGCGGTCGCGGTATTGGTAAGGCGCTGATCGGTGCCTGTGTTGGCGCGGCATTCGAAAAAGGGCTGCGGGCCGTGCTGCTGGTCGGTTCGCAAAGCTATTTCAAGCCATTCGGTTTTGAAAAGGCGCAGAATATCACCCTGCCGGGTCCGGTCGATCCGAACCGGCTGCTGATCCGGTATAGCCAGTCAGACCTGGCTTTTGCCGGCAAGGTCTGCAAGGTCATTTGATCCGGCCCGCGTGACAGTCTAGGCTGTGGCATGACAACGATTCCACTCTCCGAAGATATGCAATCGGCCGCGACGCGCGCCGTCTTTTCCGCGCTGGAAGCCACGGGCGGTAAAGGGTGCGTACGCTTTGTCGGTGGTTGTGTGCGCAATCTGCTGATGGGTAAAGAGGTCAGCGACCTTGACCTCTCCACACAACTGACACCGGACGAGACGGAAGTGGCGCTGGAAGTGGCCGGTATCCGCAGCGTACCGACCGGCAAGGCCTTCGGCACGATCACGGCGGTGGTTGAGGGCAAGCCGTATGAGATCACCTCCTTGCGCGAGGATGTCGAAACCGACGGCCGCCGGGCGGTGGTGAAATACACGACCGACTGGGCGAAGGATGCCCTGCGCCGGGATTTTTACCTCAATGCGCTCTACGCTGATATCGACGGTGCAATTTATGACCCGACTGGCGAGGGGATGGCAGATGCGCAAGCTGGCCGGGTGCGCTTTATCGGCGAGGCGGAACAACGTATCCGTGAGGACTATCTGCGTATCCTGCGCTTCTTCCGCTTTACGGCGGGCTATGCGGCTGAGATCGATGCCGTATCGTTGGCCGCCTGCGTGGCCCTTAAAGACGGTATTGACGGGCTATCCGGCGAACGTATCCAGCAGGAAATTCTAAAAACTTTGAATTTGCCTGAACCGCTCGTTGCTTTCACCACAATGCAGGCGCGCGAGCTAATGCCGCATGTCGTGCCCGGTTGGCAGGCGGCAGGCGAAGCTCTGCCGGAACTGGCGGCGGTCATCGCCCTGACCGAAGATCCGGAAATACGCATGATCGCCCTGATCGACAGTGGCGTAGGGCTCACTCCGGCCGCGCTTCATGCCTGCCAGATGCGGTTGAAATGGTCGCAACGCCTATATAACCGCCTGCGCGATGCCGGCCGGGCGCTGGACGGCCTTGCGGAGAATGCGCCGTTTGCACGCCTGCTATACCTGCATGGTCGTCAGGCTACGGAGGATGCGGTTTTCCTGGCGGCGGCGCACCAGAAGAAAGAAGCCTCGGCCGTGGCCTATGTGCTCCACATGCTTGAAGGCCTTGCAATCCCTGTCTTTCCAGTCAATGGCACCGACCTGATCGCACGCGGGATTCCGGCTGGGCGAGAGGTTGGGGCGGCGCTTAAGACTATAGAAACCGAATGGGTTAATCATGATTTTTCACAAAGCGTGATTGAGGCGGCTCTTGACGCAGTTGCGAA
>CAMLIY010000149.1 GCA_946480125.1 uncultured Asticcacaulis sp.
GCGGCGCTCAATAAGGCGCGCCGTGCCCGCGTGAAGTTCCTGTTGCCGAAACCGTTCTATTTCGATGATGTCAAGCAGGTCTGTGGCGATGTCGATGCCTACTGGATGCAGGGCGCAGGTGCCGATGCCGTGGCGATTGCGCAGTAAATCCACCCATGTCCGCGCACTCTGCCTTTAGTCGCCTTGACGGCGATGTGTCCCGTCTCATGGACCTGATGCAGCATTCCGAAACTCTGGTCGGATTGCTGCACGGGTTTTATAGCCAGCTCGATACCCGTCGCTCGCAGGATTTTCAGGTAATCGCTGACGCCATTGCGCAGGCGCGTGCCGAGATCTGCGATCTCAATCCCAATGGCGCCTTCTCGAACGCGGGCGCCGAACTGGCGGCGATCACCCAGGATACGGAACATGCCACCAACACCATCATGACGGCGGCGGAAACCGTGATGGCGCTTGACGTCACGGATCCGCATCTGGCTGGGCTTATCACTGACGAGGTGATGAAAATGTTCGAGGCCTGCGCCTTTCAGGATATTACCGGGCAACGTATATCGAAAATCGTCCGTCTTCTGGACCAGATCGAGACGCGGGTGGCCGATCTGGCCGCCGCGGTCGGTATAGGTGAGGACGTAACCGCCGCCGAATTGACGGCTGCCGAATTGCGGGCCCAGAAATTGCTGCTCAATGGCCCGGCGCTGGATGGTCCGGAAACCCGCCAGGCGGATATCGACGCCCTGTTTGCCTAGGAAAGGCTCTAGCGCGACATGACATCGATAATTCGCTGACCCTGCCGGGCTTGCTCGAACGCCAGCAGATCATGCGCCAATGCAATAATGCGGTCGGCATCTGGCTTTTCCGATGTGACCTCGCCGTCGAAACCATGTCTGGCATAGATATCCTGAGCCTCGGTCGAGCGGATGAAGCCGCCCATGGACCATTCCGGAAAGTCGCGCGCCTCGACCTGGCGTGCGGCGATCAGGTGCAGTCCGTCGTGACGCGGATCATTGGAAATCCGCGCATATGCGGCATCGACCAGGGTCTGCTCACCTTCCAGAATCTGCCAGAAGCTCGATTTATCGAAGATCAGGAAGCCTGTGATATTATCGCGATAATTATTGTTCTGGGAGGTTTGCAGAATGTCGCGGACAGTACTCAAGGCGCCACCTGTTTCCGCGGCGTAACGACTAAGGTAGACAAGTTGATATATCATGGAACTGAGGCTGAATGTGGGATGATCCTGCATACGTTCTCGTACAGAGATTAATATTTTTCGATCCGCATGGCCATAATGCGCTCCGCACAGGACGGTATACGCAAAATAATACCTTTAAATTCACAAAAATTGTGATTTCATCGTCAGATGGCGGCATCATAGTCTGTACCGGGCTGACGCCGGATCGGGCAGGGTGGCCAGGCGAGAGAACTTATGAGCGCAATGAATGGCCTTCGCGGCGATGCCCAGGACAGTTTTGGCATGGCCAGACCCAAGATTCTGATTGTCGATGATCGCTGGGAAAATCTCCTGGCCACAGAAGCTCTGCTAAAGCCGCTGGGTGCCGCTATCGCCACGGTCGATTCCGGGGAAAAGGCACTGGACCTTGTGCTTAAGGAAGAGTTTGCCATCGTGCTGCTCGATGTCCAGATGCCGGTCATGGACGGTTTCGAGACGGCGCGCCTGATGAAGACGCGGCCCTCCATGCAGACTGTGCCGATCATCTTCGTCACCGCCATCAGCAAGGAAGATCATTTCGCCACCGAGGCGGCCGAAATCGGCGCCGTCGATTACATCTTCAAGCCGATCAATTCCGACATCCTGAAAAGCAAGGTGAAGGTCTATCTCGATCTTTACACGCAACGCCAGCAGATCCTGCAACTGAACGCTCATCTGCGGCAATCTAACGAAGAACTGGAACGTTTCGCCTATGTCTGTTCGCACGACATGCAGGAACCGGTGCGCATGATGAACGCCTATGCCGGCCTTCTGGCCGAAGGCGTGGCGGGACAGCTTGACGAGACCGCGCTGGGCTATGCGGAATATATTCGCGACAACGCCATGCGTGTGCAGGCGATGATCCGTGACATTCTCGATTTTTCGCGGGTCGGGCGTGAGGAAGTGAAGCTGGAAGCGGTTGATTGCCAGGCTGTTTTTGATGGACTGATGCCGGACTTTGCGGATGTCATTGCTGAAAAGCAGGCGCGCGTGACCGCTGTGGGCCTGCCGGTTATCCGCACGAGCCAAACTCTGATGCGGGTCTTGCTGCAAAATCTGATTGGCAACGCGCTCAAGTTTCAGGATGGCAGCCGGGCGCCCGAAATCACCGTTACAGCCATCCAGGCAGGAAATATCTGGCGCTTCGATGTGGCGGATAACGGCATCGGTATCGATCCGGTTTTCCATGAGCGTATTTTCCAGGTCTTTCAGCGCCTGCACAGTTTCGACGACTATATCGGCACGGGTATAGGACTTTCGACCTGCCGCAAATTTGTGAGGCTTTGCGGCGGCGATATCAGCGTGCGGTCAAAGCCGGGTGAGGGAAGCGTGTTCAGCTTTACCCTGCCGGAAAGGGCAAACAGACCGCATTGAATATTTATTGCGGAATCCGGACGTTGTGCGCAGCCTGCGTTACCCGGAGACCGTTATGAAGCCCCATCGCCTGATTTTCCCTCTCGCCTTGGCCGGCGGCGCCTTTCTGGCCCTGACCGCCTGCGCCAGCCTGATCTCGAGCGGACCTGTCGGTAACCCGGCGGTGCCGCAACCTGCCAAGCCAGTCGATCCAGCGCGCTATGTCGGCCTTTGGTATGAAATCGGGCGCTATGAGAACCGGTTTGAAAAGGACTGCGAGGCCGTCACGGCGGAATATCGCAAGCGCGATGATGGCGGGATCGATGTCATCAACCGTTGCCGCAAGGGCAGCGTAACCGGTCCGGTGAAGACGGCGCATGGCAAGGCGAAAATTGTACCCGGAAGTGATAACGCCAAGCTTAAGGTGTCCTTCTTCGGACCCTTCTACGTTGGCGATTACTGGGTGCTTGATCATGCCGATGACTATTCGTGGTCCATCGTAGGCGAGCCTTCGGGGCGTTATCTCTGGCTCCTCAGCCGTACCGCGCAGCCGGATGAACTGACCCGCAACACCATCGAAGCCCGCACCCGCGCGATCGGCTACGACTGGTCACTGGTGCGGATGACCCGTCACTAATTTGGTTGCGCAGGTTACAGGCCCGCGTTAACACTTTGACCCTGTTCATGCCGAAGGGGTCTTTTATGTCACGTGTATGCCTGAGTCTTGCCGCTGCCTTGCTGGCCAGCGCCGCCATGCCTGCCCATGTGTTCGCGGCACCAACCGCGCTGGATAACGAGGCCACGGCCTATCTCAAGCCTTTGCCTCTCACCCTGACCACGCCGGAGGCGGTCAGCGCCCGTTGTGATGCGACTTTGGCCCTGGCGACCAAGGCCGAGACGGCGCTGGAGGCCCGCACCGGCAAGGCGACTCTGGCGGATGATTTTGCCGCCTTTGATACCCTGTCACTGATCCTGTCGGATGGCGGCAATGAAATGTACCTGATATCGGAAACCAGCCCGCTCAAACCTGTCCGTGATGCGGCCCAGGCCTGCATCCCGAAACTGTCTGACCTCGGCACCAGGGTCTCGCTGTCGCGCCCGATCTATGATCGCCTGGCGGCCATACCGACCCAGGGACTCGACGAGAAGACACGCTTCACGCTGAACAAGATGTTGACCAATTATAAGCTCTCCGGCGTCGATAAGGACGAGGCGACGCGGGCAAAGGTGACGCAGCTCCAGAAAGAAATCACCGAAACCGGATTGAAGTTCGCCGAGAATATCCGCGACGACAAGGGCGACATTTCCTTAAAACCGGAAGAATTAAAAGGCCTGCCCCAGGATTATATCGAGGCGCACAAGCCGGGGCCGGATGGTCTGGTTCATCTCACCTTCGCCTATCCTGATATTTTCCCGGTTATCGACTATGCCGATATCCGCGAGACGCGCCGCAAGGTCAGCTCCGCCTTCAGTAACCGCGGTTGGCCGGCCAATGAAACGGTGCTTAAAACCCTTCTGGAAAAGCGCTACGAACTGGCGCAAACCCTTGGCTATCCGGATTATGCCACCCTGGTGACATCCGATAAGATGATCGGCAATCCGCAGCGCGCGGCGAAATTCCTTGATGACGTCAATGCCGCCGCCAAGCCGGGCGCCGATGCCGATTATGCCGAATTGCTGGCCTTCGCCAAAAGTGTCGATCCCGCCATCACCGATCTTCAGCGCTGGGACCGCAGCTATTTCGAGAACCGCCTGCGCAAACAGAAATATGACGTCGATTCTGCCGAGGTGCGTCAGTACTTCACGCTCGATAAATCACGTATGGGTATCTTCAAACTGGTAGGCGATCTGTTCAATGCCGATATCCGGCCGTGGGATACGCCGGTATGGGCGCCGGGCGTCACCGCATGGGCGCTTTACGACAACAACAAGCTGGTCGGGCATTTCTATCTCGATATGAGCCCGCGTGACGGCAAGTATAATCACGCGGCGCAATTTCCGATCCGCACCGGCGTCGAAGGCCGGCAAATCCCGGTCGGCGCCCTGATCTGCAACTTCCCCGCCACTGGCCCGATGGACCATGAGGACGTTACCACTTTCCTGCATGAATTCGGCCATTTGCTCCATGCCATGTATTCCGGCCATACCGAATATGGTGTGCAATCCATGGGTAACCTGCAATGGGACTTCATCGAGGCCCCGTCGCAACTGCTCGAAGAATGGACGTGGAACTATGACACGCTGAAAGGCTTCGCGTCGAACGACAAGGGTGAGCCGATCCCCGAAGCCCTGGTGCAGAAGATGAACGCTGGTCGTCGCTTCGGTGAGCCGGGTCAATGGAAGACGCAGCTGGCCTATTCGGCGATTTCGCTCAATTTTTATAATCGCAAGCCGGATTTCGATCTCAGCACCCAGTTCGACAGCCAGCTCGCCCGTTATGCGCTCTACCCGCCGGTGCCGGGTACGCACCCCTATGCCAGCTTCGGACATCTCGATGGCTATTCGGCGATCTACTACACCTATGTCTGGTCAAAGGCGATCGCGCTCGATCTCTTCACCCGCTTCGAGGCCGACGGTATCCGCAACAAGGCGACCGCCCTGCGTTATCGTAAACTGGTGCTGGAGCCGGGCGGGTCGGAAGACGCCAATATGCTGATCCAGAATTTCCTCGGCCGGCCGTTAAGCCTGGATGCCTTCAAGGCTGAATTGCAGAAGAAATAGCGCTACAGCCAGCCGTCCTGTTTCAGGGCTTTCTGGTAACTGCGGCTAATCGGGGCGCTCACATCGCCCTTGAGCGTAAAGCCGGCACGGCCATTCGAACGGCTCGTGCCGGTAACGGCTGCCTTCGCCACCCACCATGAGCGATGGGTTTGCGAGCCTTCGATGCCGTCCAGTTCCCGGATGGCATCATAAAGCCGCATCAGGATCAGGGTGTCGCCGGCCGAGGTATGAACGCGCAGATAATGGTCCTCGGCTTCCAGCGCATGAATTTCGGCGTGGCGGAATTTGAACGGCAGGCGCTCGCGCAAAGCGGCGCCCGGTTCGGTTTTCACATCCGGCATAAAGGCATGGCTTTGCGCCGGCTCGCGGGCGACCATAACGTGCAGGGCGGCCATGGCGAGGGCGATCACCAGAACCGGCGGCACATAGACCGGCAGGTTGCCGAGCCGCGGCGGCTGGCCATTGACGCCGGCCGTCACCAGCCAGACGAAAATGGAGATGACCGGGGTGATGATCAGCATCATCACAGCAAGGGTCTGCCACAGGTTCAGGTTTGAGAAGCGATCGAGCCCGCGGCCGGTGATTTGCGCGATCAGAGTGCCGCCAAACATCAGGACCAGCCAGTAGAGCCCGCGGGCCGGCAGGGGCAATCCGCCGGTATCATTGGCGCCGGTAAAGGTGAGCAAAAGCGCCATGCCGGTGGCGATCCCGTAGGTACGCAGCCAGTTGGGGCCGACGATCACCCTAAGCCATATCGCTGGCAGCCATGTCATTGGCGAAGCGCCAGTGGCATGGGGTGGTTTTTCACGAATGAGTTCGGGCGTTTCACGCATACAACCGGGCATCCCTCAGAAGATCAGTCCTTATAGGGCCATATCGTTTCAATTGGGAAGTTATCCGACATGCCGTACCTCAGTTCTTTCGCACATCCGCACTGGCCCACCCTGTCCCTGATCGGCCAGCAAAGCCTGGTCATCCAGATTCACCTGCTGACCGCCGTGGCCGCCTTTGTGGTCGGAGCCATCCAGATTTTCGGACCGAAGGGCACGATCATGCACCGTATTCTGGGCTGGACGTGGGTGATCTTCATGATGACGGTGGCGATTTCCAGCCTGTGGATCAAGCTGATCAATCACGGACAGTTCAGCCTTATACATCTGTTCTCGGTCGTGACCCTGATCGCTGCGCCAATGCTGGTCTATGCGGCGCGGAAACATGATGTGAAACGTCATTCGGGCATCGCCATCCGGCTCTATGCCGGCGCGCTGCTGATCGCCGGGCTGTTCACCTTCCTGCCGGGGCGCTTGATGTACACAATGTTCTTTGGGTGAGCGTGCCTGAAATAAATCGTATACGTTTTGCGGTGCATTGATAACGGCCTGACAGCGTTGCCGCCTTATCCCGTCTGGCGGTAGCGCTACCATTGTTTGTGCGGCAAGCGAAAATCAGGCAATCAAAATCACCCCGGACCTCAAATTTATGTGTGTGAGCGGTTGCACAAAAGCGCGCGCCTCTCTATAAAGCCCCCGTTCGAAGGGCGGGCGCGATGATCCGTCCTGCACGTATTTGCCGTTTGGCAAGCATCACAAGACCGGTTTCATGAACATTCACGAGCATCAAGCTAAGGCCGTCCTCAAAGAGTTCGGCGTCGCCGTTCCACGCGGATATGCCGTCTATTCCCCCGAAGAGGCCCTGAAGGCCGCCAAGGACCTGGCCAGCGAGGCCGGCTCAAAGGTTTTCGTCGTCAAGTCGCAAATCCACGCCGGTGGCCGCGGCAAGGGCAAGTTCGAGGGGCTCGGCGCCGACGCCAAGGGCGGCGTCCGCGTCGTCAAGACCCCTGAAGACGTCAAGGCCAATGCCGACGAAATGCTCGGCCGCGTGCTCGTCACGCACCAGACCGGCCCGGCCGGCAAGCAGGTCAATCGCCTCTATATCGAAGAGGGCGCCGACATCGCCAAGGAGCTCTATCTTTCGCTGCTGGTCGATCGCGTGTCGTCGCGCGTTTCGGTCGTCGCCTCGACCGAAGGCGGCATGGATATCGAAGACGTGGCGCACAACACGCCTGAGAAAATCCACACCTTCACCATCGATCCGGCCACCGGCGTCTTCCCGACCCACGGCCGTACCCTGGCCAAGGCGCTCGGCCTCAAGGGCGACGTCGCCAAGCAGGGCGCAAAGCTCCTCGGCCAACTGTACGCGGCGTTCAACGCCAAGGACATGGACATGCTGGAAATCAACCCGCTGATCATCACAGGTGACGACAAGCTGATCGTGCTCGACGCCAAGGTGTCGTTCGATTCCAACTCGCTGTTCCGCCATCCGGACATCTTCGCCCTGCGCGACGAGACGGAAGAAGACCAGAAGGAAATCGAAGCCTCCAAGTACGACCTCAGCTACATCGCCCTCGACGGCGAAATCGGCTGCATGGTCAATGGCGCCGGTCTGGCCATGGCCACGCTCGACATTATCAAGCTCTATGGCTCCGAGCCTGCCAACTTCCTCGATGTCGGCGGCGGCGCCACCACGGAAAAGGTGACGGCGGCGTTCAAGATCATCACCT
>CAMLIY010000150.1 GCA_946480125.1 uncultured Asticcacaulis sp.
GATGGCTACGAGGTTTGCCGCCAGCTGCGCCAAAATCCCTTGCTTTGCGGCACCCGCGTGGTGGCGCAAACCGGCTGGGGCGATGCGGAAACACGCAGGCGCACCAAGGAAGCCGGCTTTGATGAACACCTGACCAAGCCCCTCGATCTATGGGCGCTGAAAGACATGCTTGCCAACAGCCAACCGACGCCACACTAAAAACGTTTCGGTTATAAAAGGCCCTTAACGCACAGAGCACGAACCGTCCGGAATTGGATTGCCGTAGAAGTTGGGCGTCACCGTCACCTTGATCGTGTCATGATAGGCGCCGGCATTCTTGTTGGCGCCGGGCGAGGCCCCTGTCACCACTCCCACTCTCAACGCATCCACTTCATTCGAGCAGCGAAGGTTGCGACGGCTGTTATTGAGACCTGTGCCATTGATGCTGATCTGATAAGGAATTTTATCCGCATCCGAGGTACCCTGGCTGTCGTTGCGCACCATAAGGCCGGAGCGCACACCGGCGGCTTCGCCTGCCTGAGACGATACCGACAGATCAAAAGGCCCCGAAGCCCGCAAGCCGACCAGTGTCATGCCCTGGGCAGGCGGGCCATTGATTGGCAGGTCACCCAGATCGATCGACGCCTCATGACCGCCCACCAGTTTGATCAGATTATCGACCGCGACATGGATTTCGACCGCGCCAGGCAGGGTGGTATAATCCCAGCCGCCATTTTGCCGCTGACAGGCCACGCGGACATCGAGCACCTTGTCATAAACGCCGGCCGGCGCAGAGCCTGGTGCGATACGAAGTTGAAAATCACTGTCTGCTGTCGGCCTGTGGCCACCAAAATTTATCGCCGTCCAGCTTGAATTCGCTCCCACCAGGCTGGGCGGACGCATATCTCCAGTCGAGACAACAACCACATTACCGCTATTGGCCTGGATTGTGTAAGGGCCGAGATCGTCACCGATGCGGAAGCCGCCCATGCTTATGCTGCGGTCAACAAACTGCACGTAAACCGGCCCTGAGCTGCTCACGTTTTGATTAAACCGAACGCTGAAATTACGCACGGCGCCAACATGACCGAACGGATCAAAATGATCGACGGCGACATAAGGGTGCGAGGTTGAGTCCACGCAGGTGCCGGCCTGCGCGGCGTTAAGGCCCAGAAAGGTCGCCGTCAGGGTGAGCAGGCCTGCGATGATGGCAGATGTACGCATGGGAGTCCTCACTGGGTTTTGGCGACAAGATCGCCAAGGTTGAAGAGGTTCTTGTCGGCAGGAATGTCGACTATAATCGAAGTCGCCGGGTTTGTCGGCATGTCAATTCGCCATTTGCCGGCCCGCACGCCCGTCAGGCTGAAGCGGCCCTGTGCATTGGTGAACAGTTCGACCTGTGCGCGTTCGGGATGGGCCAGTTCTGTGGCGTGGCCGAGCAGCAGGGAAACCGGATTGCCGTTGGCCAGCTTAAGCGTGCCATAGGCCATGATGTTATAATCCGAACCCACCACGACCAGGTAGCCGCCGCGATATGGCGGACGCACATGCACCGAACCTTCGCCAATATCATAGCCCGCCGGCGCATTGGGCACGGTGTAGATGACATTGCGCGGCGTATAGGCGCTCAATTCGGTATAGACGGCCGGTCCAAACGCGCCGGAACGCGCCTGGGCTCCCTCCGGAGACGGCTCTATATTAACCTGCGCCTTCAAGGATTTATGCGGCGCCGCCAGCAGGAAACTGTCATAAACCGGGCGTCCTATGCCGAAATGACCATCCGCCATGACCAGTGACGTAGCCACGCTAAGCGTTGTTTGGCCATCGCCATCGCTGGAATCGAACGGCGAATTTTGCGTGACATTAACTTCAGCCCGGTTGGCAAGATAATTGAAACGTCCGTCGAACCGGCTATTGTCCGGCTGGGTAAGCACGCTGGCCGTGCCGGTCCACGATCCCGTGCCGCGACCATGCGACATATTGACGTCAAGTTCGTTGCTTTCATTGTACGTATCCGCAACGGCATTGACCGAACCGCGCTGGCCGAAGCGATAACTCAGGCCGACACGGACACCGTAACCGGCGCGCAGACTGGTTTTTTCGTAAAGCGCTTCCGTGGTAAAATAAACCCGGTCGTTCAGACGTTCGGTCAGTGCCACACCAGCCGAGGCCAGGTCCGGCTCCGTGCCGCGTCCCTTGCTGTAATCAAACCGCAGCGAGGCAGAGGTCTTAAGCGAAAAGCCACGCGAAATATTGCCTGATATCTGATATTTATAGGGCGAGGGCTGGCTGATCGGACCCACCGGCATGAAATTTTCGGATTGGGTCTGTATGGTCAAACCGTAGGAGGCTGTTTTGACACCATCACCTGGCAGGGTGCGATCAAAGCCCAGGTTGAGTGCATAGCCGCTGACGCCGCCATTATGCCATGAATAGGCGACATCAAGGCCCAGCGTGCCGATCGGCGAGGCCCACAGGCCTTCCACTCCCCCCAGACCCGAGGTTTTATCCATTTGCAGATTGCCGCCGGCGGTCAGGTTGTCGCTTAAACCGCGCCTGTAAAAACCGGCGGCGACCACCTGGCTGGTGTCATAATGCAATTGTCCGGTAGTGATGTCCGAAGGCACACCGGCATAGGCGCCGAATTCCGACAGCCCCTTGGCCAGAAGCTGGCGATCAAAGAACAGCGAAAAATTGATATCCTGCTGCATGCCCAGATCGTCCGTGACCCGGATGGTGACATTATTACCCCCCTGGACATAGGGAATATTGTTCAGATTATAGCGGCCGGGATTGAGGCGGAACTGCCCGGTAGGCACGCCATTGACCAGGGTTTCGACCAGGGACGGCCGTTGCAGGGTAAAGTCGCTGTTTCCCGTCGGGCGCGCATTGAGTGTCGGATTCAAATCCTGATAGGTACGGAAAACCCCAAAGCCACCGAGGTCGGAGACCGACTGGAAGCCGCGGCTGACCGGCTGAACGTCCCCGGCGGTGACGCGCATCAGGAAATGGCGATCATCGTAAACCAGACGCGTGCCTTCCCGCACAAAGGTCTGATCGCCACCAATCAGAAGCTGACGATAAGCCGCCTCACCTTCCAGAACGAGGCCGCGAAAACGCAGGGCGCCGTCAATCTGGAGATCGGGATCCTGATTGCCGCCGTTGTAACTATAATTAAGACCTGTGCGCAGATTGACATAGGCGGAGGTTTTAGCCGGTGCGTATGTTTCGGTCTTGTCGTTCTCATCCGTCAGATTGAGATCCTGCACCGGCCGGTCAGCAGCGCCAACCACGACCGAAAGCTGTAAAAGGTCCGGGTTCCACGTCACCGGCATTTTGATCGCCGCCATGGATTCGGGGGTTATGTAGCCATCACTTGAAAGCAGGCCCTGAAGGGTGGTCAGTGAGGCCGCATCCAGAATCGGCTTGAGCGCCTGAATGACACTGTCCTTTTTCAGACGCACCGTGTCATCCGTTTCGATCAGGACATCGACATCACCCAGTTCCCTGTCAATCGTATGCATCGATACCGAAAAGGGAATGGGATGGCCGGTTGTATTCAATTTGTTGGTAACGGCCGCCGTCCGTGCACCGCGCACCTTCATGGAGGTTGCATTGGCCATATCCGGCGTAACGGGCGCGGCAGAAGGCGCGGGCGGGACCGATGGCGCGATCACAGGCACAGGGGATACCGGAGCCGCGGCCACCGATACGGGGGGCGATGATGCCTGAGCGGTTATGAGGGGTGCGGCCGTCGCGTGTCCGAACGCGGTTTCATATGGCAGCGGCTGGGATGGCATGCCATTGGCGGAAAGGGGCCGCACGGCGTCTGATTGCTCTGTCAGCCTGATGCTTTGACCGGCATGATACCGGCGGGGATTAAGCTTTGGATTCAGACGATAAATATCGGCCAGGGTCACGCCATGCGTACGCGCCGCGGTATAAAGCGTATCTCCGCGCTGGAGCGTGTAATCAGTGACCGGCGCATGAGCGGCCGCATGCGCCTTATGGACCGGCACCAGTCCAAGCGCGATCATCAGACATGCCAGTGAAGCTGCCCCCCTATAGCTTCTAGCCGCCGGCATATGTGTACTCTGCCTTGAGTGTGCCTTCAGCACTGGGTAACGCCACATTGAAGGGCAGATCGCGCGTCTGGCCGGGGCCGATAAGCCCGAAGCCGACAATATGGCCCAGGGTCACGGCATCGAAGGTTTGCTTGAATATGGTCTTGCCCTTGGCGTCGGTCTGGGTCAGCTTCAGACGGCCATCCTTGAAATAACCATAGGTATTGGTCTTGTTTTCAATCGTGATAATGGGGGTAAAAAGCTGCGGATTTTTTGTATCCGTGGCGATGGACGCCTTAAGCACTTTCAACGCCGCCTTGACGCCTGGCACCGGAATGGACACCAGCACATTAAAGGCGTAAACCACCTGCACTTCTGTGGCCGTGCCGCCCATGTCGACAGGCAGCTGCGTGGCGGTCACGTAATAATGCTTTGAGATATCCGTGGGCGGCGTACCAGCATACTGGATACGGAAAACGCGGCTTTGGCCAGGCTGGATCAGCGCCTGGGTCGGGAAAATGACCAGATCACCCGGATCCTGATGACTTTCAACCACGCCATTGGTGTCAAAACTCAGAGATTCGACTCGAATTTCGACCGGCAGCGGTGTCTTGAAGTTATTTTCAACCGTTACAGAACTGCTGTAACCATTGCCGCCCCTGCCCAGATCAATGACGAATGGCGTCACCCCCATGGCTTTGGCTGTGCCGGCAATGCCCACGCCGGCAAGCAGGGCTGTGGCGCCCAGTCCAAGCCGGAAAGCATCGCGACGGGAGGGTTGGAAGGCAGGCAACATAACGGATGAAAGGCTCATGAGAGAGTTCCTGAGAAGATGACGGGACAGCCGACAGGCTGTGAGCGCATCTCTGCAATAACCGGGCCGGGAAAATATTGTGGAAAATCAGAAGAATGGGGGCGTATCCACCGGACATCGCCCCCTACGCTTCTTACACACACGCTGGAACCGCGCCCCTGAACGGGGCGCGATCCAGTCGGGCCTTAGCTGGCCGACAGCGTGATGGTGACAACGCCGGTATAGGCGCCGGCAACCGGCTTCTTGCCGAGGTTGAGCAGTTGCACGCCGGCAACGCTCAGGGTCATGTCGCTTTCGTACACGCCGTAGTTACCGTGGCTGGACGTCAGGAAACCTTGAGTGTTGAAGGTACGCAGGCCGAACTCGGTGTTGCCGGTCAGTTGAGCCGTATAGTCGAGCGTGTTGGTGAAGCCGAGCGCTTGCGAAGCGGCCGAAGGCGTATAGGCGTTGGTCAGCTTGGTGCGGGCGATCGAAACTTGCGAACCGCCGACGTTGCAGAACAGGTGAGCCTTGTTGCCAACCAGGTCGAACGTGGCGCCAGTGATTTGGCCGATGTTGTTGCCATTGTCGCTGACGGTGGTGGTGATCGCAACGTCGCTCGGCGAGTTGGTGATCTTACAGACTTGAGCCACATTGGTGGTCACGTTGGTGTCGTCGCCAGCGGCAAAAGCCGGAGCCGAAACAACGAGGGTCAGGGCCGAAGCCGCGAGAAGTAACGCTTTCATAATAGTCTCCATGATAGGGTTCTGCGCATATGAAAGTCCCGACGAAGCTGCGCAGTTTGCTTCGTGAAGACATCAAGGAGGAAGGTGGTGGCAGCCGCCTTCTTCCCAATTCCTGAAATTTTACGGACTGATGGTGACGCTGATTACCCCCCGGTATCCCCCCGCCACAGGCTTACGATTGTCCCGCGTTGAAACGTGCCCGACAGTCATTGCAAAAGTTGAACCATACACACCGTAATGCACATGATCGGTCGTCGCATGCCCCGGATTGGCAGATGCACCGGTTACCGCCTCTACCCGTGCCGTCGCATCAAAAGCCGTGGCGCCCGTCAGGCTGGCCACATAATCGATGGCGTCGGTAAAGCCGGCGCGGGAAGAGGCTTCGGAAAGGGCGCCGTCCTGAAACCTCATCGGGCTGGCAGCGAGGCGCAGGCTGGAGCCCGGCACATTGCAGCTCAGCCGAACGTCGCCCGCTTGGGTCAACGGTTCAAAATGCGCGCGACCGATATTCACGCCCTGAGTTTCGACATGGGCCTCAATGCGGACCGCATCGGGCGACTGCTCGACGCGGCAGATTTGGGCGATTTGCCCCCCCAGGTGCGTGGCAGCCGGCGCCGCACAGGCCTGGCCGGCAACCGCCAGACACAACAGCGAAACCGCCGGGATAGAAATGACCGTTTTCAGCATATCCCCCCCCTACAACTTCGCCTGAACATTGATGGTGACGGTATCGCTATAGGTGCCCGCCACCATGTGGACAGGGTCCACCTCGGCCATGCGGATCGTCAGCTTGCCCGACTGGTTCATCGCCGGTACGGAGGAGGTCAAACCGGCAGGTTCCGCCATGGTGCAATGCGCGCCATCATGCAGTTGCTGCGAGGTGCAGGTTTCCGAAAGACTGCTGCCGTCGTCCCGGCCGAGGTCGAACCGCGCCGTATAGCGCGCGATGTCGTGAAAGCCCGCCGCCAGGCTGCTCTGCGGCAACCGAGCGCCATCAGTCAGCAAACCGCCATTTTGTGAGCTGACGTTTACGGTAAAACCGGTATTGCAATAAACGCGAAACGGCACGACAGTCGCCGCGCCCCCCGCCATGGCCACCTGGGCCGTCGTCGCAGGTGCAGCGCCTGCCATAAACTGGCAACGCTGAGCTACACGACCGCGGACATCGATATTGACCTGATCCGGCGCGCCGTCACTCACTCGCAAACCGCCCGCACCGCCGCTATTGTGCGCCCATGCGACAGACCCACCAAAGCAACCCAAGGTAGCGGAAAACAGCGCCAGGGTGTAACTCAGCATGCGCAAATCAGCGCGCTTCAACGCGATTCGATTCACTTCCCCCGCCCCCAAAAACTAGTCAAAGTTAATAATTCATTAACACTGGAAGTTTATTAGACCTTTTAATTGAACAGTCAACACTAATTTTACCAAATTTAAAAATACGTTTTTTAGGTTACATTTTAACGATATAAATTAACGAGTTCAAATTTTTAAGTATGCGAGAAAGATTAACTTAAGATTTGGTTGAATATAACATATATACTGCGGATATATTCATAGAATAATTTCATAGTTAACAAATATTATATGCTTAATTATTTTTATAATCTCATGAGAAAATTTTTTATTAGATTTGGTACACTTTGCAGAATCCCGTTCGCAATAAGTTTTCCATAAAAATTGTACACTCATCTTTAGGTCCCCACCCGCGCGTTTCTATTCCCTCACACGCCTTTCACGCACCTGAAGTCCCCATATTCCTGAACGAAAGCAACAAATTCGCGCATTACGGGAATCGCGCGATCTAAAGAAAATATGAGACCGCAAAAAAAATGCGGCCGATTCTCCGAGGGGTAAAATGAAAGAGGCCGGCAAGCCGGCTCAGATCACCCAAATAACGATATATATATAGAGAGAGAGCGCGAGGCTGATCCGGCATGCGCGGCGCACGCACATGGGCCGTACCGAACTGTTTGAAAGCGGGCCAGGGCCCATCAACAGGGGTGGTGGTTGGAGGCGGGATCGAACCGCCGACCTGTGGGTTATGAATCCACCGCTCTAACCATCTGAGCTACCCAACCGTACC
>CAMLIY010000151.1 GCA_946480125.1 uncultured Asticcacaulis sp.
GGCTTGCGGCAGGTCGCCGGACTTGGCGACATCGCCCTTGTCCCGCGCCTGCTGGAGTTTCCGTCCCGAGGCCTCTTCTGTTTTATCTTCGCCGTCCGCTTCGTCAGCCACTTAAATGACCTCCAAAGGGCTTACGGATCGTGAACGATCCGGCAAGGGCGACCGGTAACCGGCGTAGCGCCCGCCCGAGCTGGTGCGAGGAAAACCCCGGTGTTTTCTGAATAGGACGAGGCAGTTGAACGCAAAGAGCAATATTCATCGCGGCCTCGCGATGAAAACACCTAAAAACTGCTGGTAATGGTCGATGAAGACCATGCCTATGCTGCCGAGAGACAGGGCCATCAGGGCCAGGCCGAACAGCACACTCAGCGGCGTGGCGGCGAAGAAGATCGGAAAATTAGGCATCAAACGTCCGACGAACCCGGTGGCGATGTTGAATACCAGGGCAAAGACGATCACCGGCGCCGAAAGCTGCAAGGCCAGCACCAGGCTATCGCCCATCGTCTTGACCATCAGCGTGCCGGCGTCACCGATCATGATATTTTTGACAGGTGAGAATATCTGGTAGGAATCGACCATGGCCCGTATAAACAGGTGATGGGTATTGGTCACCCAGATCATGACCAGTCCGAATATGGCGAGAAATGCGCCCAGGCTGGTGCTCGATTGCGCTTCGGTCGGATTGGCCGTCTGGGCAAAAGAGAGCGTGGTCTGCAACGACAGGATTTCGCCTGTGGTCACCAGTGTGAACAACAGGACGCGCATCAGGGTGCCTATCATCAGACCGATGATCGCTTCATGCAGGACAATAGCCGTCAGCGCGCCCAGGGTTGGCGGCATAGTGGGGATAAACGGCCCGACGATCGGCGTGATCATCATGGCCAGCAACAAGGCGAAACACAGGCGCAGGCGCGGCGGCACGGCGGGATCGCCCAGTCCCGGAATCAGCATGACGATGCTGGCCAGACGGATGAATATCAGCCCCACCACCCATAATTGCGCCGACGTGCCGAAAAAGGAGGCAAAATCATCGCCGCCTGTATCCGGCAGACCCGAACGCAATTGTGCGGCCTGCAATAGCAACATGCCTATATGGTCGCGATCTTGTTGATGATTTCATGCATGAAAGTGGCCAGCAGCGCCCCCATCAGCGGCAGGAGCAACAGAAGGGCCAGGAAGACGGAAATGATCTTGGGCGCATAGATCAGCGTGGCTTCCTGAATTTGCGTCAATGCCTGGAACAGGCCAATGACCACGCCGACCACCAGCCCCACCAGCAAAATCGGCGTACACAGCTGGATTGTCAGCCAAATGGCGTCACGTCCAATTCCTAAAACCTCGGCACCCGTCATTTACATCATATCCGTCAAGAAGACTCTACCAGAACCCGGCAATATTTGCCGCATGAACGGTTAATTTGCCCTTAATCTATGATGAGATTCTCGACGGCCTGAAAGCCATGAAAAGGCATTAAATTATGGCCGCATTAACTATGGTTAAACTCCGTTCAGGCAAGTTACCAGCTAATGAGTCGAGACCGTAAAGCGCCTGTGACGAATGCCGATGCCGTCGGCAGCACGCCTGCCCCTGAATCGATAGATTTCGGGCGGGCGCTTGATCGTGCGCGCGGTTTGCTCGACACACCCTCACCTTCGCCGGTCACATCTTCCCGTCAGTCCGCCTTACGCACCACGGCTATTTTCGCCGCCACGCTGTGCATGGGCATGGCGACCCTGGCATTGGGCGACCCGGTTGCGCCCCAGCAGATAGCGCCGCGCTCCGATATCGATATTCGTGTCGGCCGCAATAAACAATCGGGTCGCATCGAAATCTATGGCGCCGTCGGTTCACGCGCCTCGGTGCGCCGCGAAAAGGGTCATGTGGTCATCCGCCTGCCGGGGCAGAAGACGCCCGATCTGGGCGATATTCGCGCTAATCCGCCCGTTGGCATCAAAGGGGTTGATCTTAAATCCGATGCCCGGGCCAGCGAGTTGTGGCTGACAGTCACTGATGGTTTCGACACCCATTTTGGTCGCGAGGATGGCGCTGTCTTCGTGCAGATCGATCCCGCCATCGAGGATAATGCCAAGCCTGACGACGGTAAAAAAGATGGCCAGATTACGGTCAACCTCCAGGATGTCATCCAGGGTCAGCAGGCCCGTTTGGCGGCGCCAAATGATGCCCATGTCAGCAAAGCCGCAAATGTGCCGGTCGTGGCCCTCGAAGTCGGAGCGGTTGATGGCGGCAAGGACATCGCCTTCCCGTTTGAAGGTCCGGTAGCTGCCGCCGTATTCCGGCGCGGGGAATCGGTATGGATCGTCTTTGATTCCGAGGTCGACCTGCGCTTGCCGCCCGAACTGAAGGACGGCGCCATTGTCCAGGATGCCCAGTGGACACGCAATGACGGTTTCACCGCCCTTCGCCTGAAGGCCCCGACAATTGGTGCGCTGTCGGCGATTAATGACGGGCTGGTGTGGCGCGTCCGTCTGGGTGGCAGGCCGCTCGATAACAAGGCGGTCGAGGCCAGCGTCATTCGTGACGATAGCGCCGGCGTGCCCGGCCTGAACATCAATCTGGCCGGCGCCACCCGCATTGCCTGGATTCGCGATCCGAGCGTCGGCGATCGCATGGCGGTCGTCCCGGCGCGCGGTCCAGTGAAGAACCTGACCAGCGCGCGCACCGTGCTGGAAGCCACCCTGGCCTCGACAGCGCAGGGCGCGGCGATCGTTCACATGACACCCGACGTCAAGGTGGCGGTGTCCGGCGATCTGGTCGAGATATCACGACCGGATGGTCTGACCCTTTCCACGCTCGATCCAAACGCCTCGCCGAGCGATCCGACCCTGGCCTACAAAAACGCACTTTATCCGGGCCTTATGAACGCCGACTGGTCGGCAAAGCCGACCGAAGGGTTCCTGCCCCGCTATAACGCGCTCCAGGCCGCGGCCGCAGATGAAGGCAGCCTCGGCCCCACCGCCGCCACAAAGTCGCGTCTGGCCCTGGCCCGTTTCCTGGTCGGCCAGAACCTCAGCTTCGAGGCGCAAGGCGTGCTCGACATGATGATCAAGGAAAGTCCGCGCGCCCAGGATGATGCCCAGGTCCGCGGCTTGCGTGTCATCGCCCGAATGCTGTCCGGGCGTTATGCCGACGCTACCGGTGACCTGTCGTCTTCGCAACTCATCAATGATCCGGCCTCAAGGTTATGGACCGGCTATGCCGAAATGCAGGCCGGTCATCATGCCGATGCGGTCAAGGACTTCAAATTCGGCCTCAAGGCGCTCGATCAGTTCCCGCCGGAGTGGCGTGTGAAGCTTGGCACGGCCTATGCCTATTCGGCCTTGCAGCAAAATGACCTGACTACGGCCGAGGCGATGATCACCTATGCTATTGGTCAGGCGGCAACCCCGCTGCAAAAACTGCAAGCTTATCTGGTGGATGCTCAAATCATAGAAGCGCAAGGCGACAAGCCGCGCGCTTTCAAGGTCTATCAGGCCGTGGCGCGGGCATCGGATGACAGCATTGCGGCACCGGCCGCCATGCACGCCGCCATGCTGGGCTATGAGCTGAAAAAAGCCACCTCCGCCCAGACTCTGGCCACGCTTGATTCTCTGCGTTTTCGTTGGCGCGGCGACAGTACCGAGATGAAGCTGATCAATGACATGGGCAGCATATATCTCAGCGAAGGCCGGTATCGTGAGGCCTTGATGGTGCTGAAAACCGGCGGCCAGCCTTTCATGAACGATCCGCAATCGGTACAAATTCAAACCACGCTCAACCAGGCCTTCCGCGGCCTTTTTCTGGGCGGTATGGCCGATGGCCTTCAACCCGTAGAAGCGCTCGGTCTTTTTAACGACTTTAAAGACCTCACGCCGATTGGGGCTGATGGTGACGAGATGGTGCGCCGGATCGTGCGTCGCCTGGTCGATGTTGATTTGCTCGATCAGGCCGCCGACCTGCTGGAATATCAAGTCAGTCATCGGCTTGATGGCGTCGCCAAATCGTCTGTCGCCGCCGATCTGGCCACTATCTATCTGATGAACCATGATCCGCAGAAGGCGTTGCAAGCCTTGTGGAACACGCGTACCACCCTGCTGCCGAAATCGGTCATGGCTGAGCGCCGGGTGCTTGAAGCGCGCGCGCTCAGCGAACTGAACGAGCCCGAAAAAGCGCTTGACGTGCTGGGCGCTGACAATTCGCCCGATGCTCAGGACATCCGCGCCGATATTTTCTGGAACAAGCAGGATTACGCCCACGCCGGCGCCATGCTTGAAAAGCGCCTGGGCGACCGCTGGAAAACGGATGCCCCCTTGACCCTTGCGGATGAGGGCCGGTTACTGCGCGCCGCCGTCGCCTACAGCCTGCAGAAGGATCAATCGTCGCTGACCCGCCTGTCGACGCGCTACGGCAAGTTCTCGGATACGGCGTCATCCTCAGACGCTATCCGCGTGGCCCTGGCTCCGCTCGACGGCGATACCTTGAGCGCAAAGGATTTCGCCGCTTCAACCGCCGGCACGGACAGCTTCGCCGGCTGGGTCACAGGCATGAAGAAAAAGTTCCGTGAAAGGGATGACGCGGCAGCGAAAGCGGCTGCCAACAGGCCCAAAGGCAAAACGGCCTAGCCTGTCCCGCACTTCCGTGCACAAAGTCACATCCATGTGATGGTTGTCGTGTTTCGCTTTAAGGATAGCTTTGAAACCTGTAATATATGCATGTCCCCAAAGTTTGGGGGATGTAAACCAAATGAAGGAAAATGATCGTCAGTTAAGTCAGGTATAGCCGCAAGTTGAATGCGCGGCCATTCGTCGAAATCTCGGCACCAGCCCATATTTGCGCTTACGCGATCAAGCCCTCCCCGA
Organism: uncultured Asticcacaulis sp.; assembly: GCA_946480125.1. Next base: position 4,857 of record CAMLIY010000151.1, read on the forward strand.
AACCAAGACTATAGTCACTCTCTAAGTTGAGAGCGCGCATGCACTTGTTCTTTTTCAATCCACAAAAGAAAGGTCGGGGGACCTGAGCCGCGTTCGTACTGGCCGCAGCCCTTGAAACAAAAGACATGAATATGAATAATCTTCGCACGGGCATTTCCATACCTGGCAAATGGAAGATGCTTATCCCGGCCGGCGCGGTCACAGCTCTCGTGCTGTTATCTCTGGTCTCGTGCGGCCAGACGATCCAGCCCGGCAATGTCGGCGTCAAAATCCGCACGCTCGGTCCTAATGCCGGCGTCGACAAGACGCCCCTGCCCTCCGGCTGGCACCTCAACCTGCCGGGTGAACGCATCGCCGAATTCCCGGTGATCCAGCGCACCTATACCTATACGCGCGAAGCCGATGAACGCGGGCCGGAAAATGAGGAGGTCACCTTCTCGGATAATAACGCCCTGCCGATGACGGCCGACGTCCAGCTGGTCATGCGTATCGATCCGTCCAAGGCGCCGGCGCTTTATACCCGCTATCGCCTGACCTTCGACCAGTTGTTCGAGGGCCCGATACGCAATGATGTCCGCTCGGCCATCGCCGCGGAAACCGAACTGGTCAGCGTCGAGTTCCTCTATCGCGGCGGCCGCCAGCAGGTGATCCAGAAGGCCCTGGCGCGCGTCAACCGCAAGTGGGAGGCACAGGGCGTCAATATCAGCCAGCTCGACTGGATCGGCACCATCCGCTACCCGCAGGTGATCCTCGATTCGATCCAGATGAAGACCAAGGCCGATGCCGATGCCTCCGCCGCCCAGGCGCAGGTGGCCGTGGCCAAGGCTCAGGCCGACGCTTTGATCGAACAGGCGCGCGGCCAGGCGGAATCCAACCGCATGCTGGCCCAGTCGATCGCCTCTTCGCCGGAAGTGGTGCAACTGCGTGCCATTGAAAAGTGGGACGGCAAGCTGCCGACCACGACCGGCGGCGCGGTGCCGTTTATCGACATCAATAAGCGCTAAACTGATAGGGAGGTTGCCATGGGCAGCCTCCCTTTTTACCCGCTGCCTACAACCGGGTGGAAGCTCTGCACCAGTGAGCCGGCAACCAGGTGCCAGCCATCGACCAGCACAAAAAAGATCAGCTTGAACGGCAGTGAAATGACGACTGGCGGCAGCATCATCATGCCCATGGACATCAGCACCGAGGCGACGACGAGATCGATCACCAGGAACGGCACGAACAGCATGAAGCCGATCTCAAAAGCCTTTTTCAGCTCGGAAATCATAAAGGCCGGCGTCACTACGCGCACCGGCAGGTCCATCTTGTCGGCCGGCATTTCAAGCTTTGACAGCCCTACAAATAAGCCCAGATCTTTCTGATCGACCTGAGCCAGCATAAAGGCCTTGACCGGCTGACTGGCCGCATCAAACGCTTGCGGCAGTTCCATTTCCTGATCCATCAGCGGCCGGATGCCCTGGTTGTAAGCGGCTTCATAGGTCGGCGCCATGACGATGGCCGAGAGAAACAAGGCGAGCGAGATGATCACCGCATTCGGCGGGCTTTGCTGAAGGCCCAGCGCCGTTCGCAACAGGGAGAGAACCACCACAATGCGGATGAACGAGGTTGTCATGATGACGATCGACGGCGCCAGAGAAAGCACCGTCATCAGGCCTATAAGCTGCACAACCCGGGCGCTCAGCGAGCCCCCCTTGCCGAGATCAACATTCACCGATTGCGCCAGTGCCCCGTAAGGCATGATCATCAGGGTGAATCCGAGGATGAACACCACCAGCACGATGAAATTCATCGTTTTGGGCCCTAATGGCTTGCGCATCTTGGGTTCAGCGATACGCACGTCAGAACAGGTCATCATTGGGGTCCACGGAGGCGGTTCTTAATGCAGGTTGATTATCGGCATGCAAAGGGCGAGGCGCCCCATTAGCGGGCGGATCGAGTTCGCGGCCTTCACCCAGCAGGATCAGACGTTCGGCATTATCGAGCTTTACCAGCACCAGCCGGCGGGCGGGATCGAGCACCAGGGTCTCGATCACTTGCAGGCGGCGTGTGCCGCGTTGCGCCTGCAACTTCGCCATCAGCGCCGGCGCATAGCGGCGCAGCACAAAAGCCAGGCCGAGGATCAGCCCGATAACGATGGACAGGCCGAAAAAGGCCCGCAGGATTTCTACCAGACTCATCTGTACCTTCTGCGCCCCCTCAAGTTAACGCGCCGTTTACTTAAAGCCTTCGTTAACCAAAAGGTGGGCATAATTTGCCTCATGTTCGTGGCATAACCCTCATTAGGTTGAGTCGCGGAATTTCGGAAAGGCCAGAACATGACGAACCAGAACATAGGTTTTTTGAATGCGCTGCAATCGCGCATGAGCTGGCTGAATGATCGTCAAAAGGTCGTGGCGCAGAACGTCGCCAATGCCTCGACGCCGGGCTATAAGCCACACGACCTGACGCCGCAGGATTTCGGCAAGCTGGTGGCAGGCGGATCAGACGGTGGCAGCCTCGGCATGGTGACGACCAACGCCATGCACATGGCCCCGCAGGGCGCAGCCGCGACGGCCGCCAATGAAGTCGTGTCGGTCGATTCGGAAACCACCATGGACGGCAACAGCGTCGTTCTCGAAGAACAGATGCT
>CAMLIY010000152.1 GCA_946480125.1 uncultured Asticcacaulis sp.
CGGAAGCGGTCAGCGGCGCGAGCAAGCGGATGGTATTGGCATAGACCCCGCAGGATAACAGGATCAGACCGTTTTCCTGCGCCTTCACGCAGATGTTTTTCGTTGTAGCGGCATCCGGCGTATAGCTGCCGCGATCGTTGACAATATCGAAGGCGATCATGGCGCCGAGGCCACGAATGGCGGCCATGGGCACAATATCATTACGGTTCGCCAGGGCTTCAAGCCGGGCCTTCAGTTTCGCGCCCTGGCGATTGGCGGCCTCAAGCAGGTTTTCGTCTTCGATGACCTCCAGCACAGCCAGAGCCGCCGCGCAGGCCACCGGATTGCCGCCATAGGTGCCGCCGAGGCCACCGACTACAGGCGCATCCATCACCTCGGCGCGGCCGACCACGCCGGAAAGCGGATAGCCGCCGGCCAGCGACTTGGCCATGGTCATCAGGTCGGGTTTGACGTCGTAATTTTCCATGGCGAACAGCTTGCCGGTACGGCCGAAGCCGGTCTGGACCTCATCGGCGATCAGCAGAATGCCGTGGTCGTCGCAACGCTGCCGCAAGGCGCGCATCAGGTCCGGCGGGGTGATGAGGAAGCCGCCTTCGCCCTGGACCGGCTCGATGATGATGGCGGCCACGGCATCCGGCGCGATATCGGCCTTGAACAGATAGTCGAGCATTTTCAGCGTGTCATCGGTATCGATACCCTGCGCCTCGACCGGGAAGGGCAGGTGGTAAATGCCGGGCTGCTGCGGGCCAAGATCCTTCTTGTACGGCACCACCTTGCCGGTCAGGGCCGAGGTCAGGGCGGTGCGGCCATGGAAGCCACCGGTGAAGGCGATGATGCCGTCGCGTTTGGTGTGGCAGCGGGCGATCTTGACGGCGTTTTCGACCGCTTCGGCGCCGGTCGTGAACAGGGCGCACTTGGCCGGGCCATCGATCGGCGCCAGGGCGTTCAGCTTTTCGGCCAGCGCGATATAGCTTTCATAGGGCACCACCTGAAAGGCGGTGTGGGTGAAAGCCTCCATCTGTTTCAACGCGGCGGCCTGGACCTTGGGGTGACGGTGGCCGGTATTGAGCACGGCGATGCCGCCGGCGAAATCAATGAAGCGATTGCCGTCGGCGTCCCACAATTCGGCATTTTCGGCGCGTCCCGCGTAAAGCGTGGTGGCATGGCCGATGCCGCGGGCGACAGCTGCGGTGCGGCGGGCGGCAAGATCGGCATTATTGGTCATGGCAGGCTCCGGCAATCAGATTGAGCGGAGACTACATATTGTGATCACAATATGCCAGAAATTTTTAGGCATATCCCAATAGCAGGCTACTGGCTCCTGACCATCTGGGCGGTATCCGGACAGCCGGTCCGGGCGCAGACGCCCTGATCCGACCAGGCGATCAGCCGCACCACCATATCGCCCGGCTCGGTGCGGGGATCGGTGGCGATGGAGAGCACATGGCCGTCCGAAGGCGCGGTGATGGTGGCGATGGTTTCACCGAAGGGGTTGCTGACCGTGGCCACCACATCGCCTTTTTTCACATCATCCTTCAGCCTGACCTTAACCGTGGTCCAGCCGCCACGCGTGCTGTCGATATCGGTCACCACATTGCCGACATAGGGCGCCGGATCGCTGAGATCCGGCTTGCCGGCCAGCATACCCTTGCCGATCATGACATTGTGGATGCCGCGCGTGGCGCGGGCGATCATGGCGCCATCGAAGGTTTCCGGCGCGCCCAGTTCATAGGTGACCGCCGGGATGCCGACCGGATTGAGCATATTTTCGACCGTGCCCTCGACACCGGCATCCATGCCGATAACGTCCGGCCGCAGCAGATCGGCGATCTGGCGAGCCGCGCCCGTCTGGGCGAACACATAGCCGGGATAGGCGCCGCCGCGCGACTGGGTATGCAGGTCGATGGCGAAATCGGCATTGCCGATGAAGAGTTGCTGCCACAATCGGCCGGCATAGCGTGATGACGGGCCGCCTTCGAGATTGCCGGGCATGGCGCGGTTGAGATTATCGCCATTGGTGCCGATTTCGTCGGCGGTGAAGCCACGCGTCGAATGCAGCAGACCCGGTGTATTCAGGCCAGGCACCGCCACCAGTGTGCCGGAAAAGCTTTTGGGATCGATGGTCTGCGCCAGATTTTGCAGGACGGAAATGCCGTTCAGTTCGTCGCCGTGAATGCCGGCGGTGATCAGCAGTTTCAGCCCCGGTTTCGCGCCCTTGATCACGATGACCGGCACATACCAGCCCTGACCGATGGCGGTATCGGTCACGCGGAAATAGAGTTTGGTCAGGGCGCCGGCGGGCAGGTCCGCCACGTCCAGCTTGTCAATGACAGCCGCGCCGTCCATCCGGTCGCCGGTGTAGACGGTCTGCGCCATAACGGGGGTGGACAGGGCAAGCAGGGCGGCAGCTATCGCAAAAGGTTTCATGCGTGTCTCTTTCAAACGGTCCAGACCTTAGTCATAGCCGTTTTCAGATTCGCCGCAAGTCAGGCTTTATGTCGGTCTCAGGCACAGACGAGCGTGCCGCGGCAGGGCTTGAACCTGTTGCCGAGCCGCCCAAAGGGCTATGCCCGTCTGGCTATCAACCTGCGGCTCAGACCAATGTGCCGCGGCAGGGCTTGAACCTGTTGCCGGAGCCGCCCAAAGGGCAAAGCCCGTCTGGCTATCAACCTGCGGCTCAGACCAGGGTGCCGTGGCAGTGCTTAAACTTGTTGCCGGAGCCGCAAGGACACAGGCCATTGCGCGAGGTATTCTCCCATCCGGCCGGCAGGGCTTGCGGCGGCAGGGCGGCGCGCTGTTCGGGCGTCAGATCGTCGGTCAGCTTGGGGCCGCGCTCATTATGGCCGGTATGCGGATCGAGATGCACTTCCTGGAAGGCGGGGCGTTGTTGCGGCAGGGACGGGGCGAACGGCATCGGCTCGGCGGCTTCTTCCGGCTGTTCGAAGCGGATTTCCATGGTCATCAGCCAGCGCGTGACCGAGTGGCGCAAATTGGTCAGCAAGGTTTCGAACAGGGTGAAGGCTTCGGTCTTGTACTCGTTCAGCGGATCGCGCTGACCGTAGCCGCGCAGGCCGATGACGGCGCGCAGGTGGTCGAGGTGCATCAGGTGCTCGCGCCACTGCATATCGATCATTTGCAGCAGGAACTGCTTTTCGAGCGCCTTCATCTGGTCGTCGCCCAACAGGCGCAGGCGTTCTTCCATCTTCTCGGCGGCAAGTGTCTGAATGCGCTCCTCGAATTCCTCGTTGGCAATGCCTTCTTCCTCGGCCCAGTCTTCCAGAGGCAGATCGAGGCCGGTCAGGTTCAGGATCGCGTCCTTCAGTTCCGGAATTTCCCACTTCTCGGCATAGGCCTTTGGTGGCATGTGACGCTCGACCAGATCATGAATGGAGTCGGCACGGAATTCGCCGATTAGCTCCGACAGGTCGTCGGAATCCATGAAGTCCTGGCGCTGTTCGAAAACGGCCTTGCGCTGGTCATTGACCACGTCGTCATATTTCAGGAGGTTCTTGCGGATTTCGTAATTGCGCTGCTCCACGCGCTTTTGCGCGGTGGCGATGGCGCCGTTCAGCAGCTTGTGGGTGATGGCTTCGCCTTCTTCGACGCCGAGCGATTTCATCATCGCGTTCAGGCGGTCGCCGGCGAAAATGCGCATCAGGTCATCTTCGCACGACAGGAAGAATTTCGACCGGCCTGGATCGCCCTGACGGCCGGTACGGCCGCGCAGCTGGTTATCGATACGGCGGCTTTCGTGACGCTCGGTGCCGAGCACGAACAGGCCACCGGCGGCCAGCGCCTTTTCCTTCAGGTCGGCGACCTGGGATTCGATTTCGGTCTTTTTGGCGAGAATCTGCTCGGCTGAAACGGCGACGCCGGCGGCATCCTGTTCCAGCAGCCATTTCTGTACGCGCATATCGACATTGCCGCCCAGCTGGATATCGGTGCCGCGACCGGCCATGTTGGTAGCGATGGTGACCGAGCCCGGCACGCCGGCATCGGCGATGATGTCGCCTTCCTGTTCGTGGAAGCGCGCGTTCAGTACGCTGTGCGGGATGCCCTTGCCCGATTTATAAACGATGTCATAGGCGTCTTCGCCGGCCTTCAGAATGTCCTTCTTGTCGGCAGTGGCGTAGTTCGCCCGCAGGGTGCGCGAGACCTCGACCTTGTAGCTGTAGTCATTGAGGAACTTCGACAGGTCATCGGATTTTTCGATCGAAGCGGTGCCGACGAGGATCGGCTGACCCTTGACGTAGCAATAGGCCACCTGGGCGGCGATGGCGGTGAACTTCTCGGTTTCGGTGCGGTAGACCTCATCGTCGTCATCGACACGCATGATCGGGCGATTGGTCGGGATTTCGAGCACATCCATCTTGTAGATGTCGCCGAATTCCTGCGCTTCGGTGGCGGCGGTGCCGGTCATGCCCGACAGTTTGCCATACATGCGGAAATAGTTCTGGATGGTAACCGAGGCCAGGGTCTGGTTTTCCGGCTGAATCTCGACGCCTTCCTTGGCTTCGATGGCCTGGTGCAGACCCTCCGACAGGCGGCGCCCGGTCATCATGCGGCCGGTGAATTCATCGATCAGGATGATCTCGCCGTCCTTGACGATATAGTCCTTGTTGAGCTGGTAGAGCGTATTGGCGCGCAGGGCCTGGTTGGCATGGTGGACCAGCGAGATATTGACCGGATCATAAAGACCGGCCGAATCCTCGGCCAGATGGCCGCCGGCTTCCAGCATTTCTTCGAGACGCTCGGAACCCAGTTCGGAGAGCAGCACCTGACGTTGCTTCTCGTCCAGTTCGAAGGTCTCCGGGTCCTTGGTCAGTTCCAGGATGGTGGCGTTGAGGATCTTGTAAAGTTCCGAGCGGTCCTCGGTCGGGCCGGAAATGATCAGCGGCGTGCGCGCTTCATCGATCAGGATCGAGTCGACTTCATCGACGATACAGAAGTTATGACCGCGCTGGACCATTTCATTGCGGCTGTAGGACAGGTTGTCACGCAGGTAATCGAAACCAAATTCATTATTGGTGCCGTAGGTGACGTCGGCATTGTAGGCCTGCTTGCGCTGGCCCTGGCTTAGGCCCTGGACGATAACGCCGGTGGACAGGCCGAGGAAGCGGTACACGCGCCCCATGAATTCGGCGTCGCGCTTGGCGAGATAGTCATTGACCGTGATCAGGTGTACGCCCTTGCCTTCAAGCGCGTTGAGATAGACCGGCGCGGTGGCGACCAGGGTCTTGCCTTCACCCGTCCGCATTTCGGCGATGCCGCCCTTGTGCAGGATCATGGCGCCGACGAGCTGGACATCGTAGGGGCGCTGGCCGATCGACCGCCAGGCGGCTTCGCGCACCACGGCGAAGGCTTCATCCATCAGTGAATCGAGCGAGGCGCCGGCGGCGATGCGATCCTTGAAAATCTGCGTCTGGCCGCGCAGTTCCTCATCGCTCATCGCCTTGTATTTAGGCTCCAGCAGACTGATCTTCTGCGCGCGGGCCATATAGCCGCGAACCTTGCGATCATTTGAGGAGCCGAAAAGCATTTTGGCGATGGCCAGCATGAGAAACCTTAACTGATGAATTCGTAACAGTCGAAATGGCCTAAATCGGGCCAAATTAGCCTGTCAGATGTAGTGAATCGTGAGAACCGCGCGAAATCTTCTTATTTATCTGTCGTGTTCGTAACGAGACTGAAACGAGTTACAGGTGAAATAGGTCGGTATTTACGCTTTTCAAGCACGGCCACTGACTTAAGCGGCGGATTGATGTATGTCAATCTCAGCTTGGGGCGTGCCAGGCTTCGGCTTTGGCAAGCCTCCGGTGTGCGCGCATGATTTGGCGATGGTTTGGGGAAATTCATGGTTAAACGCTCTGTTTTGCAACTGGCTTTTGTGTCGAGCCTGCTGGCGCTGACCGTATGCGTCGCCGCCTGTAACAAGGCCACCGTCGGTAGTGAGGCGCCGCCGGAAGCCGGCGATGTCGCCGTGGCGCGGATTGACGGCGAAACCATCTGGACCTCCGACGTTCGCGCCGAAGCGATTGCCCAGGGTCAGATCGGACCGGGCGAGCCGCTCGACATGACCTCCGACCTGTTTTCGCGCACACTGGAAGAGGTGGTTGACCAGCGTCTGCTGGCCAAGGCGGCCATGGCCAAGGGACTGGAGAAATCGACCACTGCCCAGCGCCGGCTGCGGGCGGCCCATGACCGGATTCTCGGTGATATGCTGGTTGAAAACACCATAGACCGTGATGTCGACGATAAGGCCGTCAAGGATCACTATGATGAACAGGTGAAGCTGTCGAAGCAGTCTGAGGAAATCCGCACACGCCTGATCCTGCTGAAAACAAAACCGGAGGCCGAAGCGGCGCTGAAGCAGCTGCAAGGGGGTGCCCTGTTCGAGGCCATGGCGATGGAAAGATCGATCGACCAGGGCACGCGGTTCAATGGCGGCGATATGGGCTATTTCACCACGGATATCATGCCGCAGGCCTATAAGGGTGTACTGGCGACAGCCAAGACCGGCGATACGGTGGGTCCGGTCCAGGTCGATGGCGGCTGGGCGCTGTTGCGGGTAGAGGATCGCCGGCCCGAACAATTGCCGACCTTGGAAGAAGAACGTCCGATTATCATGCGCTACCTGATCTATAACCAGGTCGCTGGCATGCTGAACTCTCTGCGCAAGAAGGCCAATGTTGAACTGCTGGTCAAGCCGTCGGCCACTTCAGGCACCCAGGAGCCGGACTCGGCGCCGGCATCGGTTGCGGCGGATGACGCCTCGGCGGACAGCGCTTCGGCTTCAAGTGCCGCGCCGACGAAAAAAGCCGGGCAAAAGACGTAAACGTCACCCGGCTTTAAAACGTTGCGACTCGGCTGCCAGGCAGCCTTAAGGGAATCTGATCAGAATTTTGCCGTACCCGGGGCAAAGCCGAAGGCCAGAAGACCAACCAGAAACGCTTCAATTTGCTTTTTCATAATGCTCATTTCCTAATCGTCAGGGATTTAGTCGACAACCGGCAGGCGGTGCGCCTTGCCCCAGCGGACAGCCAGACGAACAAAAAAGCTTGCGATCGATTTCATGGTACTCAATTCCTGCGAACAAAAGGTTCGTTTAATATTTGTTGACAGCGCTGTCATAACACATCTCGCATTTGCGAGAAAGTCTTTTCTGATCACATTTGACAAAACCAACTGTAATGGTTCGTGTAGGTCGCTGTTATGTTTCGGCCTCGTATCCACGGCCTTTTAGCTATGGCGTCATTACGGGCGGTCTGTTAAGGGGCAGAACCGTATTCCGTCAGAGCAAGGAAACCGTGCCTATGACCAAGACGCCTGCAAAGACCCCGCCCGCCAGCCGCATAACGCAGCGTGCCGCCGAAGGGTTGGAGCGCGCGCTTGATCCCTTCACCAGCGCGGTAAAACGCGCTGTTCAAACCGGCGCCGACGCCGTTGACGTAGAGAATTTCCTGGCCGAGCTTCGGGAT
>CAMLIY010000153.1 GCA_946480125.1 uncultured Asticcacaulis sp.
TGCTGAATTTTCCGCCGTTGTCAAAGCTACTGCCAGGCCTCGCCCGGCAAGGCCAATCCATTTCCTATGGCGAAAAAATAATGTCTTTCTGATGACGGCCATTGTTACGGCGCGCTGATTCTTTCACCGGCCAAGGCTATATCGCCTTGGCCGTTTGTTTCAAGGCCTATCTGGCGGCGGCCTTAAGCTGCCAGCATATTGCCGATGCCGATGATCACGGTCGAGATCACCAGAGTGCCGATGCCGAGCCAGACCATGAACTGCGTCTTGCTGGCCGTGCCCTTCCACTCTTTCAGTGCAAAGCCCCACAGGGTCGAGAACAGGATGATCGAGGCCATGTGCAGGGTCCACGACGAGAAGCCGAATTTTCCCATCTGGCTTTCGCCCATGGTGTAGAAGAAGAACTGGAAGTACCACAGGGTGCCTCCAAGCGCCGCCAGCGCGTAATTGGCCAGCAGGGGCGTTTTGATGTCGGAAACCGCGGCGGTCTTGCCGCCCCATTCGCCGGCGGATTTGTTCTTGAGGATGAGATAAAGGCACCACACGAAATTAGTGGTGAAGCCTCCGGCCAGGACGACGCACAGCACAGGCAGGCCGACCCACAGAGGGCCGGTGCCGGCGGCCGCGGTGGCTTCACGGATCGGATCGCCCGCCGCCAGCCCGAAGGAGAAAAAAGACGACATGACGCCGGAGAAGATGGCGATTAGTATGCCCTTCTTAAGGTCGAATTCCCCATGATCTGGTATATTGGCGTCGCCGGACACGTTGGCGAGTTGCTTTTCCTTGGCGCCGCCGGCCAGGGCGACGATGATGATGCCGACGACGACCACGGCGATGCCGATAAAAGTATATTCGCTGCCGTGTTTGGCAACCACCTCGCCGAACGTGCCCTGGAAAATCGGTGGCCCCAAGGTGCCGATCACCGTGGTCAGGCCTAGCGCCACGGCCATACCGAGCGACAGGCCGAGATAGCGCATGGTCAGTCCGAAGGTCAGGCCGCCAAAGCCCCAGCCGGCACCGCACAGATAGCAGATCAGCAAGGTGTGGGTGGGCGTATTCGCCAGCACATTGATCAGATCCTTGCTGCCGATAAAGGCGCCGATCCAGGGCGCCAGCACCCAGGAAAAGATGCCGCCGGTCAGCCAGAAAATTTCCCACGACCACAGCCTGATACGCTTGTAAGGGACATAGAAGCTGGCGGAGGACAGGCCGCCCAGCCAGTGAAAAAAGACGCCAAGTAAGGGATTGGGGTTCATGCGCGTTTCCTGAATGAGATGTTGTTATATTTTATAGATGCGCTCGGCGGTCCCGGCGAACAGGGCGTCCCGTTCGTCGGCGCTGAAGTCTTTGGTTATGTTGTCATAGGCGTCCAATGCCTTGCCATAGCTGTTAAACAGCTTATCGGTCGGGAAGTCGCTGGCGAAGGCACAAGCATTCGGGCCGAAAGTCTCGATCACTTGCAGGATCAGCGGACGCATTGAGGCCGTGGTCCATTGGCGATCGACAAAGCCCATGCCGGAAATCTTGACAGATGCCTGGGGCAGAGCGGCCAGTGCCGTCAGGCCTTCGCGCCATTCGGTCAGGTCGGCGTCAACCGGCATACCCATATGATTGAGGATCACCGGCACGTTGGGGTGCTTTGCAGCCAGCGCCGCCGCCTGTTTCATCTGGCCGGGATAGATTTGCAGATCGAAGGAGAGGTTGTATTTCGCCAGCAGGGCATAGCCACGCGCGAAGGCCTCGTCATCGAGCCGGTTGCGCGGCGTATAGGTGCGCTTCGCATCGGCGTGCCAGTTGAGGATATGACGGATACCGCGCACATTGGGGTGTTCGGCATGGGCCGCCAGCAGGCGTTCGACATCCGGATCATTGAGCGCCGCGAAGGCGACGATGGCGTTGGGTTTGCCGCCATCATCAGCCAGGGATTGCAGCCATTCCGTTTCCGCCAGCGCGTCATCACCGTGGGCGCCGGCATCGATATGGACAATCTTTTCGACCGGGTAGCCGGCGGCATCGGCGAAATAATCGGTCAGGGTGTAATCCGTGGCGATGGCCTCGACGCTGCCATTTGGGCCATCATCGGTAAAGGGCGGTGTCAGCCACGGATAACGTAACCGCTCCAGTTGCCAGAGGTGGACATGGGTGTCCACAAATCGCTTTATGGCCATGTCGTGTCTCCTTTAGTAGGTCGCCCGACCGCCCACCGCGCTCAAGCAGCGAAGCGGTAGCGCAACATTAAAGACGAAGGGCGGCCGACAGATATTTGACATATCAGTAGGTTGTCCGGCCGCCCGAAGTATCGAACACCGAAGCGGTTGTGAAGGAGCATTCTTCCGAGGCCATGAAAGTGACCATGGTGGCGCTTTCATCAATTTCGCCGAGGCGGCCCATCGGGATCTTGCCGCGCATATATTCGACCTGTGACGGCGGAAGCTGCGCGAGGATGGGCGACTCGAATGTGGCGGGGGTCAGGGCATTGACGATCACGCCCTTCGTCGCCAGTTCCTTGCCGAGTGACTTGGTCAGGCCGATCACGCCGGCTTTTGATGCCGAATAAGCAGAGGCATTGGGATTGCCTTCCTTGCCGGCCACCGAAGCGACATTGACGATACGGCCATAGCCATTATCGAGCATGAAGGGAATGACTTCGCGGCAGCAATAGAACAGGCCGTTGAGATTGATATCCATCACCTTCAGCCAGCTATCGATGGGAAATTCCCACACCGGCACGGTGGCGCCGGTGATGCCGGCTGAATTGATCAGGATGTCGATCTTGCCCAGAATGTCCTTACTGCCCTTGGCGGCGGCGGCCACGGCGACCTGATCCGAAACATCAAGCGCAAAGACTCCGGCGGCGCCTACATCAGTCTTGGCGGCTTCCAAAGCCTCGGCATTGAGATCCCACAGGACAACCTGGCCGCCTTCGGCGACGATGCGGCCGGCGGTGGCCTTACCGAGGCCGGAAGCCGCGCCGGTGACGATAGCCGTACGGTTTTTAAAACGATCTGCGTACATATTACTCAATAATCTCCAGGCCTTCGAGGCTGAACGGAATGACGGTCTGGCGCTGCTCGCCGAGCTTAGAAACGCCCAGGTGCATGGTGTCGCCGGCATTGAGATAGATCGGATCGGGCTTCTTGCCTTCGCCGACGCCCGGCGGGGTGCCGGTGATGACCAGATCGCCCGGCTGGAGAGTCACGAAGCGACTGATATAGGCCAGAGCCTCAGCGACCGGGAAGATCATGGTCTTGGTGTTGCCGGTCTGCATACGCTGGCCGTTGACATCGAGGAACATATCGAGGTTTTGCGGATCGCCCAGTTCGTCGGCTGTGACCAGCCACGGGCCGGTCGGGCAGAAGGTGTCGCAGCCCTTGCCCTTGACCCATTGCGAGCCGCGTTCTTTCTGGAACTGACGTTCAGAAACGTCATTGACCAGCACATAGCCGGCGATGTGATCGAGCGCATCCTTGACATCGACATAGCGGCAGGTCTTGCCGATGATGAAGCCAAGTTCAACCTCCCAGTCCATCTTGGTCGAATCAAGTGGCTTCATGACATCGTCATTAGCGCCGCATAAGGAGGACGTCGCCTTGGTGAAATAGATCGGCTCGGGCGGCACCGGCAGGTTTGATTCGGCGGCATGGTCGGCATAGTTGAGACCGACAGCGATAATCTTGCCAATATTGGCGACCGGCACACCGTAGCGCGGCTGACCTTCCACAATGGGGAGTGCGTTCAGATCAGCGGCTTTCAGCTTGGCCAGTTGCGACAGGCGCACTTCGTTGGCGGTAATGTCAGTGACAAGAGAAGACAGATCGCGGATGCGGCCGTCGGCATCGACGACGCCGGGTTTTTCCTGGCCCTTGGGACCGTAGCGGCAGAGTTTCATGGGGTAGTCCTTAGTGCGTATAGGGGCGGTGAAGCTTGACGTCAGGATTCAGTTCAACCCCGAAGCCCGGCTTATCCAGTTTGTTGACATTGAGGCGGCCGTTTTCCGGCACCGGTTCACCCAGCAATTGCGGGTGGAACATCGGCGCGACATGATCGGCCTTGGGCGCCATCATCAGGAATTCGGCAAACGGCGAATTGTGGCGCGTGATGACGAAGTGATAGGAGTAGACCGATGAGCCATGGGGCACGACCATGATGCCGCGGGAATCGGCCATGGCCGAGATTTTCAGCAGTTCGGTGACGCCGCCGCACCAGCCGACATCGGGCTGGATCAGATCGCAGCACTCCATTTCCATCAGCATCCGGAAGCCCCAGCGCGTGGCTTCGTGTTCGCCGGTGGTCACCAGCATTCCCGGCGGGACGTTTTTCTTCAGTTGCTGATAGCCCCAGTAATCGTCCGGCGAGATCGCCTCTTCGATCCATTTCAGGCCGTGCGGGGCGCAGGCGTGCGCAAGCCTGGTGGCGTAATTGACATCGAGTGCCATCCAGCAATCCCACATCAGCCAGAAATCGTCGCCACAACGGCTGCGCATATCCGCCAGCATCTCAACATTCTTCTTCAGGCCCTCATCGCCTTCGATGGGGCCGTGCAGAAGGGGCATCTTACCGCCGATAAAGCCCATCTCCTTGGCGAGATCGGGACGTGCGCCGGTGGCGTAGAATTGCAGTTCGTCGCGCACGGCGCCGCCCAGCATATGATAGACCGGCTCACCGCGCAGGCGGCCCATCAGGTCCCACAGCGCCAGATCGACACCGGAAATGGCGTTTACCACCAGGCCCTTGCGACCATAATATTGCGAGGCGAAATACATCTGGTCCCAGATGGTTTCGTAGTCAAACGGATCGCGGCCTTCGAGGAAGCGGGCGAAGTGTTTTTCGACCATATAGGCCGCCGGTTCGCCGCCGGTGGTCACGGCGAAGCCGGTGGTGCCGTCCTCGCACTCGATTTCGACCACCAGCGTGCCCAGCACATTGATGCCGAACGATTTGCGGCTCTGGCGATATTCCGGATAGCGGCCCATGGAGGTGGCGATGTGGTTGTCGATCCAGTGGCCTTCGCCCTGGTCGTGATAATCGGCGCCACCACCGCCTTCGCCGCCCTTGATCACACTGGCGCGCACTTGCTTGATCTTAGAAAATTTCCGCATTAATCTCACCATTTGGGATAAATTGCCATATCCCGCTATCCCTGCATCGATTTTGGGCTGAATGGCTTGAATTCATCCCACACTTTAGATATGAGCATTAAATAATGAAACAAACCGCGTCAATGAATAATTTGGCTGATAGTCTGTCTGAAGGGGATACGCACGCGAGCAAATCCCTGGCTGGCGCTCAGACTCTTGTGCGCGGTCTCGATGTCATGATGGCCGTGGCTGCCAATGCCCGCAGTCTGCCGCAACTTTCGGAAGTGCTGGGGCTAACGCGTTCGACCACGCACCGGCTGGCCACGACGCTGGTTGAGCAGCGGTTTCTCAATTTCACCCCGCGCGTCGGCTATTCGCTTGGTCCGAAACTGCTCGAACTTGGCCATCTCGCCTCGCGCCAGATGAACCTGCCGCGCATCGCCCATGACCATTTGCTGGCCCTGTCGCTCGATACGGGCGATACGGTTCATCTTGGTATTCTCGATGGCGAGCGCGCCCTCTATCTCGACAAGGTGCAGGGCAGCCGGCGGATTGAAATCAGTTCGCGCATCGGCGAACGCCAGCCCCTGCGCTCAACGGGCATTGGTAAAGCCCTGCTGCTGGATGCTACCGAAAATGAAATGGCGACCGTTTACAGGCGTGAAGGCCGCGAGTGGCCGGGCTATCGCGTCGATTTCGACACCTGGATGACGCGGATGCGCGATTACGCCACGCAAGGTTACGCCTATGATCTCGAGGAAAATGAGGACCGTATCCGCTGCGTGGCCGCGCCGATTCGCGACGCCGGAAACAAAATCATCGGCTCGATCAGTGTCTCCTCCGCCGCGCAATATATGGATGACGCCCGCATGGCGGCGCTGACCCAACAGGTGCTTGCCACTGTCCACGCCATTTCGCATGAATTCGGCTGGAGCGAAAACAACCTCAAGTCATAGGACAATAAAATGCTTCTACAGGGACAACGAATTCTCATCACAGGCGGGTCGCGCGGCATTGGCCGGGGGGCCGCCATCGAGTGCGCGAAGCATGGCGCGGATATCGCCATCAATGCTTCGGCCGCGTCCGAATCCGTCGATAGCCTGGTAAAGGAAATCGAAGACCTGGGGCGCAAGGCGATTGTCTATATCGGTGATGTCTCCCTGCCGGAAAGTGCGCCGGCCTTTATCGAGGCGGCAGTCAAGGGACTGGGCGGAGTCGATCATATGGTCGCCAATGCCGGCATCTGTCCGTTCCACAGCTTTCTCGACATGCCGGTCGAGGTGGTCAGGCGCACGGTCGATGTCAACCTGATGGGCACCTATTATATGTGTCAGGCGGCGGCCAACCAGATGGTGAAGCAAGGCACTGGCGGGTCGCTGATCGCCATCAGTTCGATCTCGGCCCTGGTCGGTGGTGAGATGCAGAGCCATTATACCCCCACCAAAGCCGGCCAGCATTCGCTGATGCAATCGGTCGCCATCGCGCTCGGCAAGCATGGTATTCGCGCCAATTCGATTCTGCCGGGCACTATCGCCACGGACATCAACAAGGACGACCTCGCCGATCCCGCCAAGCGCGCCTATATGGAGGGTCGCATTCCGCTCGGCCGCCTGGGCAAGCCGGATGATATCGGCAAGGTGGTTGTTTTCCTCGCTTCGGACCTGGCCGGGTATATGACCGGCGCGCATGTGCTGGTCGACGGGGGCGCCTTCGTCAACCTGCAATAGCGGCTTCAATTGTATGAGTATTGACTCCGGGGGCCGTATCGTGATCGATAGGCTCACGGACACGCGCGGAAAGCGCGGTCCACAGGGAGTTGCCTCATGCTGAAAGTTTCACGTCGCGCTGCTTTGGCGTCTGTTGCCGGTCTGACAGCGACGGGTATTGCCCGAAAAGCCTTCGCGGCGGGTGATGCGCTGTCAGAGGCGATCAGGCCGTTTCCGTTATCGGCGGTGCGGCTGAAGCCTTCGCTGTTTCTGACCTCGATCGAAGCCAATCAACGCTATCTGCTATCGCTCGATCCCGATCGCTTCCTGCATAATTTCCGTCTCTATGCCGGCCTTGAGCCAAAGGGCGCGCTTTATGGCGGCTGGGAAGCGCGCGGTATCGCTGGGCATAGCCTGGGCCATTATCAGTCGGCACTGAGCCTGATGTATGCGCAAACTGGTAAACCTGAGTTCAAGCAGCGCGCGCTCTATATCACCCGCGAACTGGCGGCCGTTCAGGCGAAAAACGGCGACGGCTATGCCGGCGGCACCAATGTCGATCGAAATGGCAAGACTGTCGATGGCAAGGTGATATTCGAGGAAATCCGGCGCGGCGATATCCGCACGCAGGGGTTCGATCTCAATGGCGGCTGGGTGCCGATCT
>CAMLIY010000154.1 GCA_946480125.1 uncultured Asticcacaulis sp.
GTAATGACACCATGTTCGTGCCATTCGTTTTCATAGCTCGACGTATTGAACTGCAAGGTGGCCAGCAAGCTCTTGTCATTGCTTTCCCACTGAGCGGCTGCGGAAACGCCGGTGCGCTGGCGGTCAAAATCCGTCTCGCGCATGGTGGTCGTAACGGGCAAGTACGCAAAGTTATGCTCGGCGTCAGCGGCGGTATTGCCAAACTGATTGCCATTACAGGTATCGTGCTCGCCCAGGTTCTGGTCGTTACAGAAAATCCCGATACGGCCGTACTGGATGCCTTGCGAGGTGGTGGAAATGTCCGAATAGGCGGCGTTGACCATCAGGCCGAATTCGCCCATTTCCGTTTGCCAGCGGTTGGAATAGATGCCGGAAACCGATGGCGTCCACTTCTGGGCCAGGTCACCATAGGACTCATCGACCGACAGGGCGATCAGCTGGCCCTTCGAATCGAATGGCAGACGGGTGCGCAGATTGATGGAACCGGCGATACCGCCTTCGATCAGGTCGGCGGTCTGGTTCTTGTAGGTATCGACGCCGGCCATCAGTTCGGGCGAAACGTCGCCCCAGGACAGGCCGCGCGAGGAGTTGGCGGAGAAGACGTCACGGCCGTTAAATTCCGAACGGACCTGTTGCAGGCCGCGAACCAGAACGCCCGACGGCTCGGCCGAGAAGTGGGCCGTATCGGTGGCGGCGGCGAAACGGGTGACGGTGATGCCGGCCACGCGCTGCAGCGCTTCGGCCACGGATTTATCCGGGAACGAACCGATGTCGGTCGAGGTGATCGAATCAACGATCGTATCGGCGTCTTTCTTGATTTGCTGCGCCGTCTTCAGTGAGCGACGGGCGCCGATAACGACGATTTCCTTGGCGTCAGCGGCGCCAGCCGCCGGGGCCGCGTCCTGAGCGTAGGCGGGCGTCATAAGTGTGGCCGCCAGCGCGGTCAGTGCGACCGCCGATACGCCGCCCTTCAACCCAGTAAGCGCCGAAGCCTTACCTTTGGAATTTATCATGCTTTCTTCTCCCTAATTGTCTTTACGCCAGACCCGAGACCCTGACGGTGAGACCGTTGTTATGCCAGTATCGCCAGCCGGGCCGGCGACGCATGGCCGCACAAAACAATAATCTGTCGAATAAGCGCCCGGCTTAATGCAGGGCCTGACTTAATGAGGGCATGAACCTGATCGGCAGTTTGTACGCTTGACATCCGTCTTTTTAGCTCCAGCATTTTGACGCATAGGTCAAAATAATGCGGGCACGTCTTGTTGCGTATCTTGAATTCCGGTGGTGACCTCAGAGCGCTTCTCAACCTGATTAATTATTTCGTCTTTATTTGTTATATAAACGCGTCGTAAATTTCCAGCACCAATATGACGCTTTCGCCATAATGTGGACAGATAATGGCACGAATGCCACACATGAAATCGTAAGATTGCGGAGAAATCGCCATTACCTTATGTCATTTTACTGAGCAGCGGCTTCATTTATACATTATATAAAATTACACTTTTATATTTAAAAATATTAATTCATTGTTTTATAACGATTTTATGGAAAATCAAAAGCCTCATAGCTTTAAATCGCAGAAAAAGCGATTTGTATGATACCGATCATTTCATATGATAAATGAAATCTCATCATCATCTCAATTGCGGCTTCAAGGAGACGCAATTTATGCTTTTTTAAATATGAAACTCAAATTGGTATGGCTTTGGGTCAAAAACAAGCTTCCGCTTGTTATGCGTACGCCCGTGGAATACCACTAATCCGCCACTTCATATTGATAAGCCACGCCCCCTGGTCCACCCGCCCGAAGTCTCGCCGTTATGTCAAAAATGCCGATCCCTCCCCGTTTTCCTGAAGTCGAATCGCTAGACACTGTAACCGCGGAAATGTTCGCAACCGCAGTATTGCCTCGCGCCAAACCCGTGCTTATGCGTGGCCTGTTAGCCCGTTGGCCGGCCGTTACCCATGGTAAGGCGGGCTTTGAAACCATGGCGGCCTACCTGAAAGCGATGGATAATGGCCGGCCAACCACCATACTGGAGGCCAATAATCGCGTTCAGGGCCGCTTCGGTTACGGTGCGGACATGCATGACTTCAACTTCAACAAACGCTCGAAATCAATAACGGCCGGAATCGACCAGATACTGGCGGCTATCGACCACCCCAACCCGCCCTATACTTATGTTCAGTCAACGCTTATCGCCGACCATTTGCCGCCATTTGTGGCGGAAAATCAGTGTCCCGTCCTGCCTGCATCTATCGAACCGCGCATCTGGATCAGTAATGCCACAAGCGCACAGACGCATAATGACAACGATCACAACCTGGCCTGCGTCATCTCCGGGCGCCGCCGGTTCACCCTTTTCCCTCCCGAACAGGTGTCCAACCTGTATATTGGACCGATGGATCATACGCCTTCGGGACGCGCCATTTCGCTGGCCAGCCTAGACGAACCGGATTTCGAGCGCTTTCCTAAATTTGCCGATGCCCTCAAGACGGCCACTGTCGCCGAACTGGAACCAGGGGACGCTCTTTATGTGCCAAAATACTGGTGGCACCACGTCAAGTCGCTGGCTCCCTTCAATGTGCTGGTCAATTACTGGTGGGGTAACAGCGCCCCCACGGTAGATAATCCCATGGCGCCCTTTCTGGCGGCCCTTATAGCCCTCAAGGACATTTCTCCGGCCGACAAGGCTTACTGGAAAGCCATGTTCGACCATTATATCTTCCAGACCGATGGCGATCCGGTGGCGCATATCCCGCCGGCGCATCAAGGCGGCCTGGGTCGGCAGACGGCAAAAAGCCGCGCCGAGATCATCACCGCTTTGCAGGCGCTCCTTGGCGAACGTGGTTAAGATTCAACCATTGTTTCGGTTAACCTTTTTTATAAAATCAACGATTGATGAGAGCGGCGGCGCCCTTGCCGAGATTGTCATGCGACTTGGCGAAGCACAGTCGCAATATCGGCAGGTCGCGCTGTGTGGCGCAGAAAGCCTGGAGCGGGATCGTTGCCAGTCCGTGATGACGAACCAGATCATAGGCAACATCGAGGCCTGAGCCATCGATCCCCGATGCCCTTAGGTCAATATTGAGGAAATAGGTGCCTTCTGCCGGCAGAATTTTGATCCCGCCATGGGTCAGAAGGCCCACCAGATAATCCCGTTGGCTTTTCAGTTCAGCCCGTGCGGCATCAAAGCGCGCCTGTGACAATTGCAGTCCAAACGCGACAGCGTGCTGAAGGGCCGGCGGCGTGGCGAAGGTAATATACTGGTGCGCCCGCGCCACCTGATCGATCAGTGCCTTTTCGGCGACGACAAATCCGACCTTCCAGCCGGTCAGCGAAAATATCTTCCCCGCCGAGCCGATCTT
This sequence comes from uncultured Asticcacaulis sp., assembly GCA_946480125.1. Next base: position 3,376 of record CAMLIY010000154.1, read on the forward strand.
TATCGACCGTGAGGCCAGGCCGGGGATATGCAGCACACTGACATGGTGCCGGTCAAAAACAACCTGCTCCCACACCTCGTCACTCACCACACACGCCTGAAAACGCTCGCAATACTGCCCCAGCAGGGTCAGTTGTTCCGGCGTAAAACAATGGGTGGTCGGATTGTTGGGCGTGGTAATCAGCACCAGTCTTGTCCGGCAGGTAAAGACGGCCTGCAAATCCGTATCGCTGAACTGCCAATGTGGCGGATTGAGCTGAACGATGCGCGGGATACCCCCGGCGCGTCTGATCAGTGGTATGTAGGCATCATACATCGGCTCGAAAACCACCACCTCGTCGCCGGGCGTAATCATCGAAAACAGGGTCGCGCAAAGGGCCTCGGTGGCGCCGGAAGTGATCAGGACCTCAGTGTCGGGATCCAGCTTCAGGCCTTGCCGGCGCTGGTAAAAATCGGCTACCGCCTGGCGCAGGACAGGCAAACCGCGCATCGGCGCATACTGGTTGGATTGGTCCATCAGCGCGCGTGCGGCGGCCTCACGGACCTCCGGGAAGCCGTCTGTCTCGGGAAAGCCCTGCCCCATATTGATGGCGCCGCGCGCATTGGCTTCCCGCGTCATGGTCTCAAAAATACTGACGGGCAAATCGGCAAAAACAGGGTTCATGCTGCACTTCGATTATATTCGAATCCTATTTCATCATATAAGGCGCGCAAACACAAACGCCCGGTGCCGACAAGACACCGGGCGCTGCCATGGCCCTTCCGAGCTGCGCCTCAGAGGGTGGACGACACCTTCCACAGATCGATACCGCCTTCGGTGGCATAGGTATCGATATCGGTCAGTTCGGCATCAGTGAACGCCAGATTATCCAGCGATTTCAAGGTGTCCGCCAGTTGCTCGACAGTGCGCGCGCCCACAAGGGCCGAGGTCACGCGCGGATCGCGCAGCACCCAGGCGATCGCCATCTGCGCCAGGGTCTGGCCACGGCCCGCGGCGATATCATTGAGCGCCTTGATGCGGCGGATATTATCATCGGTAATCATTCGCTGATTGAAGGAGCCGGCCTTGGCGGCACGGGCATCGGCCGGCACACCATTGACATACTTGTTCGACAGCAATCCTTGCGCCAGGGGCGAGAAGGCGATGCAGCCGGTGCCCAGTTCGGCCAGGGTATCGAGCAGCCCCTCCTCGATCCAGCGGTTAAGCATCGAATAGGAGGGCTGATGAATCAACAGCGGCACTCCTTCGCTTTTCAGGATGGCGGCGGCCTTCCCAGTCAGTTCCGGTGAATAGGAGGAGATGCCGACATAGAGCGCCTTGCCTTGGCGATGCAGCGTAGCCAGCGCGCCCATGGTTTCTTCCAGCGGCGTTTCGGCATCGACACGGTGCGAATAGAAGATATCGACATAGTCGAGCCCCATGCGCTTCAGGCTCTGGTCGCAAGAGGCGATCAGGTATTTGCGTGAGCCGCCGACATCGCCATAGGGGCCCGGCCACATATCCCAGCCGGCCTTGGTCGAGATCACCAGTTCATCGCGGTGCGCCTTGAAATCAGTCGCCATCACGCGGCCGAAGTTTTCTTCCGCCGAGCCATAGGGCGGGCCGTAATTATTGGCCAGGTCGAAATGGGTGACACCGTGATCAAAGGCATGGTGCAGAATGGCGCGGCCGGTTTCGAAGAAATCCGTACCGCCGAAATTCTGCCACAGGCCCAGCGAAATCGCTGGCAGTTTCAGACCCGATCGGCCGCAACGGCGATAAGGCATGGACATATAGCGGTCAGCCGCTGCAACATAAGGAACAGGAAAAGCCATGGGATGCGCCTCGTATCTGGACGTGAATTTCAGGGTCTGTGTCTTAGAGAGCTTTTGGCATCGAAGTAAGAGGTATTATGGTCAGTTGGGGTTGAGCACTGTTCTGTTTGCACAACAGTCATGAAAAAAGCCCGGCTTGCCAGCTCACCTTATCCTTTATACGCAAAGCGTTTCGATCTTATCCAGCGTAAAGAATGATCGGCTTACGCGCTTTATGCGCTTGCGAAGGCCGTGCGAAAAGCCTAGGCCGAATGCGTAATAGACCCCAAAAATGGGGCTAACAAAAGAGGCCAAATATGATTTCCACCCATTCGTGCCGTCTGCTGACGGGCACGGCACTCGCCGGCATGGTGCTGGCGGGGCTGAGCACCCCTGCGTTTTCGCAAGAGTCTGAGCCGACCGAAATAATTGTCACCGCGCAAAAGAAAGCCGAACCCCTGAGCCGGGCGCCGATCGCCATGTCGGTCGTCTCCGGCGATCAGATGGAAAAGGCCGGGGCGCATGACCTGAAAGATATGCAGACCCTGACGCCTTCGCTGCTGATCACGGCCACGGCCAACGAAGCCCAAACCACAGCGCGCCTGCGCGGGGTCGGCACGGTGGGGGATAATCCCGGTCTCGATTCATCGGTGGGCGTAGTGATCGATGGCGTATCGCGCGCCCGCACCGCCACCGCCATGAGCGATCTCGGTGAGCTTGATCGCATTGAAGTGCTGAAAGGCCCGCAGTCGGATATCTATGGCAAGGGCGCTTCGGCGGGTATCATCCAGGTGGTCAGCAAACTGCCGTCGTTCACGCCCTATTCGTCGCTCGAACTGACGGCCGGCGATCAGGGTACGCTTGGCGCTGCCGGTTATATCACGGGCAAGCTGGCGGATAAATGGGCCGGCTCGCTTTCGCTGGTCAAGCGCCAGCGCGATGGCCAGTATAAAGTCCATGTCGGTGATGGTCCGCGCACCCAGACGGATGACGGCGACCAGAACTACGGGTCGGCCCGCGGACAACTGCTTTATGATGGCAACGGCTGGTCACGCCTGCGCATCATTGGCGACTATACCCAGCGCGATGAATCGTGCTGCGTCGGTACGGCCATCGCCATTGGCAGCACCCGCCCCTATATCGATCAACTGGCCTCCGATGACGGCACCGCCACTGTGGTCGATCCGAAGGGCCGCGAAGCCTGGTCCAATCGCCCGACCGACCAGAAGCTGATCGATTCCGGCCTGTCGGCGCAATGGGACCTGCGCCTGGCCAATAATATCCAGCTGACCTCGATCACCGCCTACCGCCACTGGGATCACACCAATGGCTATGACGCCGATTTCTCCAGTGCCGATATCTATTATCGTGACCCGAATGGCGGTTTCGGCAATCGGATCGATACCTGGTCACAGGAAGTTCGCCTGAACGGCAAGACCAGCCACTTTGAATGGATGGCCGGTCTCTACGCCAATTCGGAAGACCTGACGCGTCATGACGAAACCCTCTATGGCGCCGATTACGAGTCCTATCTCGGCCTGCTGCTCAGTGGTGGCGCCAATCTCAACCGCGTGTCGGAACTGACCGGCCTGCCGGTGGGGCAATCCTTCGTCGAGGGCCAGGGCAATCACGATATCTACCGCCAGCATGAGCGTAATGCGGCGATCTTCGGTCATGCCGAATGGTTCATCACGCCTACTGTCTCCCTGCTCGGTGGCCTGCGCTATAATCACCAGACCAAATCGCTGACGAGCGCCTTCACTAACAGCGACGACGGCATTGCCTGCGCCAGCGCTACAGCCTCGAAAAGCACCATCTGCCAGCCGTGGTCAAATCCGGCCTTCAATGATCTGACCCTGAACCAGAAGAATGCTGACGACGCCACGACCGGCTCGCTCAAGCTGAAATGGCAGGCGACACCGACCCTCATGACCTATGCCTCTTACAGCACAGGCTGGAAAGGCGCCGGTTTCAATCTCGATCGTGAGCAGAATCCTGATTTCACGGCCGATACGGATTCGTCCTTCAGGCGCGAAACCTCGCAATCGGTTGAAATCGGCTTAAAAGGCCGCTTCCTGGCCAAGCGTCTGGCGCTGGATATCGCGGCCTTCGATGAAAGCTTCCGCAACTTCCAGCTCAATACCTTCCTGGGCACCAATTTCGTCGTCAATTCGGTGCCGCACCTGAAAAGCCAGGGCATCGAGGTCGAAAGCCGCTACCTGGTCGGTGATTTCAAGCTGAACGCCGGCCTGACCTATGATGAGGCGGTCTTCGGGC
>CAMLIY010000155.1 GCA_946480125.1 uncultured Asticcacaulis sp.
ACAGGCCGTCCTTGATCATGGTGTCGACGAGTGACAGGTCACCCATCTTCTGGCCGGCGCGGATATAGGCCGCGTGAGTGGCCATGGACATGCTTTCCTGGCCGCCGGCCACGACGATGGCGCTGTCACCAAGCGCCACCTGAGCCGCACCTAAAGCCACTGCGCGCAGGCCGGAGCCGCAGATCTGGTTGATCGACCAGGCCGGGGCGTCATAAGGAATACCGGCCTTCACCGACGCCTGACGCGCCGGGCCTTGCCCTTGCGCCGCCTGGAGCACCTGGCCGAGAATGACCTCATTGACATCCGAGGCTTGCAGACCGGCCCGTTCGACGGCCGCCTTGATGGCATGGGCGCCCAGATCATGGGCTGGCACCGCGCCGAAACTGCCGAGGAAGGAACCGACCGGCGTACGCGCGGCGGAGACGATAACGACTTCATTGACAGACATTTCCGGTTTCCTTTTCAGCTCTTATAAAGAGGGGTTAACCGGGACTTAAGTCACCTGAACGGTGAAATCAAGCTACGCGATTACACAAGCCACTGAGCACGGGTTTCACTTATGACGCTATATCTGCCTCATGGTGAGAGAGCCGTCACGCCTAAATAGTCCCTTTGCCGGCTCATCCATTCAATTTTTTGTGCGCAGCATATTTTGCAAAATGACTTGCATGCCATTTGCGCACAACACAATAATACAATCCTTATAAAAAAGGGGTTTGCGGCATTTGCGCGCCTCCCTCTTTACGCACAAGCAAAAAAGGGTTTATGTTGTGAGTGCGAAATAAATGCAGATCCGATAAATCGGACGCAAACTTTCAGGAAGAACACAGGAGACTGCTCAGATGGCCGAAACAAAGACACGGGCAAAACGCGGCGAAGGCGATCGCGTCATCATTAAAAAATATGCCAACCGGCGTTTGTACAATACGGCCACAAGTTCCTACGTCACGCTCGACAACCTCTCCGACATGGTGCGTCAGGGTGTCGATTTCGTGGTGTTCGATGCCAAGTCGGGTGATGACATAACTCGTGGCGTCCTGGCCCAGATTATTTTTGAAGAAGAGAGCCGCGGCCAGAATCTTCTGCCCATCCAGTTCTTGCGTCAACTCATCGGCTTTTATGGTGACAGCATGCAGAACCTGCTGCCGACCTATCTCGAAATGTCGCTCGACGGCTTTGCCAAGCAGCAGGAACGGTTCCGCTCGCAGTTTTCTCAGGCCTTCGGCGCCGCGCCCGGTATTGGCTTCTTCGATGAGCAGGTGTCGCAAAACCTGGCCATGTTCGACCGCGCCATGCGTATGTTTTCGCCTTTCTCATTCGCCAACACGGCCACCGGGACCGCGAGCGGCGCCAGCGGAGCTGCCGGCACGCCGCACGAACCCGTCCCTGAAACGCCCGTCGCACCCAAGCCCGAAACAGACCAGGTCCGCGAACTGCGCGAGCAGATGGAAGCCATGAAGGCGCAGATCGATCGTCTGGCGCAAAAAAGCTGAATAAAGCCGGCGGTTATGTTGGGTAGCCGCCTGTCTTTCGGTTTGTTTTAACGTAAATGCGATACGCTCCCGGCATGAACGGAAATCTGCCCCACAATAATCTGCCTGTGCCTGTCGGTCCGGTCATCGATCAGCAGACGAATGAGGCACCGCGCCCTAAGCGCAAGGCCAAGCCGGAAGCGGATGACGCCACCTATGCCGCCCAGATTCTCGGCGGCGGCGAAAAGCGCGGTCTTCGCGGCGGACCTGAAACCCTGGGTCGGGCAAAATCGACCTATCTCAAGTCGGAATATTCCGGCCCGAACGACCGCCGCCCTGCCCCCGGCCGCGTCACCAAGACTGAAATCTAAAGATATTTTCCGGCACGTTTATTGCAAGCTTGAGGTTCCTTCATTGCGGAGCCTCACGTGCTGTCCTTTTCCAAACCCCGTAAAACCCGCCCGGTCTGGACGCGTGTCGCCACCCGCGCCTTTGATATTTTCGCTGTGACGCTAATTTTCGCGGTGTTTGGGTAAATTAACCTGCCTAAACCAGCAGACTTAACGCCTCCACGGCTCAATATTTATTACGAAATGGCCGTGGCAAGGGCGCACGCTTTGCACGACAGCGTGACCGCCGCGCATGTTTTGCGCGGGCCATGTGTGTCGGGGCGAGTAGCACTGAGCCGCAAAAAAAGCATTGATTTGCAGAGCGATATCAATGCCCGAAGTCGATATCTTTCCGGGCAGAAACGGCGGTCACGATAAAACCGGCGAGGACATCCATCAATGTCATGAAGGTCAGCAGGAAAAAAGCCGATGTGGCGAAGGGCTTGAACAGCAGGAACTCGACCAGGCAGACGATAAAAAGCACCATCGACAGCGAGTGATTTACGATAGCCACCTTGTCGGACTTGGTTGATTTCAGCAGTTCGAAGAACAGGCAGATCAGCGCCCCAAACAGGATGACATCGCCGACATTGACCGACCAGTGCGTGCCGGTGGACGGCATGGGCAGGTTAAACAGCACCTGCATGACGGCATTGTAAGCGGCGCCGTCGCTGCCCCCCAGCGAAAACAGCGCCAGGATGTTGTAAACGAGGAACGGGATGACGAGTAGCGGAAACGCGGTAATCAAGCTGAACCCCCTTTGTTGATTTTCCCCAGGCTGCCGGTCATACATGCCGATAGCGGCTTCCTTGGCGATAAGATCACGATCGATAGCCATTCACCCACTCCTGAGCCCGTCGTCTATCTTCCGCTTTCGGTCACCTTGCCGGGCTTGCGTAAACGACTGTTTAACCACATTACACCGGGCAGGTCGGAAAGTGCTACAGCTAAACGTCCTATATTGGTATATTTGGACTGACCTGTGGTACGTAAGCGATCATCGACGGGTTCAAATAAAATATCAAAGCCTTCCCGCGTCACCAGCGAAGGCAGGTAACGGTGCATCTGGTCGAAATAGGGCAGTCTAAGGAAAACCTCACGGCGCAAGGCTTTCAGGCCGCAGCCGGTATCGTCGGCCTTATCGTTTAACATGGCTTTGCGAATACGGTTGGCCCAGCGAGACGCGACCTTCTTAGACGACGTATCCTGGCGATTGCGCCGCTGTCCGGCTACCATGCCGATGTTATCCGGCGCTTCATGCAGAATTTTTGACATGCGCGCCGCATCGATCGCCGGATTCTGGCCGTCACCATCCAGAGTTACAATGAGTGGCGCTTTGGCAGCGAAGACGCCACTGCGCATGGCGCCACTCTTGCCGACATTGTTTTCATGACGCAATACGCGCAGAGAAGGGATTTCCGTCTGCGCCGCCACCAGCCTCGCATGGGTCTCATCCTGACTGTGATCGTCAACAAAAACGATCTCAAAGCCATTCGTGCCGAAAAGAGCTGAAAAGGCCGAGTCGATTTCTCTGGCGACTTGTACGGCCGCGCCTTCTTCATTATAGACGGGCACCACGGCAGAAACGATTAAAGGCATGATCCGGCGGCTCGCTACAGTGTGGGGCAAGGGATTGAAACCCATTGGGTTTTATGCCTCATAGACGGTTTATATTTAAGCGTAAATAGGGACCGCAATGGGTTCGATGTCCGCGACCACACAAAATCTGATTCAGTTTGTGCTGACACACTTCGCACAACTGATTTCCAAAGGACGACGTGGCCCGTTGCTGGCCGCCCTTCTGGCTTTTGTGGTCGCTGTGCCTTGCGCCATGATGATGCCGCCACTCGACCGCGACGAATCCCGCTTCATCCAGGCCTCAGCCCAGATGATCGAGTCCCACGACTATATCAATATCAATGTGCAGGACGTACCGCGCTATAAAAAGCCCGTCGGCATTCACTGGCTTCAGGTGGCGGCCGTCAAGCTGACCTCCCATGTGGCCAAAAGGGACGTGCTGGCCTTCCGCTGGCCCTCAATTCTGGGAGCTGCCCTGGCCGCCTTCGCCTGTGCGTGGGGCGCTTCCTACGCCTTCGGCACGCGTATCGGCACCAAGGCCGGCATTCTTTTCGCCATTACCTTCATGCTGTCGACCGAGGCCTTCATCGCCAAGACCGACGCCGTACAGTGCGGCTTCATCACCCTGATGATGGCGGCGCTGGCGCAGATTTACCTGCGCACCCGCGATCTCGGAAGGGATGACCCGCGCCCAAAAATGCGCTGGGTCCAGTTGTTGTTCTGGCTGGGGCTGGCCGGCAGTATCATGATCAAGTTCATCATTGGGCCGATGATCCTGGCCACCACCCTTTTGACGCTGTGGGCCTGGGATCGCAAGATTCGCTGGGCACGCAATATGGGTTGGGGGTGGGGATTGATTCTTGTCGCACTGATCTGCGGTCCGTGGATCATGGCCATCACCGTCACCACTGACGGCCAGTTCTGGGTTGGCGCCGTTGGCAAGGATTTCGCTTCTAAATTAAGTGGTGGCTCGGAAGGCCATTTCATGTGGCCAGGCTATCACCTGGCCTTACTGCCGATCACCCTGTTCCCGGCGGCCTGGTTCCTGGGCGGGGCCTTGCAAACAGCGGTTTCGCGTCGTCATGAAGCCGCTATCCGCTTTGCTATTGCCTGGTTTCTGCCCGCTTTTCTGATTTTTGAACTGTCGCCGACCAAACTGCCGCATTACACCTTGCCAACCTTCGCCGCCCTGATTTGGTTGTGTGCCGTTTCAATGGACGTGCCGTTAAAATTATGGGCCAGGTCAATCAATGCCGCCGCCGGGCTCATCGGCGGCCTGGTGATAAGCGCCCTCGCCGTCACCGGGTTTGTGCTTTATGGCGCGGGCGCGGCCGTGGTTTTCATGATCATCGTTATTCTTGCCACGCTTGTCATTGGTGGATTTAGTGGCTGGCTGATGTGGAACAACCGCCAGCGTGCAGGCTTTGCATGCCTGCTGGCGGCCGGCATACTCACCCACCTCGCCTTTGTCAGCGAGCTGGCACAGCTTAAACCTTTATGGATTTCGCGGCAGCTTGAAGCCGCACTCATCACGGCACATCTTGATCCGCGTCGTGATTTGCGTACGCCAGGCCCGGTAGCGATTATCGGCTATTCCGAACCAAGCTTCGTGTTTGCCATGGGCACCAAAACGGAGCTGCTCAATGACGATGTGACGGGCGCGGTCCAGGCGCTGAGCGAAGGCCGGCCCTTATTCGTTGAGTCGCAATTTGAGCCGGCTTTTCAGGCTGAAGCGAAGGCGCACGGATTAAAACCACATGCCATTACACAGGTGCGGGGGCATAATTATAATGGTCACGACCAGATCCTGACGCTCTACGATAATCCGCCCGCGCCGTAATAATTAAAGCGGCATTTCGTCTTCATCATCACGCAGGCGATCCCTGAACATCGCCCGCGTGACCGAGACAGCGATAATCAATGGCGCCAAAAGACTGACATAGACCATACGCCAGAATCCCTTGCCCTTTGCGCGCTTGTTAAAATAGTAAATCAGGCCATTCCCTTTGTTGCGCTCGACAAACACCGGCTCAACACGCGAGGTATGACCTTCGTGGACCACTTCGGCATTGGGATGAAACAACACAGTGCCACCCATTTCACGGACACGCCAGCACAGGTCAACATCTTCAACATGCAAAAAGAAATTACTGTCGAACCCTTTCAGACGACTGAAATCCTGACGGGAAACGGCGAAGCAGGCGCCTGAAATCGTCGGCACGGGAACAGGGGTGCTGGGTAACGGCTGATCCTCGTAATGAATTTCGTACTTGGCCCATCCCTGCACATATTTCGACAATTGCAACAAAGAAACGAGGGTGGTGAAAGGTGTTACCTCACCTCTACGCGCCCCTCGCTGCTCGGTCATGTCCGGGTTCAGCAGACGGGCGCCGACGAGACAGGGAATGGGCTGATTGGCCGCCGCTTGAACCAGTTTACGCGTGCAATCCGGTTGCAACAGGGCATCAGGATTGAGAAAAACGAGCCAGGGCTGGGTCGCGAGATGCGCCCCCAGATTTGCCGCCTTGGCAAAACCAATATTGCCCTGCCCCTGTACCAGCAGGATATGATCGTGCTCGTCCTTCAGGTCGCGCAAGCGCTGCTCGACCTTTTCTGAACTGCCATTGTCAATAATAATAAACTGCTTGACTTTAGGATCATTCAGCACCCGGCCAATGCTGTCGAAAAGCACCTTGCCTGTGTGGAAAACGACCATGATCAGGGTAACGCCGTCCCTGTCATCTCCAGGCGCCATTTCGAGATGCTGCACAAAATATTGCGCTTCGCTGGTGGCCAGCTTGCGTTCTTTCAGCATCTCGATGATGGAGGGCGGCAGAGCGGTCATCAGCTTTCCTTACTGTCCTTGAGATCCGGCGGCGTGGCATCCTCACTCAGCTTTTGCACCGCATCGGCAATGCTGAGAATGGTTTGCCCTTCGGAACCGAGGAAGCGCAGGGCCACTTCGCCGGTTTCGGCTTCCTTGCGCCCAACGACCGCGATTACCGGCACCTTGGCCAGTGAGTGCTCGCGGACCTTGTAGTTGATCTTCTCGTTGCGCAGATCGGCCTCGACGCGCAAGCCCGCCTTGCGCAGCGCTTCGACCACGGATTCCGCGTACGGGTTGGCATCCGAGGTGATCGGCGCGACCACGACCTGCACCGGCGCCAGCCACAACGGGAAGCGGCCGGCATAGTTTTCGATCATGATGCCGATAAAGCGTTCGAACGAGCCGAGGATCGCGCGGTGAAGCATGACCGGACGTTGCCGAGACCCATCCTCGGCGACATATTCGGCTTCCAGGCGTTCCGGCAGGACATAGTCGAGTTGCAGCGTGCCGCAGGTCCATTCACGGCCGATGGCGTCCTTGACGATGAAGTCGAGCTTGGGCGCGTAAAAGGCGCCGTCACCTTCGGCGATGATGGGTTCGACGCCGGCCTGGCGAGCAGCTTCGGCCAGCATGCCTTCGGCCTTGTCCCAGAACTCATCCGAGCCGGCGCGCGTTTCGGGGCGCGTGGCCAGGTTGATATAGGCGGTTTCCATGCCCAGGTCGGCGTGGATCATCTTGGTCAGGCGAACAAACTTTTCCGTTTCCTCTACGATCTGGTCTTCGCGGCAGAAGATGTGGGCGTCGTCCTGGGTAAAGCCGCGCACGCGCATCAGGCCATGCAGCGAACCGGACGGCTCATAGCGGTGACAGGCGCCGAACTCGGCCATCCGCATTGGCAGCTCTTTATACGAGCGCAGGCCCACCTTGAAAATCTGGACGTGGCCGGGGCAGTTCATCGGCTTGAGCGACAGGGTTTCGCCTTCAACCGTTTCGCACACGAACATATTCGGGCGATATTTCTCCCAGTGGCCGGATTTTTCCCAGAAGGTGCGGTCGAGCACCTGCGGCGTCTTGACCTCTACATAACCGGCGGCATCGAGACGGCGGCGCATATAGGCTTCCAGCGTGCGCCAGAGCTGCC
>CAMLIY010000156.1 GCA_946480125.1 uncultured Asticcacaulis sp.
GGCCGCCACCCGAAGACCTGGCCGCCGTGGCCAAAATCGCTTTGAAGCGCCTGAGCACGGGCGATTCCGAAATCCGCGAACTCTATCTCGATAGTGGTTCCTACAATACATGGCTGGGCATGATCGCCGCCATCGATGAGGCTTTGAATTGACCCCTACCTTTATCAATATCGGCGAACGCACCAATGTCACCGGTTCCGCCAAGTTCAAGAAGCTGATCGTCGAGGGCAACTATACGGCGGCGCTTGATGTCGCGCGCCAGCAGGTCGAGGCCGGCGCCCAGGTCATCGACGTCAATATGGACGAGGGGTTGCTGGACTCGGAAGTGGCCATGCGCACCTTCCTGAACCTGATGGCCGCCGAGCCCGATATCGCCCGCGTGCCGGTGATGATCGACAGCTCCAAGTGGGAGGTCATCGAGGCCGGTCTGAAGTGCGTCCAGGGCAAGCCGATCGTCAACTCGATCTCGATGAAGGAAGGGATCGACAAGTTCAAGGCACAGGCGCGCCTGTGCCTGAAATATGGCGCCGCCGTCGTGGTCATGGCCTTCGATGAGATAGGCCAGGCCGATACCGCCGAACGCAAGATCGAAATCTGCACCAAGGCCTATCGCGTGCTGGTCGATGAGGTCGGCTTCCCGCCGGAAGACATCATCTTCGACCCCAATATCTTTGCCGTGGCCACCGGGATCGACGAGCACAACAATTACGCAGTCGATTTCATCGAGGGCACACGCGCCATCAAGCAGACCCTGCCCTATGCGCGGGTATCGGGCGGCGTATCGAATGTGTCTTTCTCGTTCCGCGGCAATGAGCCGGTGCGCCGTGCCATTCACGGCGTCTTCCTCTATCACGCCATCGCTGCCGGCATGGATATGGGCATCGTCAATGCCGGCGACCTGCCAGTGTATGACAGTATCGATCCGGAACTGCGCGAGGCCGTCGAAGACGTCATTCTCAACCGGCCGCAGCGCCACAACATCACCAATACCGAATGGCTGGTCGATCTGGCGCCGAAGTTCAAGGGCGACAAGACCGAGGCCAGGGTGGTTAATCTGGCGTGGCGCGAAGGCTCTGTTGAAGAACGCCTGAAACACGCACTCGTCAACGGCATCACCGAATATATTGACGCCGATACCGAGGAGGCGCGCCAACAAGCCGAGCGGCCTTTGCACGTCATTGAAGGTCCGCTGATGGCGGGCATGAACGTGGTCGGGGATCTCTTCGGCGCCGGCAAGATGTTCCTGCCGCAGGTGGTGAAGTCGGCGCGGGTGATGAAGCAGTCCGTCGCCTATCTCATGCCCTATATGGAGGCCGAGAAAGCCCTGCATGTCGCCGGCGGCGGCACCTACCAGGCGGCCGGCAAGGTGCTGATGGCGACGGTGAAGGGCGATGTCCACGATATCGGCAAGAATATTGTCGGCGTCGTGCTGCAATGTAACAATTACGAGGTGATCGACCTCGGCGTCATGGTGCCGGCCGACCGTATCCTGGCCGAAGCGAAGACGCATGGCGTCGATATGATCGGGCTTTCCGGCCTGATCACGCCGTCGCTCGATGAGATGGTGTTCGTGGCGCGGGAGATGCAACGCACGGGTTTCGATATCCCTCTGTTGATTGGCGGGGCGACCACCTCAAAAACGCACACGGCGGTCAAGATCGAGCCGGGCTACAAGAACAATCAGGTGGTTTACGTGCTCGATGCCTCGCGCGCCGTGGGGGTGGTGTCGCAACTGCTCTCGGAAACCGACCGCGACGGCTTTGTCGAGAACACGAAGGCCGAATACGTCAAGGTGCGCGAGGCCTATGGCAAGGGCAATTCAGCGCCGCGTTCGTCTCTGGCCGAGGCGCGCGCCAACAGGTTCAAAATCGATTTCGCCGCCGAGCCGCCGGTAGCGCCAAGTTTCCTCGGCCTGAAGACCTTCAGCCCTTACGACCTGCACGATCTGGCCGATCATATCGACTGGACGCCCTTCTTCGCCACCTGGGAACTGGCCGGCAAGTACCCGGCTATTCTGGAAGATGAAATCGTCGGCGAAGCGGCCACCGACCTCTTCAAGGACGCGCAAAAAATGCTGGCGCAGATTCTGGAAGAGAAGTGGTTCACGGCATCAGGCGTGGTCGGTTTCTGGCCAGCCAACGCCACGGATGACGACGATATCGAGCTTTATACTGACGAGAGCCGCACCGAGGTGCTGGCGCGCTTCAAGACCCTGCGCCAGCAGATGAAGAAGCCGCGCGCCGACCAGAGCAACACGGCCCTGTCGGATTTTATCGCGCCCAAAGGTACGCCGGATTGGATCGGTGGCTTCGCCGTCACCGCCGGCCATGGCGAGATGGAGATCGCGGCGAATTTCAAGGCGGCGGGCGATGACTATAACGCCATCCTCTCAACCGCCCTGGCCGATCGTCTGGCCGAAGCGTTTGCCGAGGCCCTGCATAAAAAGGTGCGGCGTGAATTGTGGGGCTATGCCGCCGATGAAACCCTGTCGGTGGATGAACTGATCGGCGAGAAATATCTCGGCATCCGTCCGGCGCCGGGCTATCCGGCCCAGCCCGATCATACCGAAAAATGGACCCTGTTCGATCTGCTCGACGCCCGCGCCCGCACCGGCATGGAACTGACGGAATCGCTCGCCATGACGCCGCCGGCGAGCGTATCGGGCATGTATTTCGCCCATCCGAAGGCCCACTATTTCGGCGTCGGCAAGATCGAGAAGGATCAGGTGGCGGACTATGCCCGCCGCAAGGGCTGGTCGGTTGACGAGGCCGAACGCTGGCTGTCGCCGATCCTCAACTATGTGCCTTGATCGATCTAATTCGTCTTGTTTTTCGGTACATTGGTCCAGCCAAGGCGATAGCCAAGGCCTTCCGACCAGCTACGCTTCTCGACATGGTTAGGGTCTGGCTGTTGCTGGGTAGCGTAGGTCGTTTCGGCGTCGCCAGCGGGCGTAGCGGCGCTTTTTGGCACCGAGGGCAGGGCGCGTGACGCCGTGGCCCGGCGAGCCAGGGTATTGGTGGCCAGCGGGCCGTCACCCTCTACGGGTGCTGTGGCAGCGGTCAGGACCGGCTTCGGCTTTTCGTTATAATCATGCGGGCCGCCGGAATTAAGCGCCACGGCGATGGCGTCCAGTTCGTCTTCGGTCGCCATTTCGGCAAACAGATTGGGGTGGCCTGACAGGCGGACCGCCGCGTGCTCGCATTCGCCGGGTAATTGCCAGTTGGCATAGGCCATGGCCGCTTCCTTGGTCGGCGCGGCGCGGGTGGCGGCCCATTCATTATAACCGAAATCGCGGACCTGTTCTGCCTTCTTATGGTCTGCCTCGGCCTTGCCTTTGCCCGAAAGGGTCAGCGCGGCCTCATAGGCGCGCAGATAGGACATGCCGATCATCTGGATCTGGTCATCAACCGGCATGACGGAATCGACCAGTTCGGCCACTTCCATATTGCCGGAAAGCACACCGTGACACCACGCCACGCGCAGGAAGTCATCACCTGGCGCGTCGTCGAGATTGGGTGCGTGGAGGCTGCCGTCGCTATTACGGCCTGTAACGGCGGGATCGCTCGCCGCCGGAATCACGGGCTTTGCGGCCGGCTTGGCCGGTGTGTGAGTGGCGGCCGGCCGTTTTTTGACGGCGGCGGCATCAACCGGCGGAACGACTGAAAAGGCAAAGGCGCAGACAGACAAGGTAAGAAAGGACGATCTCAACAGGCGCAAATTCGGCTCCGGACGGCGATGAGGGTGTGTGCGAACCCTGATTGTGTTGCGGCAAAAACGCACATGGTCTCTGCCTGAAGTCTCATCTATACAGCAAGTAAGGCATAAAATCGCCATTAGGTATGTTTTTTTGCGAGTCTTACAGAAACTTAAGCACATCTTGCGCCGTAATTAAGCTAAGATCAGTCTCCATAATCAGTGGGTAATGATGTCTTTCTGGAAAAACCTGGCCCGGCTGGCGGTGCGTACCTTCGATGCCGCGGAATGCACCGAATGCCCCAAGGGGCTGCCCGGCGCCGATCCGGCGTTTGCCACGGCGGTCACCGCACTGGGCGCCAAGCTCGCCATGGCTGATGGCCTGGCGCATGACGTCGAGCAGACCGCTTTCCTGCACGTTTTTCATCCCGACGAAAAGGCGATGCGCGACGTCATGCGCCTGTACGACCTGGCGCGCCAGACCAGCCTGGGCTTTGAATCCTACGCGCGCCGTCTGGCCAAGCGTTATTCGTCATGCCCGCAAATTCTCGAGGATGTGCTGGAGGGGCTGTTTCATATTGCGGTCGCCGATGGCCATCTCAGCCATCAGGAAGAGACCTATCTTGAAACCGTGGCTGACCTTTTCGGTCTGACTGCGGCGGCTTATCGCCGTATCCGTGCCGGCTATGTGCCCCTCGGCGAGGATGATCCCTATTATATCCTTGGTCTGCAACCCGATGCCTCGGATGACGATATCCGCGTGGCCAGACGCTCAAGACTCAATGATTTTCATCCTGATCGTATTCGCGCCCGCGGCCTGCCGATTGATTTCGAAACGCTCTACACGCAGAAAACGGCCCTGATCAATTCGGCTTATGACCAGATTGTGAAGGAACGGGCCATTGTTGGACTGGCTACGGCTAACTGACTAATTTAGCGGAATTTTTTATGTTGCAGAGCGATAAAAAAGCTTTGAAATCAACAAATGGCCTTAATATTTTTGTCACGAACCGGTTCCAGAGGTTGACGAGAGACTTATTCGTGCCAATCTTTCCCTGTAGGAGACGTGTATTGTCTCAGTGTTTAGAGGTTTACTCTTCATGACCCAACGTGATGCTTCCTTCGCCCGTTTCGCCCGCAGCTACAAGCCTTGGGGTGAAATTCGTCGCAAGAACCTGATCGCCCGTGTGGTGACGGGCTTGGCGATGACTGTGGCGGGCCTGGCGGTTGCGGCAGGTGTGGCGCTGTTAGTGGTTTTTGCCGCTTCAGTCGCGGTTGTGGGCGCGGTTGTAATCGGTGTGCTGGGTCTTATGGCGCTTGTCACCCGTAAGCCGGCCAAGGTGCGTATCCATACCGATGACGGCAAGGGGATTTATGAAGCGCGCAAGCAGGGCTCGACCTGGACGGTTTATTAGACTTACCCGACCTGAAGAATTTTGAAGCGCCGCTGTCCCCGATGGCGGCGTTTTTATTTGGCCCTGTGCCGGATTGCCGGTAAGAACAGCGCATGATCGAAAGCCCATCTCCCAATTTCAATGAACGCAAGGGACCGCCTGATATGGTGGTGCTCCACTATACCGGCATGAGGAGCGCTGACGAGGCGTTGGCGCGTATGTGCGATCCGGCTTCCCAAGTCTCAGCGCATTACATGATCGACGAGTTGGGGGAAATATACCGGCTGGTGCCCGAAGAACGCCGCGCCTGGCACGCCGGCGTCAGTTTCTGGAAGGGCGACAGTGATATCAATGGCTGCTCGATCGGCATTGAACTGGTGAATCCCGGCCATGAATTCGGCTACCGTGATTTCCCCCCGGCACAGATAGACGCGGTGATCGGTGTGCTCGACCAGATCCGCGAGCGCTGGGATATCCCCGATTATCGGATACTGGGGCACTCGGATATCGCACCGGCACGGAAACAGGATCCAGGCGAGCGCTTTCCGTGGCAGGTGCTGGCCGAGCATGGCCATGGCCTGTGGGTGACGCCTGAACTTCCCCCTGAAGGCGTGATGGGGCCGCCGTTGGGCGAAGGTGAAACGGGTCTGGGCGTCTTCTCGCTGCAATCGGCCCTAGGTAAACTGGGTTATAATATTCTGGCCGGTGGTCCATATGACACCGAAACGGCCACTATCGTCACCGCTTTCCAGCGCCACTGGCTGCCCGAGCAGATCGGTACCGATCTGGAGGGCCGCGCCGATGCGAAGTTGCGCGTCACCCTGATGGCCCTTTTGCGCCATGTTACACTGATGGAGGTTTAGATGACCGGCCAACGCCTTATTCTCGCTATCGCCGCCCTGTGGGGCATGGCTGGCGTCATCATGATGGCGGCGGGCTCGCATCCGCCTCAGATCGGCACCCTGGCGATTGGCGGACAATTCCTGCTGTTTCACGCCGTGGCTGTCATCGCTATTCTTTCCACATCGCTGGTCTCCGGCTGGCGGCGCGCCTTGCCCATGGCCCTGATGCTGACCGGCAGCGGCGTCTTTGCTTTTGAGATTGTCATCCACGCCACCACCGGCGTGATTCTGCCCGGTTTGGCCCCCATCGGCGGCGGGATTGCCATTCTCGGCTGGCTGGCCCTGGTCATTGCCCCATTGATCGAGCCATCTTCCAAATAAAGAGCGCCGCATTGGCGACGGCTGGCAGTCGCCCCCGCCAAAGAACGCAAGTGCGTCTTTGGAGGTCTTGATTTATTTACGACAAACGCGCAAAAGGCCTGCGGGCCAGATGACCGGGTGATCGCGGGACGGGGGTAACTCCGCCTGAGGAAAGTCCGGGCTCCACGGTAATAGGACGGCGGGTAACACCCGCCGGGGGTGACCCCAGAGATAGCGCCACAGAGAGCAGACCGCCCTGGCTTGTCAGGGTAAGGGTGAAAGGGTGCGGTAAGAGCGCACCGCGTTTCCGGTAACGGAGACGGCATGGCAAGCCTCGTCCGGAGCAAGACCAAATAGGAACGGCGCGCTTTTGGCAACAAAAGCAGGGCATTACCGCCCCAGACCGTTCGGGTAGGTTGCGTGAGCCATCCGGCAACGGGTGGCCAAGAGGAATGATCGCCGAGGGGAGCAATCCCTGAACAGAACCCGGCTTACAGGTCATCTGGCCCTCTTTCGCCACAATCCTATGCTAGCAAATCCATCAGGCAGCGGCGGATCGCCCGGTTTTTCCAATCTTTCAGTCGTATTCAGCGGCATTCTTACCGGAGCCCATGGCCGCATCCCGTTTTCCCGGACTCATCCGTTTCATGACAATGCTCAGTGTCATGATCCCGCTTGTCAGTTGCGCGCTCAATCGCGGCCAGGTACTGCTCGATGCCGGACGTACCTCACTGTCATTTGCCGAGTGGGGAGGGAGCGATTGCCGCCGGGAATATGGCAATCCGACGCAGATCGTCGCGGGCGTGGCGCATGCCAGTCCGGTTTGGGAAAAGGCCAATCTGGTCATGGTTCGCTTGCCATGGCGGGCCCATGCCGCCTGGAATAAGGACCTCACTATACGCAGCTTGCAGGTTCATCGGCTGGCCGGGCCTTCCCTGCAAAGGGCTCTGGCGGCGGTATGGCTGCGCGCCGGTCAAAGTCAGGCGGAAATCGATCGTCTCGGCCTGTCATCGATCGGTGGTGGCTATAACTGGCGGCCGATCCGGAAT
>CAMLIY010000157.1 GCA_946480125.1 uncultured Asticcacaulis sp.
GACCACCGAGATCTACACTCTTTCCCTACACGACGCTCTTCCGATCTCTGGCCAGCCTGGCCGCGGCCGGCGCGATTTACCTGCCGCTGCCAGGCGCCTGACCATGACCAAATCCCGCACCCTCTGGCCGAAGATGTCTGCCGCCTTCGTGGCGCAGAACCTGACGGGCCACAAGATTCTCGGCCTGGCGGCGGCGGCCGTGCTCTATCTCATCTGCCTGTCGGGCACGGCCACGGTTTTTTATAGCGACATCGAACGCTGGGAAACGGCAAGTGCGCCTGAAGCCGGCGCTTTTAATGCACAGGCCGTAGCCAGGGCGATGACCGATGTGCGCCAGCATATGCCGAAGCACAGCAAGGAGACGAGTATCTATGCCGCCACCCCGACGCCGGACTATCCGCGTCTGGTGGCCGGTATCGGCGAAGATGTCCGCGTCTACGATTCACGGGGTAATTATGGCGGCGACGGCAGCCATCCGGCCACCCACGGCCTGACCGAACTGCATTATCAATTCCACCTGCCGTCAACCGTCGGCCTGATCTTTGTCGGCATTACGGGAATCGCCATGATGGCGCTGATACTTGGCGGCCTGCTGGCCCATCCGCGCATCTTCAAGGACGCCTTCCTTTGGCGGCTCAATGGCACGCCGCGCCTCAATCGCGCCGACCTGCATAACCGCATCGGCGTCTGGGCCTCGCCGTTTCATATCGTCATCGCCCTCACCGGCGCGCTGATCGGCCTGTCGCAGGTCTTCCTGCTGGTGACGGCCCTGACTTTTCACAAGGGCGATACGATTGCCGCCTTCGCACCGGTCTATCCTGATATCGCTGCCAAAACGCATGATGGCCAAGTCGCCCCCGACGCCATCATCAAGGCGCTGGCCACCGTCAAGGCGGCCCACCCCACGGCCAATCCTAACTATGTCATGATCAACAATGTCGGCAGCGACCACGAGACACTCAGTATCAATGCCGAAATTCCCGACCGGCTGGTCTATGGCGACGAATGGGAATTCGACGCCAAAGGCAATCTGTCTGGTCAGCAGCATCTGTCCGACGGCGCCGCGGGCCAGCAGGTCTATGCCAGTCTTTACCGCCTGCATTTCGGCAATTTCGGTGGCATCTGGGTGCGTTGGGCCTATGTGTGTCTTGGCGCCGGCCTCTGCCTGATCTGCACCACCGGCATGGACATCTGGCTGTTGAAATCGGCGCAGAAAGGCCGCGCTTATCCGCGCCTGCACAAGGTATGGACCGCCTTCGTCTGGGGCGCGCCCTCCGCCTTGACCCTTGCCACCCTGATGACAATAACCGCCGCCATCTCCTTCGTGCCTGTCTTCTGGGGCCTGACTGTGATCCTTTCGCTGACCGGCCTTCTGGTATCTTCGCAATCACGTTTGTCGCGCATCGGCCGCTATGTTTTTGCGGCCACTCTGCTGGCGCTGGTGATCGGCCACGTCATGCGGTTTGGCACGGCGTCCGTCTCGCAAACAGCCCTTGGCCTCAATGTCACCTTGCTGTCCCTGGCCGCCGTCACCGCCGGCCTGACGTGGTGGCAAACAAGAAAAAACGCCCCAAGCTTATGACTTCATTACAGTTTGCCGCCACATCCGGCATTTAGACCCGATGAAACCTGCCCTATCCCTGAATTCACGTTCAATTATGGGAGGTTTCTATGGGTAAAGGTATTCTGTTATGGCTGCTGGGGGTGCCGATCCCCGTTATTATTATTCTCGCCCTGCTGTTTCATTGATCGGAGCGCATAGAATGGCTCTCCCCGATCCCCTTACCCCGACCGATGGCCCTAATCTTGAATCGTCGAAATCCGGCATTCATTGGGCCGCTATCCTCGGTGGCGCGGCAGCGGCCGCTTCGATATCCGCCATCCTTCTGCCGCTGGGTTCCGCCCTCGGTTTTGCCTCGACCTCGGCCTATAATCCCGGTGAAAGCCTGGTGACCTTTACGGCCGGCATGGCGATCTGGCTTGTCGTCATGCAATGGCTCTCATCCGGCGTCGGCGGTTATATCGCTGGCCGTCTGCGCGTTAAGTGGGCGGATACGCATAGCGATGAAGTCTTTTTCCGCGATACGGCGCACGGCTTCATGGCCTGGGCTGTGGCCACTTTATTCACCTTCGTATTCGCCGCTTGTGTGGCCATGGGCGCCGTCAATGCCGGCGTTCAGGCGAGCGCAACGGTTGCTTCGGGTGCAGCGGCCGGTGCAGCTGGCAATGCCGATGATATGGGCTATTATGCCGATAGTCTTTACCGCACCACGACGCCAACCACGGTGGCTACGACCGCCGATGTCAGCGCTGAAACCACACGAATCCTGGCCAATAGCGCCAAGACGGGTGTGGTTCCCCCCGCGGATCGGGCTTATCTTGCCTCGCAAGTCGCCGCCCGCACCGGTGTCTCTCAGGCTGAGGCAGATGCGCGCGTCAATAATACGATCGCCCAGATAGATGCCGCCAAGGCCAAGGTACTCAAGGCCGCCGAAGACGCCCGCAAGGCCATGATCGCCTTTCATACGGCCCTGTGCATTTCTCTGTTCGTGGGCGCCTTTATCGCCTCTGTCACCGCCGCCATCGGTGGCCGGTTGCGCGACAACTACTAGTTCAAGAGCTTAGGCTTCTAAAATGGCCGGCGCTGGATTGACACATCCAGCGCCGGCTTTTTTTATTGCCTGGATTAAAACTATGACATAGGTATGATGTATTATATATAAACTGGAAACGCCTCATGCCTAAGCTCAACAGACGTCATTTCCTTGCCACGACGGGTTTGGCGGCCGCGGCGACCTCAGCGTCCGATGTTTTGGCAGCCACCCCTTCTTTTGGTTTGACCGATCTCCGCGCCGAACAGACCACCCAACTGCTGGGCACTCAGGTCCGCGAACCACGACTGTCGTGGCGACTGACAGGTTCCGAGCGCGGACTGATGCAGACCAGCTATCGCATTCGCGCTTCCTCGACGCCCGATACCGTAAGGGCAGACCTGTGGGATTCCGGCGTCCTCACCGCCAGCGACTGTTTCGACATTCCTTATAAAGGGCGGGCGCTCACATCGATGCAACGGGTCTGGTGGTCGGTCGACATCACCGACAATAAGGGCCGCAAAGCTACCGCCGCTACCTGGTTCGAGACTGGCCTGCTCGATCCGGCCGACTGGCGTGCCCAATGGATCATCGCCGAGGACGACCTGGCCGCCGGTGATCGCGCCGCCGACCTGCAATGGATCTGGTCGCCCAAGGCGCTCGATGACCGGCTGCATGCTTTCCGGCTCGATTTCGACGTCCCGGCCTCATTGGTTTCCGCCGAGGTGCTGTTGGCCGGCAAGGACTGGATCAGGGGCGTCTGGGTCAATGAAGAAACCCTGCCCCTGCCCGATCAGCCGGTGCCCAACTGGGGCACTTTGGTGCCGGTTCCCGCCAGGCTCAAGCCCGGCAGTAACAGCGTCTGCGTGCTGGTCCAGGCCGAGACCACCGGCTTCTTCCCGGTCGATGGCGGCGCCTTCGCGGCCCTGATCCGGCTGCACCTCGCCGATGGCACTATCAAACGCTTTGTCAGTGATCCCGACTGGAAGGTGCAGCCCGTGCCACCCGAAAACTGGTGGGCCGCCGGTTTCGACGCCAGCGGCTGGGCCAATGCGCAAAGATCCGGCTCGGATGCCCAAAATGACCCACGCCCGGCTGAACCGGCCTTGTACCTGCGCACCGCTTTCACGCCGAAAGGCAAGGTGATCAATGCCCGCCTCTATGCCACGGCGCTCGGCGCCTACGACGCCCGCCTGAACGGTGAGCGCGTGTCACCCGCCCGTTTGTCACCGGAAATCAGCGTGGCGCGCGACCATATTTTTTACCAGACCTGCGATGTCACCAAACTGATCAAATCCGGCGAAAATGCTTTCGGCGTCACGGTCGGCGATGGCTGGTACGCCAGCGCCTTCGGCTGGCGACTGGAACGCTACGGCTTCGGTCCCGCCCCGCGCCGACTGCTGGCGCAACTCCGGCTCGACTATGCCGACGGCACCTCGGAATGGATCGTGACCGATGAGAACTGGCATATCGGGCCATCGCCCATCGTCACCTCGGAAATTTACAACGGTGAGGTCTACGATGCGCGTCTGGAAACGCCGGGCTGGGACAAGCCTGGCTTCAAACAGAAGTGGCCCGCTGTCAGGATTGGCGAGGCACCGAAAACGCGTATTATTGCACAGACAAGCCCCTTGTTGATGCCGGTCGGCAAGCGCCGCGCCGCCAAGATCACCCAGCCGAAGCCCGGAGTCTATGTCTTCGATTTCGGCCAGAACTTCGCCGGCTGGGCCCGCCTGATGGCCAAGGGCAAGGCTGGCCAGACCGTCACGCTGAAGTTTGCCGAATACCTCAAGGCCGATGGCGAGGTTGACCAGGCCAATCTGCGCATGGCCAAATGCCAGGACCATTACACGCTGAGCGGCGACGCCAATGGCGAGGTCTACGAACCGAGCTTCACCTATCACGGCTTCCGCTATGTCCAGGTCGAGAATTATCCCGGTGTGCCGAAAGCGGCCGATATCGAGGGGATTGTCATCTCCTCGGCCTGCAAGGTGACGGGCGACATGACATTCGACTCGGCGCTGATCCAGCAGTTCTGGAACAACGCCATGTGGAGCCAGCGCTCCAACTTCTTTGCCGTGCCGACCGATTGCCCGCAGCGCGATGAGCGCATGGGCTGGATGGGCGATATTCAGGTGTTCCTCGATGCCGCCGCCTTTAATATGGAGGTCGATCCCTTCATCCGCCACTTCCTGACAGAAGTGCGCGCCGCCCAGACGCCCGAGGGCGCCTACCCGATCGTGGTGCCGCAGCCCCTCTCCTTCCCTGATATCGTTACGGCCGGCTGGTCGGAGGCTGGCGTCATCCTGCCATGGACCCTGTGGAAGCGCTATGGCGACACAGCCGTGGTCAACGAGAACTGGGACGCCATGACGGCGTGGATGGATTATCTGCTCAGGCACAATCCGGACTATATCTGGCGCCATGAACGCGGGCTCGATCTTGGCGACTGGCTGTCGGTCGATGCCGTCAAGCCGGATGATGAAACAACACCGCGCATCCTCTGCGCCACCGCCTACTGGGCCTATTGCGCCGACCTGATGACCGACATGGCCAGGGCCACCGGCCGCGCCGATCTGGCGGCAAAATACCAAAACCTGCGCGCCAAAATCGGCACGGCCTATGCGAAAGAATTTATCGACGCCAACGGCACGGCTGGCAATGGCAGCCAGACCTCACAGGTGCTTTCCCTGCACTTCAACCTGGTGCCCGCCGATCGCATCGCCGGCGCCTCGAAAGTGCTGGCCGATGAGATCAGGGGCCGCGGCATGAAGCTGTCGACCGGCTTCCTCGGCACGCCCTACCTGCTCGATGCGCTCGCCGATACCGGCCAACTGGAGGTCGTCTCCGGACTTCTATTGCAAACCCAGAAGCCATCGTGGGGCTATATGCCCCTGCACGGCGCCACCACCATGTGGGAACGCTGGGACGGCGACACCGGCGACCTGGCGATGAACAGCTACAATCACTATGCCTATGGCGCGGTCTGCGGCTTCATGTACCGCCGCCTGGCCGGGCTATCTCCCGCCTCGGCCGGCTTTCGCACCCTGCGCGCCGAACCCATCTACCTGCCGAAGGCCGGCATGGTCAGCGCCACCTATGACTCATGCCTCGGCCGAATGGCCGGCCGCTGCGAAGGCGATGCCGCCGGTCTCAAGCGCTATGACCTGACCGTGCCACCCAATGCCACGGCGGAGGTCATCCTGCCCACGGGCGTCTGGCGCGAGAGCGGCAAGGCACTCGATGCTCATGGCGATATCCGCAACCTGCGCCGGTCGGGTGGCAAGGTCAGTTTCGAGGTGGGTTCAGGGCGCTATCGCTTTAGTGTTTAATCGCGCCTGACCTTCAGGTGATCATGTGTCGTGGCTCATTAATTGTTCAAGCGCGGACAGGTTATCGCCCTCCGCCGCCGGCTTGTCCCAACGGATGCGGCTGATGCGCGGGAAGCGCAGGGCGTAACCGGATTTATGACGGCTTGAGCGATGCACCGCGTCAAAGGCAACCTCAAACACCAGTTCCTTCTTCACTTCGCGTACAGGTCCGAAGGTCTTCAGGGTGTTATGCCGCACCCATTTATCGAGTTCCACAAGTTCGGCATCGGTGAAACCGAAATAGGCCTTGCCGATCGGCAGCAGGTCTTTGTCGCGCCAGAGCCCGAAAGTAAAATCAGAATAGAAGCTCGACCGCCGGCCGGACCCGCGCTGCGCGTACATCAGCACGGCATCGACCAGTTTCGGGCTGATCTTCCACTTGTACCACGGCCCCGTCGGGCGGCCAGAGACATAGGCGCTGTCACGCCGCTTGAGCATGAGACCTTCAATGACTGACTGATTATCAACGCTGGCGCGGGCTGCCTCAAGCTGGGTAAATTCAGACCAGTCGATTTGCGGCGACAGGCTGATGCCGACGGGCTGATATTTATCCAGCGCCGCCTGAAGAAGCGCGCGGCGTGTCTCGTAAGACAGCGGCCGCACGTCCTCGCCTTCCAGCATAAGCACGTCATAGACGATCATGGCCGCGGGATGGCTTTCCTGCAATTTGGCGGACGGCGATTTGCGGCCGAGGCGTTGCTGCAGATCATTGAATGAGCCCAGTTCATCACCACGCTGAACCAGCAATTCGCCATCGAGCACGGCGTGGAAATTAAGGTGTTCGAGGGCATCGGGAAAACTGCCGCTGATATCATCACCCGTGCGGGTAAACAGCGCGCGACCAATGGCGCTGTTGACGCACTGGACGCGGATGCCGTCATATTTCCATTCGGCGGCATATGTTTCGGGCACAATCAGGCCGTGGTCTTTTTCTTCCAGCGGATGGGCCAGCATGACCGGCGTGAAGGTCAGCTTTTCCTCAACCGCCGGCGCCTCGGCCCGCCCTTCCAGCCAGGCGAACAGGTCTTCATAGGGCGGATCGACACCATGCCATAGAGTCTCGACCCGCTCGACCGATTGCCCGCCATATTTGGCCAGCACTTGTTTCAGCAGCCGCGCCGATACGCCGATGCGCAAGGCACCGGCGCCAATCTTCAGCAGGGCCCAGCGTTCCGGCGAGGTCATGCGGTCAAGCAAACCGGCGACATAGTCCGGCAATTGCGCCTTTGGTGTATGGCGCAGGCCGTCGACGACTGCGTGCAGCGGTGGCAAGTCGGGATCATTGGGCGGGATGGCCGGGGTCGGCCACAGGTGGGCCACGGTTTCGGACAGTTCGCCAACATAGTCATGGCTCATGGCCAGCAGTTGCGGATCT
>CAMLIY010000158.1 GCA_946480125.1 uncultured Asticcacaulis sp.
CCAGGTCGGCATTGGTGCCGAGCTTGAAGGTGACGGTCAGGGTCATCTGGCCGTCAGCGGTGGCCTGGCTCGACATATAGAGCATATTCTCGACGCCGTTGACCGCTTCTTCAATGGGCGAGGCGACGGTCTCGGCGATGACGGAAGGCGAGGCGCCGGGATACATGGCGTGGACCACGACCTGCGGCGGCACGACTTCCGGATATTCGGAGACGGGCAGGACGCGCAGGGAAAGCAGGCCCGCCACGAGGAACAGCAGAGACAGCACGCCGGCGAAGATCGGCCTGTCGATAAAGAATTTGGAGAGGTTCATTTCGAGCCCTTTCGGTGGGCGGAATTTGAAGCAAGACACCCCACCACCATCGGCTTCGCCAATGGTCCCCCTCCCCGACAAGCGGGGAGGTACAGGAAGGTGGAAATTGCGCCTCCCCACTTGTTGGGGAGGGGGACCGCGCCTCACTTGAGGCGTGGTGGTGGGGTGTCTTACTGACTAAACTTAGGCTTCCGGCTTGGCTTTTGCGTCCATGGCGGCGACGGTTTCGGAAACCACCGAGCCGGGGCCGACATGCTGAATGCCACTGACAACGATGCGTTCGCCGTCCTTGAGGCCGGAGGTGATGATGCGCAGGCCATTGGCCGTGCCGCCAAGCGTCACTTCACGATAGGCAACCTTGTGATCACCGCCCACCACATAGACGAAGCGCTTGCTCTGGTCGGTGCCGACCGCCAGTTCCGATACCAGCAGGGCCGGCTTTTCCTGCGCCGCGCCCATATGAACCCTAACGAACTGGCCGGGGATCAGCTTGCCTTCGCTGTTCTGGAAGACGGCGCGGGCGCGCAGGGTGCCGCTGGTGCCATCAAACTGGTTGTCGATCAGTTGCAGATGGCCCTCGATCGGTTCACCGCCATCGGCCTCGACCGTCACCGGGATGGTTTCCAGAGAGGTCGAGCCGAGATCGCCGAGCGTGGTGTGGATGACGTCTTCGTCAGCATCGAAGCTGGCATAGATCGGGCTGACCGAAACCAGAGTCGTCAGCACGGCGGCCTGCGGGCCGGAGCCGACGAGATTGCCGACCGTCACTTCAATGCGGCCGACGCGACCGGAAACGGGGGCGCGGACCTGCGTATAGCTGAGGTTGAGATTGGCATATTGCAGCGAGGCGCGGGCGGCATCGAGATTGGCCTGGGCCGCCTTCAGGTCATTGGTGCGGCTTTCCAGTTCCGATTGGGCAATGGCGTGATCGGCCCACAGACGCTGGGCGCGGGCCTGTTCGGAGGTCGCCAGGGTCAGGCGGGCATTGGCGGCGGAAACATCGGCCTGGGCCTTGGCGGCTTCGGCCTGGAAGGGCGCGGGATCGATGGTGACCAGCAGGTCGCCAGCCTTGACCAGCGCGCCTTCGCGGAAGTGGATGGCCTTGATGGCGCCGGCGACGCGCGGACGAATTTCGACGCGGTCCACCGCCTCAAGATGGCCGGAAAAGTCGGTCCACTGGGCGACGTTTTGCGTATTGACGATGGAAACGGTGACGGGCGTCGGGGCGCTGGCGGCCGGTTGATTGGCGGCTTGTGTCGAAAGGGCGGTGCCGATACCGGCGGCAGCCAGGACGGTCAGCGACACGGCGCCAGCGACGAGAATCTTGCGGTAGCGGTCAAGCTTTATGGAGGTGACAACGGGGTCGAACATAACGATATCCTTCGAGGAGAAAGGAAAGAGGGGAGGAAACGCATACAGGGCCTGAGATCGGGGTTGCGTTCTTAGGTCGCTCATCCCAATTTAATGCGGCGTCGCATTTAAATAGTCCCACCCCGTCATTTTGTAAACATATTTTTATGCGACACCGCAAATAAATATGTTATTGTGCGCTGAAGCGGCGTTCAGCCATGCGGTTAGGACTTTTCGCCACAGGGAAAAATGTTTAGGCTGTTGGTATGCCAAAAGATGGCAACTGCCAGATTCTGGTAAGGAGTAACGTGTCTTGGATGACTTGAAGACGATAGAACTACCTGATGTGACCTGCCGTGGACAGGGTGATGATGGCGCCTGTGCCAGCGCTCGCAAGCGCGGCCGACCGCGGGCTTTCGATCCCGACGTGGTTCTGGAAACGGTGCTGGAAATGTTCTGGATGCGTGGTTTCGCCAATACCTCGCTCGACGATATCTCCGCCGCTACCGGGGTCAGCCGTCCGTCTCTGGCGGCGACCTTTGGCGACAAGGAAGCGCTCTATCTCAAGGCGATGGAACGCTACCGCAACGCTATTTCAACCCAACTTGATATGGTGCTGCAATGCACCGGTGCTGAAGGCACGCTTCGCGGTATCATCAATCGCTATTTCGATGTGATGATTGGCTCTTACACAGGCGAGACCGAAGAATGCCTGGGCTGTGCCTTCATGTGTACGGCGCTCAATGAAGCCCCGCGTCATGAGTCGATCATGAGCGTTTTGCAGGGCACCATTGAAGAGTTTGATGCCCGTTTCGAACGCTTCTTCACCAAGGCGCAGGAAATGGGCCATATCGGCTCCAATCAGGACCCCAAGGTGATGTCGCAGATGATCACTTCGCTGACCTCAAGCCTGGCCGTGCGCGCCCGCGCTGGCGCCAGCCGTGAGGATTTGCAGAAAATCGTCGAGGCCACGACAAGCTTTCTGTTTCCTTGAGAACTCTTCTCCCCTGCGAAGCGTGGGAGAATAATCAAGCCTCCGCCCACTGGCGCATGAGGTTGTGATAGTGCGCGGTCAGGCCCAACACCTCAGGCGCATCGCCCAGTTGCGCGCGCAGGCTTCGGATATTCATATCGAGATCGAACAGCATCTGGCGCTGCATGCCGTCGCGCACCATGCTTTGCAGCCAGAAAAACGAACAGACCCTGGCGCCGCGCGTCACCGGCGTTACCTGATGCAGGCTAGTAGATGGATATAGGATCAGGTCGCCGGCCGGCAGCTTGACCTCGTGGGTGCCGTAGGTATCGACCACTTCCAGTTCACCGCCGTCATAGTCATCAGGATCGCACAGGAACAGGGTGCAGGACAGGTCGGTGCGCAGCCAGCCGTCACCCGTCGGCAAGGGCCGCATGGCGCCGTCGACATGCAGGCCGTAGGTTTCGCCACCTTCATAGCGGTTGAACAGGGGGGGTACAATGCGTTGCGGTAAGGCAGCGGCAAAGAACAAATCGCTGGCCTTCACGGCTTCAAGCACGATGTGACCCAATTCGCGTGACAATTGGCCGTGTTCGGGCAGCTGACGGTTGTTCTTTACCCGCGCCCCTTGCGCGCCCACAGTGACCTTGCCGTCGAGCCAATCGGCGGCATCGAGCCGGGCGCGCATCTGGCGCACCTGATCAGCCGTCAGGACATTGGGCACGTGCAGCATCATCGGTTAACCTCGTCATGTAAGTGAAGCCCCGATGAATTTTGCATCGGAGCCTCACAGGGTCTTATTACAATTTATGCCGTGTTAGAAGTTGGCGTTCGCGCTGAGGCGGAAGGTCTGTGGCGTGCCCGGCGTATAGCGGTAGCCGGACTTGTTGATCGCCGCAATATATTGCGTGTCAAGAAGGTTATAGGCATTCAGCTGAAGCTGTACCTTCCGGGTGAGTTGATAGCTCGCCACCGCATCATACACGACATAACCTTTTACGAAGGCCGGGGTGCCGACCGCGCCATCGGCGCCGCGCTTCATTTCGCCATTATAACGCACACCGCCGCCAATGGTGAAGCGCTTGGTGGGCGCGTAGGTCGTCCACAGGGTGAAGGCGTCCTTCGGGCTATAGGCCA
Source organism: uncultured Asticcacaulis sp. (assembly GCA_946480125.1). The sequence goes on from CAMLIY010000158.1 coordinate 3,774, forward strand.
GGTCGGTCGAGCCATCGGCTGTCACCGTGTTCTGGTTCTTCACCTTCGTGTTCATGATCGTATAGCCGGCGCTGATATTCCAGCGCGCGTTGATCTGGCCGACAACACCCAGTTCGATACCCTCGACACTTTTTTCACCGGTGCGATAGAAGGTGCCGTCGGTATCAGTGGCGATCGAGTCGGAATATTCCGTGCGGTAGAGCGCGCCGGTGACGGACAGGCGGTTATGAACCAGGTCCCATTTGGTGCCGACTTCAGCCGTCTTGGCCTTTTGCGGCGCGACATTCGGGTTATTGGCGTTGGCCGAGTTGTCGGCGGCCAGGGTGAAGGCTGAACCGCCCGGCGGTTGCTGTGTAATGGCGTAGGACGCATAAACGCTGCCATTGCCGCGCGGCTTGTAAACCACGCCGAACTTGCCGGTCACCAGATCATCCTCGGCTTCATAATGTGTATGCGTGCCATCGACCGCAATACTGGTATATTCGGTCTTGTAGTGATCCAGGCGCAGGCCGGCGCTGACCTGCCAGGCTTCGCTGAACTTGATCGTGTCATTGACATAGAGGCCGATCGTATCGGTCTTGCCGTCGGCCGAGGCGCCGCTGCGGGTGCGGGTATAGCCGCCGACATTCGGGTCTGGATTGTAGACACTGACCGCCGGATAGTTGCCGGCGCCGCTGGTGGCGGAGGCAGCCAGATAGCTATATGATTCCTGTTCTTCGCTGATCAGTTCCAGGCCGGTGCTCAAGCTATGCTCCAGGCCGCCGGTGCTGAAACGCGCCTGCAGGTTGGTCTGGTTCGTCAACATCGAGTTGACGGCATCCTTATTGTTGATGTTGCGCGTGATCGTCCAGGTGGAGGGATCATTGGCGTCCGGCGTAACCAGTTGTGCCGTGGCGGCCATGAAGGAACTCAACTGGTAGTTCTGGCTGGTCTGACTCCAGCGCGTGATGTTGCTCAGATGCAGGCCATTGCTGAAATCGTGATCGACCGCGAAGGTGAGGACATCGGTCTGGATGTCATCGAAATCATCCTTGGTGCCGTAGAAATTCTTCGGACTGACCGGCGCGGCATCCGTCAGCCAGGGGCGGTTTGCCTTATCTGGCGACGAATAGCCCGGCAAGCCGATGGTCAGGACACCGCCATCGGGCGTATTGTCCTGATCAACGTGCATGACGTCGAAGACATACCGGGTTGAGGTGCCAAGGCCGAAGCCGAGCGAGGCGGCGGCGCCCCAGCGCTTGTTCTTGATCTCGTCACGGCCGGCGACGCCGGCATCCTGGGCCATCAGGTTCAGTCGCAGGGCGGAGGTTTCGGCCAGCTTCCAGTTCATGTCGGCCGTGGCGCGGCTGAAATCGCCGCCGCCGGCGGAAATCGAGGCATTGGCGAAGTTATGCGGCGCGGCGTGCTTGCTGTAGAGATTGATGGCGCCGGTGGCCGCGCCGCGGCCGACATCGGTGCCGGCGGCGCCCTTCAGGACTTCGACGGATTCGATATTGAAAACATCGCGCGATACCGAGGCAACATCGCGCACGCCATCGACGAAGATGCTGCCGGAAGCGTCCGAACCGCGCATATAAATAGCATCACCTGTCGAGGTGGTGCCGTTTTCACCGAGATTAAAGGTGCCGACACCCGCCGAATTGCGCAGGGCTTCCGTCAGCGTCGTGGCGCCCTGCTCCTTTATGATCTCCTTGCCGATCACCTGAACGGTCTGCGGTGTATCCAGCAGGTCCGCTGTTGCCTTCCGGCTGGCGGATTTATCTGCCTTGTAAGGCGCCCGCCGGTCGCCCTTGATAGTAATTTCACGACCGTGTTCCTGCTCATAGGCCTCAGCGTCGGCCGGTGCAACGGCATGCGCCAAGGCAGGGACGCCCAACAACGGCAGGGTCAGGGCGGTGAAGGCAATGGCGTAGGGTGATACAGTATGCTTACGGCTGCGGATGGAGGACATTTTTTCTCTCAGATGGGGCCGGGGAAGCGGCGCTGGCGATTTGTTATTGCGAACCATTCTTAATTGCAAGCTGATTCTTGCGAATAATTTGCATTATTGCCTTTTGATTGCCGTATTGCCGGGCAAATTGCCGCAGGTTTTTGCGTTTCATGTGCAATGACTTGACCAGTCGTCGCCATAAATGATAATCATTCTCATCGCTTGAGTGAGCCTTATGAAACTGACCGACCTGCCCGCTTCTACCCCTGCCCTAGTCACTGGCGTTATCGATATCCATGACGGAGATCTGATCAGCAATCGCTTGCGTGAACTGGGGTTTGTCGATGGCGAAGAGGTCAAGGTCGTCGGGCGCGGCCCGATTGGCGCCGATCCGCTGTTGATTCAGATCGGCTTTACGCGTTTCGCGCTGCGCCGTTCGGAGGCCGCGCGTGTCATGGTCGAGAAGGCCGCTTAAATGGACAGTATGACCATTGCCCTCGTCGGCAATCCCAATTGCGGCAAGACGGCGCTATTCAACCAGCTTACCGGCGCCAGGCAAAAGGTCGCCAACTATGCCGGCGTCACCGTCGAGCGCAAGGAAGGCTTTTTTCATGCGCCTTCGGGCCGTAAGGTGCAGGTGCTCGATCTGCCGGGCACCTACAGTCTTGATGCCATGGGGCCGGACGAGATCATCACCCGCGATATCTGCCTCGGCCGTCGACCGGGCGAGACCATGCCGGACCTGATCGTCTGCGTGGCCGACGCCACCAATCTGCGCCTCCACCTGCGTTTCGTGCTGGAGGTCAAACGCCTTGGCCGGCCGATGATCCTGGCGCTGAACATGATGGACGCCGCCCGCAAGCGCGGCATCCAGATAGATACGGCGCGCATGGAGGCCGAACTCGGCGTCAAGATTATCGAAACCATCGCCGTTAAGGCCAATGGCACGGCGGCCCTGGTAGCGCATCTCGATGCGAATCTGGCCCCGCATGTGCCGGACGTGAAAGAAAGCGGCGACCTGCACACCGATGTCCGCCGCATCCTTGACGCCTCGGTGATGATGCCCCAGCGCACTTCGCTGATCGATGACCGGCTGGATGGTATCCTGCTCAATCCCTTCCTCGGCATCCCGATCCTGATCGTCATCATGTTCGTGGTCTTCCAGGCGGTTTTCACCTGGGCAACGCCGGCCATGGATTTCATCGAGGCCAGCATGGCGTGGCTCGGCGGCTTCGTCACCGAAACCCTGCCGGACGGCCTGCTGAAAAGCTTCATCTCCGATGCCCTGATAGGCGGCCTGGGTTCGGTCATCGTCTTCCTGCCGCAGATCATCATCCTGTTCTTTTTCATCCTGATCCTGGAAGAATCCGGCTATTTGCCGCGCGCCGCTTTCCTGCTCGATAATCTGATGTCAAAGGCGGGCCTGACCGGGCGCTCCTTTATTCCCCTGCTCTCCAGCCATGCCTGCGCCATTCCCGGCATCATGGCCACGCGCTCGATCCACGATATCCGCGACCGCATCACCACCATCCTGATCGCGCCGCTGATGACCT
>CAMLIY010000159.1 GCA_946480125.1 uncultured Asticcacaulis sp.
GGACGGTTATTCCGTGGAGGCGCGGGCGCGCGAAGTGCTGGCGGGCCTCAGCTTCTCGCAGGAACGCATGGATGGCGATGTGGGCTTACTCTCCGGCGGCTGGAAGATGCGCGTGGCCCTGGCCCGCATCCTCCTGATGCGTCCCGATGGCATGTTGCTCGACGAACCCTCCAACCACCTCGATCTCGAAAGCCTGATCTGGCTGGAAGCCTTCCTGAAAAACTACGACGGTGCCCTGCTGATGACCTCACACGACCGCGCCTTCATGAACCGCATCATCGGCAAGGTGGTGGAAATCGACGGCGGCTCGCTCATCACCTATTCCGGCGATCTCGACTTCTACGAACAGCAGCGCGCCCTCACCGAACAGCAGCGCCAGGCGCAGTTTGAGCGCCAGCAGGCCATGCTCGCCAAGGAAATAAAGTTCATCGAGCGCTTCAAGGCGCGGGCCTCGCACGCCGCCCAGGTGCAGAGCCGGGTGAAGAAGCTCGACAAGATCGAACGGGTCGAGGCGCCCCGCCGCCGCCAGTCCGTGCAGTTCGATTTCCGCACGCCGCCGCGTTCGGGTGACGACGTGCTGAACCTGCAAAACGTCCACAAAAGCTATGGCAGCCTGCCGATCTATAGCGGGCTGGATTTAAAGGTGCGCCGCAAGGAACGCTGGTGCGTGCTGGGGGCCAATGGCGCCGGCAAATCCACCCTGCTGAAACTGGCGGCCGGCGCGACCGAGGCCGATAAGGGCACCGTGACGGTCGGCGCCAGCGTCCGGATGGGCTATTTCGCGCAGCATTCCATGGACCTGCTCGATGGCGAAGAGACGATTTTCGAGTCGCTGGATGGCTCCTTCCCGCAGGCGGGCCAAGGCGCATTGCGCACCTTAGCCGGTTGCTTCGGCTTCTCCGGTGACGATGTCGAGAAACCGTGCCGCGTGCTCTCCGGCGGCGAAAAGGCGCGACTGGTCATGGCCAAGATGCTGTTCGATCCGCCCAACCTGCTGGTGCTCGATGAGCCGACCAACCACCTCGACATGGCGACCAAGGAAATGCTGGTGGCGGCCCTGGCCGATTTCGAGGGCACCATGCTGTTCGTGTCGCACGACCGCCATTTCCTGGCGGCGCTGTCAAACCGCGTGCTCGAACTGACGCCCGAAGGCGTGCATCGCTACGATGGCGGCTATAGCGAATATGTCGCCCGCACCGGCCAGGAAGCACCTGGCCTGCATCCGGGAGGGTAACCTACTCTAACTATGCATTGAATTTAAGAATGCGGCATTGTCTCAATCTATACCCGAATACTTCTTTAGTTTATTGGGGTCGTGGCTGGTATGGGCAATGTATCTACAGCCGAAAAACCCTTGGTTTTAGAAAATATCATTGAATGTCTGAAATTTCGCATCGCATCTGAAGGATCGATACCATTCAGGTTCAATCGCATAAACGATTCTCGAACAAACTGGACAGAGAGGATCGGTGTCCAGCTTTGATGCCCTGTTTGTGGGTCAAGCATGTACGCTTTGCATGTGACATACACTTCATTCAGTGGAAGTATATGAAAGAGATCGCCAGCCGTTTTAAGTGAAACGCTACAGACATAGTCTTGGTACAATTCGTTGAATTGCGCAGTCGGCATCTTGGATTCCGACAGGCGTCCGCTTGCTAGTTGCTTCCGTCGCATACTAGGCACGACAGATTCGCTGTGCACCTGAGGACATGCATGAATAAACCGATCTGCTATAAAGAATTCTACAGCAGTGCCTAATAGAGCTTCATCACTCAGAGATTGCCTTTCTTCAAGAATTTGACGTATGGCAGTCGCTTCGCCCCGAAGAAGACTTTCCGCAAGCTGTTTATCTTCTAACCATTCGACGAGCGCTTTGGCATGAGCAGCAAGAGCCGCCTCATGCCTTTGTTCATCAAGACGGACAGCGGCGGAGACTTCTTGCTCCATGCGTCGTCGAATTTTTTCACTGCCGCCGCTAAAAAAATCAAAAAATCCAGGCTTAAACTTTGCGAGAGTGGCCTTAGCTGTGTCACCGTTTATAAAAAGCGGGGTGGGTTCGCTAGGACGTTCGGAGTTGGCGACTGATTGCCAATCAATATTGTCAGCCATGTTGGTATGGATAGACACCAAGCTCTCGACATAATCTTCCCAATCCTCAACAGCCGATGCAGAATTCGCTAACTCTTGAGCTTTGGCATTCGCCTTATACCGCCTCTGCGCATTACGTTCCGCCGCCCGTGATGCGGCTGCCATTGAGCGCATAGCTCCTTTCCACCCCATATACCACCTCTCATAGTTTCTTGTTATTCTACCCTGAAACACAACAATAACGATACCTATAGCCAGTCCACAAGTAAAAATCGGTCTACAGCCTAAGAGACAATTTGAAGTGCTGATTACATATCAGATTGCCTATAGGCGCGTTCGTCAACAAAACGGGAAACGGACTCCCGAAAGGCCTGAACGTCCTTGTTCAGTTGCACCAGCTTCTCGACACTCATACTGGCGGACGTAAACAGGGTCTGGCCCAGGCACGCGCTGCGCGCCTGCATATCCCGCCCCTGATCGGTCAGGGTGACAACGACCTGCCGTTCGTCGGCCGGATTGCGCAGGCGCGACACCAGCCCCGCCGCCTCCATGCGCTTGACCAGCGGCGTGACATTACTGGAATCCAGCCCCAGGCGCTCGGCAATGGCGCCGATGCTCTGGCCATCGACCTCCCACAACGTGCTCAACACCAGATACTGCGGATAGGTGATTTCGAGCGCGTCCAGCAGCGGCTTGTAGGCGCGGTTGATGGCCATGCTGGCTCCGTAAAGGGAGAAGCAAAGCTGGTCGTCCAGGGTGATGGTGCGGGCAGGGTCGGTCATGGCATTCCTCGATGAAGGCACAGCCTAAAGCAAAATTATATGTCGTGACAAATAATTTCTGGACAAGTCCGCAAACGCCCGCTAATGACATAATTATATGTGACGACATATAATATCGCGACATATTTCATACACCCGTTTACGGAGGCTGTCATGGCCAATACTGTTCCTGAATCGGCCCGCCAAACCGCCGACGGCCTCACCCGTTACTATTTCCTGCGCGCCGGCATAGCCACCGGCTGGGTCGTCGCCGCCTTCACCGTTGGCGCGACCCATCCGGCCGCCGCCGGCGTACTGTTGGTGCTCTATCCCACCTGGGACGCCCTGGCGAATGCCTGGGATGCCCGCGCCAATGGCGGCTTCCGGGCCAATGGCTCCCAGACCCTGAACGTGGTCATCAGCGCCATCGTCGCCGTGGCTGTAGCGGTGGCGCTGCAAATCGACATGCACCTGGTGCTCGGCCTGTTCGGCGCCTGGGCCATCCTTTCGGGACTGCTCCAGCTCATCACCGGCGTCCGCCGCTGGCGGACCTGTGGCGCACAATGGGCCATGATCCTGAGCGGCGCGCAGTCCGCGCTGGCGGGCGCCTTCTTCATCACACAAGCTAGCGGCCCGATGTCGCCCTCGATCATCGCGATCGCGCCCTATGCCGCTTTCGGCGCCTTCTATTTCCTGATCTCGGCCATCGCGCTGACGATCAGGAACCGTCGCCGGGCCAGCGCCTGAGCGTGGCGCTTACCGCACCGTCGGTACGCTCGTCTGGCCGTATGACGTGCCCCGGTGTTTCATATCCATGCCAAGGGCGATCAGCGCATTGACGCGGTTTTCGGTCGCCGGATGGGTCGAGAACAGATTGTCCATGCCGCGCCCGCTCAACGGATTGATGATGAACAGATGCGCCGAAGCCGGGTTGCGCTCGGCCCCATGATTGACCACGCCACCCTTGGCATAGGCCTCGATCTTCTTGAGGGCTCGCGCCAGGCTTTCCGGATCGCCGGAGATTTCGCTGCCCATGCGGTCGGCGGCATATTCGCGGGTGCGCGAAATCGCCATCTGGACCAGCATGGCGGCGAAGGGGGCCAGCACCGCCATCAGGATCACGACGACGATATTGCTGCCACCCTCTTCATCATCACGCGACCCGCCGAAGAACATGGCGAAATTGGCCAGTGACGAGATGGCGCCGGCGAGCGTGGCGGTGATCGTCATGGTCAGGGTGTCGCGGTTTTTGACGTGCGCCAGTTCGTGCGCCATGACGCCGCGGATTTCGTCGCGCTCCAGCATACGCAGCAGGCCGGTGGTGGCGGCCACGGCGGCGTGTTGCGGATCGCGGCCGGTAGCGAAGGCGTTCGGCTGGTCGGAGTCCATGATATAGACGGCCGGCATCGGCAGGCCGGCGCGACGGCTCAACTGTTCGATATCGGCATAGTAGTCGCGCAGCAAAGCATTGGGCGCATTGGCGTCAGTGCGTTGCGCGCCATACATGCGCAGCACCATCTTGTCGGAATTATAGTAACTGAAAACGTTCATCGCCACGGCGATACCGAGCGCGATCAACATGCCTGTCGGCCCCGCCAGGGCGAAACCGATCACGCCGAACAACGCGGTCAGGCCAGCCAGAAGCAGATAGGTCTTAAACGGGTTCATTTGGATAAGGCGCCTTGAGAAACAACGATCCAGAGTCTAGATATGGAAATCCGCGTCATTTCCCGCAAGACGGTTACTAAAATGTCATCTGAACCTGAAAAGCCTGCCGATCTGAGCGCGCTTGACGTGCGCAAGATCCTGTCGCCCGCCGCCAAACGCGCCCTGGCCGAAGCCGCCGAGCGTCGCGCACTGGCAGAGGCCGATATCGCCAAAGCCATCGAAGAAGGCGGCCCGAATGGACCTGAGCCGACGCGCTATGGCGATTGGGAACGCAAGGGAATCGCGGTCGATTTTTAAAAAAAGCCCCTGAAGTCCGCTTCAGGGGCTTTGTCTTTATGCCGGGGCTTTGATTTCACCGGTGAAGTGACCGTTAAACGCCATATCCGACAAGGGCTGGCGGACGGAGGGCGCTTCACGTGTTTGCAGGAACTCGGCCAGACTGGCGGCATCACCCTGATAGCCGATGGCGACGGCGGCCTCGAGCTTCAGATTTTCCGGAAACTGAAGCACGACCGGCGCCTTGTCATATTCTATGCCCGCCATGCCATGCGCCACCAGTCCCAGGCTGTGAGCTTGCAGGCTTAATGACATAAAGGCGGAGCCGGCATCGAAGCTGTTGGTGATATTCTGGCGTTGGCCGTCAAATGACGTCACCGAGGCGATAAAGATCAGCGCGCCGGCGTTCTTGGCCCAGCCTTCATTGAACGGCACCAGCAGGGAAAGCAGGGTGTCGAATTGTGGCGTACCGCGCAGGCCGTAAAAGAAGCGCCAGGGCTGGAGATTGGAGGCCGATGGCGCCCAGCGAGCCGCTTCCAGTACGGTCAGCACCTGGTCTTCGCTCACGGCCTTGTCAGAAAAGGCGCGGGGAGACCAGCGCTCAAGGAATTGCGTGTCTATGGGATAGTCGGCGGTGCGCGGGGAGGCGGTCATGGGGAATTCTCGCAAGGGCTAAATATATTATGGGCTGGCTTTTCCGGCGGATTTCTGATTCACCAAAGAGGTGGATTGGTCGGAACGTCATTCGGTAACTATATGTGTGACAGTTACGTTTTTTCAAGGGATATTTGATTGCTCGATACGCTTCAGGACCGATTTAATCTGTTAGAGCCTTATCTGACCGCATATGGTCCCGAGGACAAAAAGAAGCGGCCAGCTGTTTTGCTGTTTCATGCCTGTAACGGTGTGCGTGAGCATATCCATGCGTATGCCCGGCAGGTGGCTGATCTCGGTTTTCGTGCCTATGTCGTTGATTCCTTTTTGCCGCGCGGCTGGGATGAAAATGCCGCCATGAGCCTGGTCTGCACGGGGCTGGCCCTGCATGGGTATGAGCGTTCAGGCGATGTGCTGGCGGCGATCTGGGGCCTGGGGCAGCGTCCGGAAGTCGACGCCGATAACATTATTGTGGCCGGCTGGAGCCACGGCGGCTGGGCCATCATGGACCTGATGACCGAAAAGCTGACCCGTGATGGCGAGGCCCGCCTGAAAAATCCGACGCCGGAGCCGATGGCAGGGGTCAAGGGTGTGTTCCTGGTCTATCCCTATGCCAATTTTCCGGCCCGCACCAATATTCATGGCTGGCAATACGCCCCGAAGACCCTGGCGGTGCTGGCGAAGCAGGATTTCCTGACCAATCATGGTCATGCCGATCATGTCTTCAACCATCTGAAAGCTGAAGGCCTGCCGGTCGAGCGGCTCGATCTCGACTGCACCCACTGTTTTGACGAAGACAGTGCCCTTCATTTCGGCCCGCTGATGGCCTATGATCGCAAAAGCCATGATAAGACCAAGGCGGCGTTCGAGGGCTTCGTGAAGGAAATTTTCCAAAGCGCCTGATCTGGAAGATGGGGGGACAATGGATACGATGGCGCAGCGCTATGCCTTGCTGGAGCCTGACATAACCGTTGACGGTCCGCAGGATGAGATCGTCCGGCCGGCGGTGGTGCTGTTTCATGGCTGTGGCGGCATGCGTCCGCATGTTCACCTCTATGCGCAGGCTGTCGCGCTGACCGGTGTTCGGGTCTATGTGGTCGATAGTTTCAAGCCGCGTGGCTGGGATCGCCATTTTGCCGTGTCGCTAATCTGCACCGGGGCGGTTTTACAGGGGTATGAACGGGCCGGCGATGTTCTGGCGGTGCTGTATGGCCTGCAACAGAGCGGCCGGGTTGATATGGACAGGGTGATTTTGGGCGGATTCAGCCATGGCGGCTGGTCGATCATGGACCTGATGACCTCGCCGCTCACCACGCCCGGGCATGTCAGGATCGCCGATCCCGATCCGGCGCTGGTTGATCGGCTCAGGGGGCTTTATCTCGTTTATCCCTATATCAATTTCCCGGCACGTTCGAATACGGCAAAGTGGTTGTACAGGCCGAAGACATTTGTGGTTCTGGCGGGCAAGGATCATCTCACACCGCTCAGGCATTCGCGGAAAATCTTCGGCAAACTAAAGGCGCAGGATGTTGACGTGACCATGCTCGAGCTTGACGCCAGCCATGCCTTTGATGAGGAAGACAACAAGGGCCTGATCATGCGGTATGATCAGGCCATCATGCAGGTGTCGCTGGAGGGGCTGATGACGTTTGTAACCGAGCGGTTTGAACTCGCCTGAAGCGGGGACGCTTTGGAGCCCCAATCCCCAGGCGCTTAAGCGGTAACCGCGAACTGGCCATTCTTGCGGAAGCGCCACAGATAGGTCGGCACGATCGATTCGACCGCAGTGGCGG
>CAMLIY010000160.1 GCA_946480125.1 uncultured Asticcacaulis sp.
GAGATTCGGATTGTCGCCGGACGTTATCATGGCCTGCTGGGACCGATAGCCACCGCACAGACCGAACTCTTTTTTGCAGATATCATTCTCAAACGCGAGGGTGAGCTGATCTTGCCGATGACGTCAGGGCATGACGGCTTTGTTTATGTCTGTGAGGGTGGCGTTGCGATTGAGCAAAAGCTGATCAGCCAGGGTCAGGCTGGTATTCTCGATGACGGCGATGTTTTGAATGTGACGGCGGGGCAGGCGGGGGCGCGTCTGCTGGTGCTCACCGCCCGGCCACTGAAAGAGCCGATTGTGCGTCACGGTCCCTTCGTAATGACATCTCATCAGGACATCAAACAGGCATTTACAGATTATCAGAACGGCCTCTTCTGATAAACCTTGGCCGCGCCACGTTTCAATTTCGTGGCGCGGTCTTTTTTTAATATCGTTACTTAAGACGAACGCTTTATGTTGAGAAGGTTGGCGGCGTGCGCCTTTATCAGCGCCTGTGTTGAGGTGTCGGTATTAAAAACGCTGTACCAGCCCTGCGGCTCATGCGGCGGATCGCCGACATAGGCGGTTTCGCCACGCAGCATATGGTGATCCGGATGGAGCGCGCGGCCGGCGCCGCCCCAGGCCCAGAAATTGGAACCGGCCACCGGCGTGTTGTGCGCTATGGCGTCTTCCACAGCCTTGTAGATCAAGCCGTAGAATCTGTCCTTGTAAGTGGTCGGTGTGCCGGCGTCATAGCTGATATTATCGCGTGGGAAGCCGAATTCTTCGAAGACCAGAGGTTTGTTGATCTTTTTGGCGATAGCGATATGGGCATCAATATAGGCTTGCACCTTAGCCGCGCCAGCCTCGAAACTGCCGCCGAGATCATCCTTGTCAACCCAGCTCCAGTTCTGCGGCCAGATATGTGCCGTCAGGTAATCGATATGTTCGTGGGCCTTGATGACGATCTCTTCCTGATTATTGGCGCCCATCAAACCTTCATGACCGAGTGAGACCAGATGGTTTGGCGCAAGCGAGCGAATCAGCGCGGCGCTGTCCCTGATCCAGCCATAATAATCGTCGACATGCGCCTTGACAGACGCGTCGCTACCGCCTGGACGTGGTTCGTTTGACAACTGCCAGGCCATGATAGCCGTTTCATCCTTATAGGCCTTGCCGCTTATAGAGTTTGTTCGGCCAAGCAGCATACGGATATAGTCGTAATAGGCTTGCTTGGCGGCGCCGCTGGCATAGAACTGGGCCGAGAAATCAGCAAATTCAGGCCAAGGATGGGCCGGGTCATTCATATTTATATATTGGCCGCCATTGGTCCAGTATTGATAGGTGACCATGCCGCCAGACCACTCCCAGAAATTGGTCAGGTACAGAACGGCCTTCATGTCGCGTTTGGAGAGTTCATCCAGCAGGAAATCAAGGCCGGTCAGCAGGTCGGCATTATAATCGCCAGGCTTGCTGGAAAAGGCGGGGTCGAGTGAATTGATCAAAGGGGACAATTCGGAAGCGCCAAGCACTCGCAGATTGATAACGCCCAGCGCCTTCAGATCATCCAGTTCCTTGATCAACCGGGCACGATCACCAAAACTGGCCGCCGAACCAAGATAAGCGCCATACCAGATATTGGCGCCAACATAGCGGTAGGCATCGCCCTTGAGCTTGAAGTGCGTGCCGTCAACCGTAACGAAATTTTCATCAGCGTTCGGGTTTTCCCTGGCTATGGCTGAGCCGGCCATGGTCTGGCCAAATGTGGCCATGCCAAATGTAGCCATGCCAACGCCCATAAGACCGCGTCGTGAAATTTGTGACATCGTAGATCCTCCCTGATTTATTTGCTGCCTTTTTTTTGGCGTTATAATCCGGCATAACTCATATTAACGATATTTGAAATAAGTAATATCGATGTATCAGCCAGCGATTGATACTGCCATATTTCCCCTTTTTAAAAGAGCGTATCCGTTCATACGACGGTAGGGGCGCAGGCGTGATTCACTGGCAAAGCGCATAAAGGCTCTCAGTAAAGCGTTGGCTGGCAGGTCACGGCCGATCTTGCGGCCTTCTTCGCCAATGAAGCGCATAGTCTCGATCTGCCAGCCGCAAGCAGCAAAAAAACGTGCCCAATCGTCTGGCTCAGAGCCGGGATTGAAGCGGAAAGGCGCATTTTTTTGCAGGTGTTTGATAATGGCGCCACGCGCAGCCAGACTCAGGAAAAACGGCGAGAAATAATCAGTTATCCAATAGCTTATATGGTTCTGTTCATTCAAATTTCTGGCCAAGGCTTCAACGGCCGCGTTGTCGAGATATGGGATTACGCCTTCCGTCAGCACCAGAATAGCACGACCTTGACGGTTGAGGTCTGCAAGAAGGGCATGGCGCGCCTCGTCATCGGATAGGTCACATGCGATACGTTCTAGGCGGCAGGACGGTCTATCGCCCTCCAGAATTTCTTCCTTGAAGGTAATGATATTGGCGAAATCGACCTCTATCCATAAAAGCTCTGGTTTCAAATCAAGCCGGTACGGGCGTGTATCCAGACCCGCCCCCAGATTGATAACGCAGTCGACGCCCGAAGAAATGGCTTCCATGATATAGGTATCGATTATCCAGGTACGCAGCGACATCGACCAGGCCATGGCTCTTTCGATGCCCATATGACGCGCCAGTTCTTTGCCGCGGCCACCAACCAGCTTACCCGCCAGCGGATCCTGGAAGAGTGCATCCTTGCGCTGAGTTTCCAGCCAGCGATACCAGGCCACCCAGAAGGCCGTATCCGACACATGGGTAATTTGTTCCGCCATTGCATAGCCCTTTTGACTGCGACACACGCAATGTCCACAGACATGCCTTAAAAAGCAATGCGCCGCGAAAACGAAAAAGCCGCCGCGAACAATGCGCGGCGGCTTTAACTTAAACATCATATCATATCAGAACTGGAAGCGTGTCCGTAAAGATACCGAATAGTTGGTGTAATCGTCTTTCTTTTCGTATTCGCCTTCAAGTGAGAAATAGCTGTACTGGTTATCCGCAGAGATACGGAAGCCGGCAACAGGACCGCCGCCTTCGATATCACCGCCATTCAGTGTGAATGGAGTTGCACCCTTGAAGTTTGCGATGGTATCGGCGATTTCCGCTGAAACGTTCTGCTTGTAACCGACCCAGATTTCCGGTTTGGCGAAGAACTTGTTGTAGCTGACATTGAAGAGGGCGCTGGCGGTCAGCAAGTGGCTGTCCCGTTCCGCTACGGACAGGTCGTAAAAGTCGCCGCCGCCGGTTTCATCGTGATTCTCTTCATTCAGCGCGTAATAATCTGTCAGAACCTGGGGTGTGACGCTGAAGCTTCCCGCCTTGACTTCGTAAGACGCGCCGGCACCGCCACTATAAGAATACCCGCTCCACTTGGCTTTTGCGATGTGGTTGACCGTCGTGGTCAGGATGTTACGGGTGGTTTCAAACGAGGTATAACCAGCGCCGGCATGCGCCCAGGCCTTGAGACCGCCGGTGCGAATGCGCCAGTAGCCGCCCAGGGTCACGTCGGAGTTGACCATGTTCTCGCCGGCGATGGCGAAGGTATCCAGCGGAGAGCCGGATGTATAGGCCAGGTAGAGACCCAGCATCTGATTGCCGTAGACTTCGCGTTCGCGGCCGCCGGCGAAGCTGAAACCGGTAGATTTAAAGCCGGCCGTCTCGCCATATTTGCGCTTGACCTGATAACCGTATTCCTGAAGCCACCACTGACCCTCATTGTTGTCAGGCACAAGCGTCAGGCTGCTCAGGGTACGATTGAGGGAGGCTGCGCCTGTGGCCAGACTCAAGAGGTTTTCGCCCGAATAGTCCGGCAGATACTGGTTATATATCTGATCGAAACCCTCTTTCGTCAGTTGTGACATCAGAGAACTGGTGGCGCCGGTATCCTGGGCAACGGCGGATAGGACCGGGGTAAGGGCCGCGTATTGATTATCCGAATATTGCGCTTCTGCCTGATTTTTCAGACGGAAATTGGCATAGAGTGTGGTGTCGCCCGCATTTGTCGTCAGATCTGCATGATAAAGATAAGGTATCTTGCCGTCGAGACTGGCCGAATCCAATGTGCCGAGATCGATATTGGACGCGGACATGATCGTAAATACGGTCGGATTAACAATCAGCTTATTCAGGGAAAGACTGACCGACGCGCCGTCATCAAAAACAGCTGCGCCGCTGTTGGTGAAGATCGGTACGGTTGGGTGATCGGTATCCAGGGTAAGACCCAGGGTGCTTTCCGCGCCAATATGCAGGCTGGTCAGGTTGAGAGCTGATCCCGAAGTGAGATAAAAGCCGCCCTTGGTGATATCCAGCGCCACCGTGCCCGCACCGCTCATCTTGCCGATATAGGTGGCGTTGCCGTCCAGCTTAAAGGCATTGGCGCCGGCGCCAAAATCGATATTACCTGATATGAGTCCGCCATTGGAGGCAATTGAATCGTTGCCAGCGCCCAGCAGGATATCGCCCTGGATATAGGGCATGGGGATGGCCTTGTCAGCATCACTATCTGTTGGCGCCGTGTCGGTCTGGGTGATCGTCACACCGGTCGTATTGGCGCGAACATCGATGGCGACTCCACGATTGACGATCGTATCGGCCACGCCGTCCACATTATCATCTGACGCGGAAATCGTGGCGCTGATGATGTTGTTGTTATTGATCGTCGTCAAAGTGCCGGAGAGGTCGCGGATGGCGACGGCGTTTTCCGTCGAACCCGTTGCAGCGGCATAGATACCACCGCCAACACCCACATTGATATTGGGCAGACTGGCGCCGGCCAGAATATCGACGCCATGGGCGGTTGTGCCGCCGACGGTCGTATAGTGCTTGGTACCGTCTGTATCGGTACTGGCCAGGCTGGTGGCCGAAGCCGCGGTGCCGCGTACAGTGCCGGTCACATCAAGCAAGGGCGTGGTGAGCCCGGCCTGAACCGACAGGGCCGTCGCGTCACCGCCAAAGCCCGTCGAGGCGACCGTGCCGGCAATACCGATGCCGTTGGCGATATTGACAGCATGGCCGGTGCCGCCAAGCTGGACGCCGGTACTGTTCACAGTTTGATAGACGCCGTAGCCATTAACAGCGCCGCGGATCAGCAGACCATAATTGATTGCCGGCTTGTTGGCGGGAAGCGTAGAAGAATTGTAGACGGTGCCGCCCAGGGTTATGTCGTTTGTGGCCGAACCCACGCGCAGAGCTGCGGCGGAACCATAATTGGTCAGAGCCGCTGTCTGCTGGTTGGCATCCGGATTGCCGTCACCATCCTGATCGACATTGGCCTTGTTGGCGTCGCTTGTATCGGCCACGACGGTCGAACCGATCAGCAGACCATGAGCCAGATTACCTTCGATGCTGATCAGCGGGCCGGACTGGTAAAGATCAGCCGGCGTAGCGAGCACAATCTTCAGAGCATCGGCACCCAGGGCGGCGGTTGTGGCATAGCCTGTGCCGGTATAGGTGCCGTCGATGATGACGTTGTCGCCGAAATCACCGTTCAGTTTAACAACGCTGGTATTTTGCCCCCGGCTGTTGATCGAGCCACTCAGATAAACGGCCCCGGTCGCGCCGTTTTCAAGCGAAACGCCGGTGCTGTTGTCGCCGTTCAAGGTAATGGCGCCGTCCATGACGAACGTGCCCTGCACCTTGTTTTCAAAGCGAATACCGTAGGAATTGTTACCATCAACCGCGATCGCGCTGGCATTGTTGACCGACACATTGCCGATAAAAGGCGTGGTTCCGGTCGAATGAATGCCGTACCGTGTGCTGGTATCAGAGAACGGGGCTTCCAGAATGCCGTCCGGCGCGGCTGTGGTGCCGTCGGTCGCCTTATTGGTATCCAGCTGCGTATAATCGTCGGTGACCGTGATATTGGATGAGATCGTCAGATTGCCCGTGCGCCCGCCGTTTATCAGGATGCCGGTCGCGCCATTAGCCGACTTCAGCATATCGATCTTGCCATTCAGGGTGACCGAATTATTTGAATCAACTGTTATGGCATTGCCGGAGGTCACGGTAATCGAGCCGGTTGTAGCCACAGTCAGGTCGCCCGTATCCGAAGTTTTCACGGCGGTTGTACGGCCATCTGAAATCGTTGTGGCGGCAAAGGCCTGACCGTTGACACCCGCAAGGGCGACGAGGCCCAGGCTCAGGGTGAGGGCGGTTGCGGTCAGTAGTCTGTTTTTGCGCATTTGGATAAGCTTCCCTGGGATGCTTTATATACAATGGATGGAGGTGAGGCTCGCTCGGCAGTTCTGGGAGCCTTCGTGTGTGTCGTTTGTGAAACCAAGGTCCACCTCTTAACCTTTATTTTCACAGTCGAAAAGGTGGCAAACGCCATTTGACGCACACCAATTGCGTCGGATCAGCAATCCGGGTTTCAGTTGTGTCGCAAATTTGGAAATAAAGAGGGCTTAATTATGTCCGTGACGCTTATAAGCGCGTGCGGCGGGAATGGGCAAGACGTCACGCGCCTTATGCTTTAATCTTGACGTCAATTCGGGATAAAAAATCAGGGAAATGCGGTGCCACCCTTTGCTTAACCAAAGCAGGGGTGGCGCGAGTGACGGGACTCGAACCCGCGACCTTCGGCGTGACAGGCCGACACTCTAACCAACTGAGCTACACCCGCATTCCCTTGTCTCTTCTATTGGGCCTGCGTTGCCGCTGGCTTCGAAGAGGTGCGCTTAGTAGTTCGGCGAGAGAGGGGTGTCAACAGATAAAACGCGGACATAACAGTCAAAAATGTTCGTCAAACGATACAGCGCCATACCACGCCTGAAGCGATCAGGAAGCTTTTTGAAAGAAGAGATGTAAGACAACAGGGAAAATGCGGTGCCACCCTTTGCTTAACCAAAGCAGGGGTGGCGCGAGTGACGGGACTCGAACCCGCGACCTTCGGCGTGACAGGCCGACACTCTAACCAACTGAGCTACACCCGCATTCCCTTGTCTCTTCTATTGGGCCTGCGTTGCCGCTGGCTTCGAAGAGGTGCGCTTAGTAGTTCGGTGGACGAGGCGGTGTCAACATATAAAACGGAAAAAATAGTGCTGTGACCAGCAAACCCTTGGATAACTTCGGTACTTAAGGTGCAGTATTTGCGAGTGATTTGCATTATCTTTCGGCACAAGCGAAAAAGTGTAAGAAAGTGGGCAAAAGGTGATTTTTTCGCACCGCAATGGTTTGAAGCTTTGAACAGAGTGGTCTAATAGCCTACTGACTGAGTCCGG
>CAMLIY010000161.1 GCA_946480125.1 uncultured Asticcacaulis sp.
TCGTGCCGATCCAGAGCGCCTATGTGAACGCCAATTTCAAGGAAGTTCAGCTCAAGAAGGTCAAGATCGGCCAGCCGGTCGAACTGACCGCCGATGTTTACGGCGGCAGCGTCAAGTATCACGGCAAGGTCGCCGGCCTTTCGGGCGGC
The DNA here is from genome assembly GCA_946480125.1 of uncultured Asticcacaulis sp. The sequence continues at coordinate 150 of CAMLIY010000161.1, forward strand.
ACCGGTTCGTCCATGGCCATCATTCCAGCTCAGAACGCCACCGGCAACTGGATCAAGGTGGTCCAGCGCGTGCCCGTCCGCATCTCACTCAATCCGACGGAACTGAAACAGCATCCGCTGCGCGTCGGTATGAGCATGAAAGCCAAGATCAGCGTCAACGAATAAAGCCTTAAACCCCACCGTCACGATACCGGCTCCCAGCGCTTGGGAGCAACAGGACACACCTTCCTTCTTATATCTCCCCCGCTTTTGGGGAGGGGAATAGCGCCCTCATGGGCGTGGTGGTGCGGGTCTCATATCTAACAACCTGTAGAAGGTTTGGACCCATGTCCGCTTCAGCTACCGCCGATTCCACCTACAAAGAACCTGTACCGCTGACCGGCATTACGCTGTGGCTGTGCGGCATCCTGCTGGCCATGGCCAATTTCGTCGCCATTCTCGATGTCTCGATCGCCAACGTCTCCGTGCCCAACATCGCCGGCGCGCTGGGTGTTTCGACCTCCCAGGGCACCTGGGTCATCACCTCTTATGCCGTGGCTGAGGCGATCGCCGTGCCGCTGACCGGCTGGCTGGCCATGCGTTTCGGCACGGTCCGGGTCTTCTCCACCGCCCTGATCGGTTTCGGCATCGCGTCCTTCCTGTGCGGCATCTCGCCATCGCTGGAAATCCTCGTCATGGCGCGCATTCTGCAAGGTTTCTGCGGCGGCCCGCTGATGCCGCTGTCGCAAACCTTGCTGCTGACCATCTTCCCCAAGAAGCTGCAACCGGCCGCCATGGGCATCTGGGCCATCACTACCCTGGTGGCGCCCGTTGCCGGCCCGATGCTGGGCGGCACCCTGTGCGATAATTTTGGCTGGGGCTCAATCTTCCTGGTCAACGTACCTGTCGCCATCATCGCCGGCTTCCTCGTCTGGCGTGTGCTGTTCAGCCAGGAAACCAAGACCGCCAAGGCGCGTGTCGATACGATTGGGCTCGGCCTGCTGGTTCTGTGGGTCGGCTCCCTGCAACTGATGCTCGACCTCGGCAAGGAGAACGAGTGGTTCGCCTCGCCCTTCATCATCACCCTGGCCCTCATAGCCTTGCTTGGGTTCATCGCCTTCCTGATATGGGAACTGACGGATTCCAATCCGATCGTCGATCTGCGCGTCTTCCGGCACCGGGGGTTCTCCATCGCCATGGTCTGCATGGCGCTGATGATCGGTTCCTTCTTCGCCATCAATGTCATCGGGCCGTTATGGCTGCAAAATAACCTGGGCTGGACGGCTTCATGGGCGGGCAACGCCACCGGCATGGTGGGCGTGCTGGCCATCTTCGCCGCCCCTATCGCCGCGCAACTGGCCGTCAAGGTCGATCCACGCCGGCTGATTTTCCTTGGCGTCGGCTGGCTGGCCATCATCACCTTCATCCGCGGCATGGCTACCATGGATATGAGCTTTGGCCAGATCGCTTTCCTGATCTTCCTGACCGGCGTTGGCATGCCCTTTTTCTTCATGCCCCTGCTGCAAATATCAATGGGATCGGTCAAGCCTTCGGAAACCGCCAATGCCGCCGGTCTGCAGAACTTCATCCGCACCATGGCCGGCGCCATCGCCACCTCGTTCGTCACCACCATCTGGGAAAACAATGCCACGGCCAATCGCTCGCAGATCGTCAGCGGACTGGACGGCGCCCAATCGGTGCGTTTGTTGACCCAACATGGCGTTCCCGAAAGCGCCGCCACAGGCCTGCTTGATCAGATGGTCAGCGGGCAGGCTCTCATGCTTTCAACCAATGAGGTCTTTATGGGCGCCGCCTGTCTGTTCGCTGCCTGTGCCCTGATTGTGTGGACTGTTCCGCGTCCCAAGGGTCCGGTCGATATGAGCAACGTTCACTGATTTGTTTGAGGCCGGTATTCCTCACCCCCCAACCGGTCTTGAATGTGGCGGAGCGGCCTTGGCTGCTCCGCCTCTTTTTATTAAATCCATATATTATTGCGCACACAAAGGTGCCCGCCTTAATATTTGCGCGCCTTTTTTCCGTCCTTATTGCCCCTCTAATTTGGCATTCAGGGACAGGCGGGGGCCTACCCGGTATCCGTTAAGGGCGTTTCATGTCAGATTCGCTTGACGGATTTCGCAAGAAGAGAGTTTTGATGAAACGCTTCCAATCCGTTGCGCTGCTGGCAGCGCTGCCCCTCATGATCGCCGTTTCCGGCTGCGCCAGCCATAAATATGTCGACGACAAAATCACCGTGGTAAACGGCCGGCTCGATCAGAATGACGCCCACCTCGCCCAGCTCGACCGAACCACGCAGGAAGCGCTTGATCGCGCCACCTCCGCCGGAAAGCTGGCCGAAGGCAAGTTCGATTATTCGGTCGTCCTGAGCGATGATTCTGCAAAATTTGATACTGACAAGGCCGTCCTGTCGGAAGACACAAAGGCCAAGCTGACGCAACTCGCCAACCAGCTCAAGACCGACAACAAGAATGTCTATCTTGAAATCCAGGGCTATACCGACGCCACCGGCACCGATGATATCAATTACAAGCTCGGTCAGGCGCGGGCCGACAGCGTTCGCCGCTTCCTTAACCAGCAAGGCGTGGCCCTGAATCGCATGTCGTCGATTTCGTATGGCTCCGAACAACCGGTGGCCCCGAACAACACCGCCGATGGGCGCGCCGCCAATCGCCGTGTTGTCGTGGTTGTTCTGTCATAGATCTTAAGCCTGATCGAAGGCGGTGATAATCGGGCAAGGGCCGGCTGTGGTCGCGCCACAGGCGTCGGCCAGGTGAGCGAGCGCCTTTCGCGCCCTCACCATTTCAGCGATCCGGCCATCCAGCACGGCGATCTGGGTTCGGGCGAGGTGTCGGGCGCGGTCCCGATCCTCACCGGCGTCCAGCTCGATCAGTTCACCGATCTGTTCAAGGGTAAAGCCCGCCGCCTGCGCCAGACGGACAAAGCGCAGGCGGCGGACATCCGTCTCGCCATACCGTCTTATGCCTCCCGCACGTTCAGGCGTGCCCAGCAAGCCCCGCCGCTGATAATAGCGGACGGTTTCCACGCTGACATCAGCCGTGCGGGCCAGCCCTGAAATCGTCGTGTATTTCATCGCTTGACTCCGTACCATGGTACGGAATGTATATATACCCGGTCGTCCAACAAAGCGAGACTGCCTGATGACTGCTCCTGTAAAAACCGCAACCCTCTACCGCATGGTGATGCCAACCCATATCTGCCCCTACGGCCTCAAGGCGCGTGACCTGCTGCGGCGTAAAGGCTATAGGGTCGATGACCGCTGGCTGAGGACACGCGCGGAAACCGACGCCTTCAAGGCCGAGCACGACGTCAAAACCACGCCGCAAACCTTCATAGATGGCGAGCGTATCGGCGGCTATGACGACCTGCGCCGCTGGTTCGGCCAGACTGTCCGTGACCCCAAAAAGCCGACCTATCAGCCGGTCATTGCCGTCTTCGCCATCACGGCCCTGCTGGCCCTGGCCGTCAGCTACGCCCTGTCCGGCAATCCGTTTACCGTGCGCGCCGCTGAATGGTTCATCAGTTTCAGCATGGTGGTACTGGCCATTCTGAAACTACAGAACATCGAGACCTTCTCGACCATGTTCCTGAATTACGACCTGCTGGCCAGACGCTGGGTGCGTTACGGCTACATCTATCCCTTTGCCGAGGCCGGCGCAGGCCTGTTGATGTCAGCCCATGCGTTCAACTGGGTTTCGATACCCGTGGCCCTGGTCATAGGCACGATTGGCGCGATCTCGGTCTTCAAGGCCGTCTACATCGACAAGCGCGAATTGAAATGTGCCTGTGTGGGTGGCGACAGCAACGTCCCGCTCGGTTTCGTATCACTGACTGAAAACCTGATGATGGTGGCTATGGCCATCTGGATGTGCGTTATGAATTTTCCGCGATAAGACGGTTAGAGGCCGTTTCAAGCCTGTCCTTCATCTGCGTCATCAATTCACCGCGTTTCAGACCGGCCGGCAGGGGCGGCAGGAACTCGAACACCACCGTGCCGGGTTTGCGATCGATACCATGGCCCGGCCAGAACTGGCCGCTATTGGTTGCCAGCAAATGGCAGGGCACGTCGAGATCGCGGTAAAGCGCCGCCACACCCGGCTTGTAAGACGGATCATCACCCACATTTGAACGTGTGCCTTCCGGGAAGATCAGGATTTGCCGGCCGTCCTCCAGACGCGCACGACAGGCCGCCACCATCAGTTTCAGCGCCTTGGCGGCGTCAGCGCGATTGATCGCCACCATTTTTGTTCGCCAGGCAAACCAGCCCAGAAATGGCAAATAGATCAGCTCCTTTTTCAACACGTAGCAGGTGCGTTTCAGGATGGTGAATGGTGCGATGGTGTCGAGCATGCTGAGGTGCTTGCCGGCAATCAGCGCCGGTCCATCAGGACAATGCTCCAGGCCCCGAAAAACGACCCTGACCCCAACGATCCAACGCGCCCCGAAAAGCACCGATGCGGCCCACCAGCGGATCACAGCCATGGCCGCCGGAATTGGAAACAGCAAAAGCGGCGAGCAGACAATGCCGAAAAACGCCATGGTGCCATAAAGCCACAGCATGAAAAGCAGCGAGCGGACGCGTGTGATCAGGAAACTCACGAGGCGGAACTCATAGTGAGTGCGTCTTCGGTGCCGGCCTTTGGTTCGGGGACACTGCCCTTGTCACCGAATTTGCGCGACAGGCTTAAGATGGCGTCACGACCAAGAATGGTCAGGTATTTGCAGTATTCGAGCACGATGATGCGCTGGCCTTTACGCGATTTCCACCAGCCGCGCGCGTCGAGATCGGGCGTGGCGACGGGATAGGGAACAAGCGTCGCGCCCGGCATGTCAGCTTTCAGCTCCAGCAGAGATCGCGGCATATGATAATCGGAAGTGACGACGATCAAGGCATAAAAGTCATGGCCGCGCGCCCAGTCTGCGATTTCGTGAGCGTTGCCGACTGTATTTTCAGCCTGATAACCGAGATCAACGCAGCACTCATAGAGCCGTTTAGAGCCTTCGGTCACAGCCATCAGTTCCGGTCGCTTGACCTCCGGATTGACACCCGAAATAAACATGCGTGCGCCCTTTCGCCGCTCCAGCAACCGCATTCCGGCCTTCAGGCGCAAATCTGAAGCCCCGGTCAGCACGACAATGGCATCCGCCGGCTCGGCCGGTTCTATGGCGGGGGTCGAATCAATAACCCGATCGGCAAAGGCGAACAGGCCCGCTGTCCACAGCAGAAGAACCACGAACAACGCAATCAGGGTACGCATATGTTTGATAATGACAGCCTCCCCCTTAACCAATCCTAGCCATTAATCATGCCTGGCGAGCAGCCGCAAGGTCACCATACGCGCGGTCAGGGCGCCGATTAACGCGACCAGAAACGGGCATGGAATTAATATTAACAGGTCCGGCCATGAAAAGGGAAGGGCTATGGCGAAGCTTTGTGAGGAACCTGTGGCTTTTATAAGGGCCATGACCGCGGCAGCGAGGCCGGCGCCCAAAAGTCCCGACTCAAATGTCATGCGGGCAAAGCGCCACTGGAAGCGTTCCGCGATGAATATATCACTCGCCCCGCACAGGGAAAGTACATCAACGATATCGGCACGGGCGGTCAGATTAGCCCGCGTGGCGAAGCCGACGACGGCACCTGTAGCCGAAAAGATAATGACGAAAATACCGATCGAGATCAACCGGATGGTCAGGGCACTCTGCTCGACATCCTTCAGCCAGGTCGAATGATCGTCGATGCTGGCGTCAATATTGGCATTGGTCAGCGCGGTCATCATCTCCTGAGGCCTGGCCGGGTTTTTCTTATCCAGCGTGACCTCCACCAGGTTGGGGATCGGCAGGTCGTCCAGGATGGCGTCACCCAGCCACGGCTTGATCAACGCCTTGGCTTTTTCCGGTTCCAGCGCCGTTACCTGGCCTACGCCCTTGACTCCGGCCAAAACTTCCGCCGCCTTGGCCGCCGCCACCGAACCGCTTTCAAGGCCGGTGGGGCGTACCTGTACCGTTACCTCGGCGCGGATATCACGTGACCAGCCATGGGCGGCACGATCTGACGCCATGACGATCATTGCCGCCATGCAGGCCAGAAAGCACAACACGCCGATAACATAATGCAGGGCCACCTCGCGCTGATCCTGCTGCGGCAACAGACGGCTGGCCTTCAGGCTGTTTAATCGGGCGGCGATCGGTCCGATCATGACCCACCCGCCGTCAGGTCGCGCCGAAACAACTGCTTTTGACGTAATTCCAGCACCGGCATACCTGAAGCTTTTACCAACCCCTCGTCATGGGTGGCGATCAGCACTGTGGCGCCCAGCCGGTTCAGTTCGATGAACAGCCGCATGATGCGCAAGCCCATGGCGTAATCGATATTGCCGGTCGGTTCGTCGGCAATAATGAGGGTCGGCCGCGTCACTACGGCGCGAGCAATGGCCAGACGCTGTTTCTCGCCGCCAGACAGAACATTGGGCATGGCGTCCAGACGGTTTTTCAACCCGACCCAGTTCAGCAATTCGGTAACATCGTCGCGATATTCACGGAAATGCGCGCCATGAACAAACAAAGGCAAGGCCGCGTTGTCAAAGACATTCAGATGCTCAAGCAGGCGGAAGTCCTGAAAGATTATCCCCAACCGGCGACGCAGGCCGGCGGTCTGGGCGCGATCATGCGGACGGATCGTATCACCGAACAATTCTATTGTGCCGGTCGTCGGTTTTTGCGCCAGATAGATCATGCGCAGCAGCGAGGTTTTGCCGGAACCCGATGGCCCGGTCAGAAAATGAAATGAGCCCGCCGGCAGTTCGAAATTGAGATTTTTAAGGATCAGATCGTCTTCATTTATACCTTGCGAAAGAGTCCGGGGCATGCCCAGATCATAACCCAGAGACACACCGCGAAAGGCCACAACAGCGTCTGGCGCCTGAGGACGGCGTCGTGTGCGGTCGGTCTCGTAAGGCGCGGTCGTCATATTGGCGAGTTGGCTTTGCTTGATCAGTTGTTAAGACTTTTGAGGACATAAGGTTAAGAACCCGTATGTGGTTAACGGGT
>CAMLIY010000162.1 GCA_946480125.1 uncultured Asticcacaulis sp.
CGCCCAGGTGCATGACATCGACCGAGCGGGCGGCGAGGTCGCGCTGGCGGGCCTGTTCGGTGAGGAATGCGGCTTCCTCGACCTTCCAGTCGGCCTCGTTGAAGGCCTTGAAATAGACGGCGCTGCGGCGCTCCCACTGGCTGTAGAAGGGGACGATCTTCAGCTCACCCGGCCGGCCGATGCCGACCGTCTTGAACTCGGCTTTTTCAACGGCCACCGGCACGAAGCCGGCCAGCAGATTGTCACCGACCAGGGCCGGATCGGTGGCCTTGTAGTCGTCATCGACCGAGGCGAGATCGGCGGCCATGACCATCGGTCCACGCAGCAACGCCACCACGCCCGGATTGTCCGAGGTCGGTTCGATATGCAAGTCCATCGGCAGGTCGAGCGCCAGGGTATCGCCCGCCTGCCAGACGCGATCGACCATCAGGTAGCCGTTATCGCGCGTGGCCTCGACTGGCTTGCCATTCACTTTGAGCGCAGCGGATTTTGCCCAGCCGGGCACGCGTAGAGCCAGCTTGAAGCGGGTCGGGCGGCGGAGCGATGTCAGGGCCAGCTTGATGGCACCGTCATACGGGTAGCCGGTATCGAGGCGCAATGACACGCCCTTGGCGGCCCATTTGGCCGTCGACGGGATATAGAGATTGACGAACAGCGTATCCGCCGTCTGCCAATAGATCGACTCGGCGTGCTTGGCGTGGCTTTCCATGCCGGTGCCGTGGCAGCAGGTCCAGTTATCGACGGGATCGGAGAAGCCGCGGGCCGCACCGGTGAACAGTGGCGTCATGTAGGAGAACATGCCAGTCTTCGGGTTCTGCTGCGCCATGACGTGATTGAGGTGGGCGCGCTCAAAATAATCGAAATAGGCGGCGTCCGGTGACCAGCGGTACAGGTCGCGGGTCAGCTTCATCATATTGTAGGTGGCGCAGTGCTCGCAGGTCGCCTCTGTGATGTGCCTGGAGATAGTATCCGGCTCAAAGAAATACTCACGGTCGCCATTGCCGCCGATGACGAACGAATGATGCTTGGTCACACGCTCCCAGAAGAAGGCCGAGGCGGTATGGTAATCGGCATTGCCGGTGGCATTATACAGGCGCGCCAGGCCCAGCACCTTCGGGATATTGGTGTTGGCGTGAATATTGGCCAGCTTGTCCTGCTGCGCCACCAGGGAATCGAGCACCTTGTGGTGATAGAGGCGTTCGGAAAGCTTCAGCCAGCGCGGATCATTTGTGCGCTGATACAGTTCGGCGAAGCTGTCATTAATGCCGCCGTGCTCGCAGTTCAGCACTTCCTGCACCTGGGCATCGGAGAGGGCGGCGAACACCTTGTCTATGTAGCCACCGAGGTTGACCGCCACCGGAATGGCCTTGTCGAGGCCGCACAGGGCCTGCGCATCGAACAGGCCGCTATAGAGCTTGTGCCAGTTATAGAGGGGCACCCAGCAGCCATTGAGGTCGAAACCGGCGGAGCGGATATCGCCGGTCATAATCTCCGGAAATATTTCCTTGCCATCAACAATGCTGCCGTCCTTGCGTTTACGCAGGAAGCCGGCGACATAGCCATCGCCCTGCATGCCCTGGATCAGGGCCAGCTCATTGATGACATAGGATGCATGGGCTTTCAGCACCGGATCGCCGGTCTGGGCGTACATCAGCGAGATGGCCGAAAGATAATGGCCCAGGCTGTGACCGGCGATGGTGTCCTGCTCCCAGCCGCCATAGGCTTCGGCCTTTGGTTTCAGCCCGGCGCCCTTGCGAAAATTGTGCAGGAAGCGGTCGGGTTCGAGCGTCACCAGATAGGCATGGTTGACGTCTAGCGCGGTCTTATAGGGGGAGGCCAGGAGACGCACATCCGACAGTGGCAGGCTGCTGATTTTTTGCGGCAAGATATTGCCGGCAAATGCGTGATTTGAAATGAGGCCAAGGCTGGTAAATGCCGCCGTTGCTTTTAGAAAGTGTCGGCGGTCGCCGGACAGAAAGGCCATTTTTATACTCCAGTTGTCCGACAATTTGGTATACAATATACGTCAAATTGCAAGTGGTAAACCACGGATTCGCTTTGATTGTCGGTTTGTTTCGCGTAGGAAATATTCTTCTTTAGTCGGATTTCTGTGCAGTGAAGTTGCCGGATCGCAAATATTTTTTGAATGCGTTGCAATATATTTGAAAATAATTTCAAAAATATCAATGAGTTAATTCAAGTATTGCTTCCGTTCCTATATATGAAACACATTAGTGTTCCCTGAGTCTAAGTGTTGCGCGTTAGCCACATTATATTGTCATGTTATTGGATTCGTCATGATATCGTCGTATATCGTATAAAATATTTTGACGATTGCCTTTTTTCATGTCCACATCGTGACATCAGTTTTTCAACGGGGAATACAGATGTTGACGACACGAGTAAGTAAGAGCGTATTGCTGGCGGCTACTGGTCTGGCGGCGGCCATGATCTGCGCACCGGCCCTGGCGCAGGAGCCGACGGCGGCGGAAAAGGCCGCCACGGCCAAGGCGGAGGCTCAGAGCGATGAAGTGATCATCGTCAAGGGCCTGCGCAAGAGCCTGAAGTCCGCTGTAGACCGCAAACGCAACTCCAAGCAGATCGTTGATTCGATCGACGCCGAAGATGCTGGTAAGCTGCCGGACAATAACGTGGTCGAAGCGATCGCCCACGTTACCGGCGTGCAGATCACCCGCGCGCGCGGTGAAGGCGACAGCGTCATGATCCGCGGTCAGGGCGATATTCAGACCACGTTGAACGGCAGCCCGAACGCTTCGGGTGTCGGTCGTACCGCCTCGCTCAACGATATTCCGGCCGAATTGCTGAAGTCGGTTCAGGTCTATAAGACACGCACCGCAGACCAGGTTGAAGGCGGTATCGGCGGCACAGTTAACGTTGATCTGCGCCGTCCTCTTGACCTGAAGAAGGGCTGGACCTTCGCCGGCAGTGTTCGTAATGTTTACGGCAGCATCGGTGATACCGAAAGCCCGTATGGTTCCGCCCTGATCGCCAAGCGTTTTGATACACCGATCGGCGAAATGGGCTTCCTGGTCAATCTGTCTTATCAGGAAAACAATTATAACGAACAGTATGTTACCAGTGAAACACCGGCACCGTTTTGGGCCGAACAACTGGCGAGTTTGCCCGCCGATCATAAAGATGCTGTCGGCATGTATCGCGCCCAGTACGGGGTCGAAAGCGGCAAGGTACGTCGTCCGGCACTGAATGCCTCCTATCAATGGCGCGTCAACGATCAACTTGATGTCGTACTGGAAGCATCTTCTTTCAATTCCAAGGAAAATCGTTCCTATAGCGCCTTGAATACGCGTTTCAAGGATAGCCCCGCTGTCCTGTCGAATATTGTTTATGGCCCGGACGGTAAGACGATCCTGTCAATGACCGAAACCGATCCAAATCCGGCGGACACGAACATCATGCCGGTGGGGCCGACATCGCGTGACGATTTCAACAAGGCGACCAATAACCGGGTGAATTTTGAAGCGCACTGGCACAATGACCGGGCTACAGTAAACTTTGCCGTTTACAGAGATGAAAATACGTTTGATAATCAATGGGTTACGCAGACGCTTCGTCTCAATGGCCTGACAGGTCTCAATGTCGATTTCAATTCAAACCAGATTGAAGGCGGCGGACCTTTAGTTGAATATATCGGCGCCGATCCGGCTGATGCCAGTGTTTACAGCGTCAAGGAATGGGAAGACGGCAAAGGTTTTGAAAATAGCGATGAAACGGTCTGGCAAGCTGATCTGACCTATCGCCTGAGCGATGATAAGTTCTTCCGCTCGGTTCAGATGGGGGTACGCCACAGTGATCGTAATGTTGCCCGTGCCTATGGCTATCGTTATGCCGGCTTCAATACACCTGTGAACGTCGCCGATTTTGCCGGCGGCCTGGATCTGGAAAAGATTCAAAGCGACACGGGCAGCGCCAATGAGCCCAGCTGGTTCCGCATTTCGCGCGAGAGCCTGCTGGCCAATTATGACACCATCCGCGATTATCTCTTCACGGAGCGCGACTATCACGGCGGTTCCGGTGACTGGGATGACGAAGTGGTCGACACCGAACTTATGCAAGGCAGCTTCTCATCGAATGAAAAAACGGCCGCCATCTATGGTATTGTGAACTATGGCTTCAAAGTCGGTGATATCCCTGTTGATGGCCAGGTTGGTGTCCGTTCGGTCCATACCTTCGGCTACAGCATATCGAACCGTAATTCGTTTGATCCAAAAACCGGCGCTCTGACAACCGTGACCGCCCTGACACCCGGCGACGGCACGGATGTCATGCCAAACGCCACGGCGGTGGTGCATTTCACGCCTAAGCTACAACTTCGCCTGGCTTACACGGTCAATATTCAGCGTCCCAATTTCATGGATGCCAGCGATTTCGTCTATTATGACCGCAGCGTTACGTCTGCGAACGGCAATGCGGGTTGGGGCGGTAATCCGGATCTGCGCCCGAACAAGGAAACCAGCTATGACGCTTCGCTGGAATACTATTTTGGTCGCGGCGGCGTACTGTCGGCGGCCGTTTACAACAAGAAGCCGGACGGCTTTATTATCTATGAGATCGTCCCGACCGTATTTGATGGCGTAACCTATAATATCAGCAAGCCGGTCAATTCGGATGGCGGTGAATTCCAGGGCATTGAGCTGAATGCCCAGGGCTTCTTCGACTTCCTGCCGTCGCCCTGGAATAATTTCGGTGCTCAGGCGAACTTCACCTATAACAGCAAGGCACAGATTTACTATTCGACCTATAATGGTGCGCCGATCACCCAGGATGAAATTGATACCATTCCGGGTCTGTTCGATGCGCCGAACAATTCGAAATCAACCTATAACCTGGCTCTGTATTACGAAACCTCGAAGATCAGTGCCCGTATAGCCTATAACTATCGGGATAGCTGGCGGAACGGGTTAGATGGTTACTCGGCCATTGGTTACAGTACCTATTTCGCACCGACGTCTCGCCTCGATGTCGCGTTCGACTATACGCCAGTCAAATGGATGACGATTGCCCTGGAAGGCACCAATCTTCTGGAAGACAATTCGAATACCTATTACGGTCAGAACCATCTGATCCCGGCCGGTGTCCGGGTCGCCGCCCGCACCGTCCAACTCAGCGCCCGTTTCCGCTACTAAACGGAAATCTAATCTGAAAAAGAAAATCCCCGCCAGTTTGCTGGCGGGGATTTTTGCTATTGAGCTTAGAAACGCTTCGGGCCGCCCAGGAAGAATGATTTGAGCTGGGCCATTTCCTGTGAGGTGAGATCGGCATTGAAGGCCCCTCGCACATGCCGGGGCAGGTGGCCGATCGGATCGCCGTCAAAGACGAAATAATCCATTATTTCGCGCCAGGCCTTGCGCTGGCCTTCGGGCATGGACCTGAACGCCAGTCCCGCAATGTGCAGGGCGGCGACGGGATCGACCAGGTCAGGGCGAGCATCGTTCCACCAGTAATTGACCAGCATGTTGAGCGGGCCGGTGGTCTGGACATGGTGCCACCACAGCGGTGGGATAAACAGGCCGTCGCCGGGTTCGAGATGCGCAGTCAGGGCGTTTGCCCGCGCGGCGTCAAGGCCTGGAAAGCGTTGTGGATCTGGCGCCTCCAGCGAGGCCATACTGATCGGCACACCGGCCGGTGAGCGATCAAGCGGGCCGGGGTAGAGATTGGCGGTCTGGTCGGGGGGAAAGAGCGTGAACACCTTTTCACCCGCCACATGAACGGCGATATTGCTGGTATAATCGAAATGCGTCTGGGTGCGCAGGGTGTTGCCGATCCACAGGCGCGGACGTACCTGTGTGTCGAGCAAGGGCATGTCGAGATCGGCCGCCAGACCGGGAGCGAGTTGATCGATCTGTTGCGCCTGGAGATAAACCGAGTCGCTTTCGGCCTGACCCATATTAGACAGGCACCACCCGATAATGAAGCTCAGGGTGCGCCGGTGGGTCTGGTAGTTCAAACCGGTCAGGTCGTCATTGAAAAAGAACTGTCCCTTCAGTTCCTTGCGGGCGACAGAGATATTGACCTCTGCGCCGCTATCGAAGCGGCGGAGATAATCGCCAAGCGTTTTGGGCGAGTCCTGAGCCGCCTTAACCGCCGGCCAGTTCGCGGCGATATTCTTGAAAATAACCGGCTGGCCGGCAAAGCGAATCTTGGCATCAAACGCGCCGCGATCAAAATTCTCGACAACGCGAACAAACTGACTCATGCCCTCACCAATTGCGGGGAGGGGCAGGTCTTGGCGATGTAGGCCTCATGACCGGGCATGGCATTGGCCAGGCCAGCGCTGCCTTCCTTGATGCGGTCCATGCGCCAGCGGAATTCATCCTCCGGCATCAGGTCGGCGACGGGGTGATAGGATTTCGGCATCAGACCTTGCCCGGCGAGTACGGCGAACCAGCTCGCCTCCTTGAACAGCTCATTGGGCTGGACCAGCGAGCGGTTGCCTTGTTCGAAGCTTTCCAGCCGCGTTTTCAGACTGTCGGGGATATCCATATGCTTGCAATAAGCCCAGAAGGGCGTGTCCTCACGCTCTGTCACCTTATAATGGGCGATCAGGAAGTCCTTCACATCGTCATAGGCGAACAGCATGTCACGGTTAAAGGCATCGCGCAGGCTATCCGTAATGTGGCCGCGCGGGAAGTAGCGGATCAGTTTCATGATCGCTTCCTGCACCAGATAGATAGAGGTCGATTCCAGTGGTTCCAGAAAGCCGCTGGCCAGACCCATGGCGATGACATTGCGGTTCCACTGTTTTTTGCGTTTGCCGGTGGTGAAGCGGATGACGCGCGGATCGGCCTGGGGCTTGCCATCCAGCTGTTGCACGATTAGCTCCATGGCCTTGTCTTCGGAGAGATATGACTCGCAGAAGACATAGCCATTGCCCGTGCGGTGCTGGAGCGGGATGCGCCATTGCCAGCCGGCTTCGCGCGCGGTCGAGATGGTGTAGGGTGTGATGCCGCTCACCTTATCACACGGCACGGCGACGGCGCGGTTGCATGGCAGCCATTGCGACCAGTCTTCGTAACCCGTTTTCAGGGTCTGCTCGATCAGCAGGCCACGGAAGCCGGAGCAGTCGATAAACAGGTCGCCGGCGATGGTCTGGCCATTTTCCAGCGTGACCGAGGTGATGTCGCCGCTTTCCGGATGCTGGCTGACGCCAGTGATCTTGCCTTCCTGGCG